>NZ_JAIVFO010000402.1 GCF_029991245.1 Xanthobacter autotrophicus
ATACGTGAACGTCGACAAGGCGTTCATCCAGTTCGCCGGCCTCACCGCCGGTCGCGCCTCGTCGTTCTACGACTTCTACGCCCACGATTTCGAGTTCTACGGCGCGACCTCGGGCTCGGACAATTCGTCGACCAACCTGCTCGCCTACACCGCCACCTTCGGCAACGGCGTCTCGGCGACCCTGTCGGTGGAAGACCCGGTCTTCACGCGCTCGCCGGTCTTCTCGCCGTCCGGGAACGCGCTCGCCCCCGTCTTCGTCGGCTACACGAGCGGCCGGCCGTCCCGCTACGGCAACGTCGACGCCGTCCAGCGCTCGCGGCTGCCCGATTTCGTCGGCGCCCTGCGGGTCGATCAGGCCTGGGGCTCCGCCCAGATCTCGGCCGCCACGCACGAGATCAACGTCGGCAACCTGAGCACCAA
>NZ_JAIVFO010000403.1 GCF_029991245.1 Xanthobacter autotrophicus
GAAGAGTAGTCACCGTAATGGTTCAGATAACCGCCGCAGCAGTTCATCAGGCGCGCGACCAGGGTATTTCCCGGCGGCCAGGAGCGGGTCATGGTGCCACCCAGCGTACCGGTGCCATAGTTCAGATAGATGGATTCGTTGCCGTACTCTTTGATCAGGCGCTGCATATTGGTCGCGATGATGTCGTAGGCTTCTTCCCAGCTAATGCGCTCGAATTTGCCTTCACCGCGCGCCCCGACTCGTTTCATCGGATATTTCAGGCGGTCGGGATTGTAAACGCGGCGACGCATGGAACGACCACGCAGACAGGCGCGCACCTGGTGCAGGCCGTCATAGTTGTCATCGCCAGTATTATCCGTTTCAACATATTTGATTTCACCGTCCACGACGTGCATACGTAGCGGGCAGCGACTACCACAG
>NZ_JAIVFO010000404.1 GCF_029991245.1 Xanthobacter autotrophicus
AAGAGACAGCTTCAATGGCACCGATGAAAGCGGACCGCACGCGATCACAGGCCCGGTCAAATGACCGCACGAGATCCGCACGGTCTTTCAGCCAGGCAAACGACATATCCATGAAATCCTCCATGGTCATGCCGTGATCGAACGCGCTCGTCTTAGCGCGGGTCCACCGGAGCGGCGCCTTGAGGTTTTTTCGTTCCCCACGACAGACGCCGCAGGTGTGCGACCCCTGGGTGACAGGCTTATAGTTCAACTGTCCGCATGACGGGCAGGTGCTCTTGTAGCCGGGATCATAGATCTCGGCTTCGTAAAGAACCAGGTATCCGCCACTGCGCCCATTCGAGCCGATGGTATATGCACCCATCATTTCGTTCTCGAATTCTCGGATCGGCGTAGAGATTTCTCCCCAGAGCCCATCTATT
>NZ_JAIVFO010000405.1 GCF_029991245.1 Xanthobacter autotrophicus
CTCTAATAAAGGCTTAATATTTTCAATCGCATCATTAAAAATATCAATACCTTTTTTCTCGCCACCTTTTTTATCGATAGCTTCTAAAGCACCATACATAATTGTTGTAGCTGTGCTTTTTTTGCCATCATACATTAAAGAATTAATAAATTTTGTGATTACTTTATTACCATAAATCGGATCAGGTAAAACTTCTCTTACCGGAGCTTTTCTTCTTCTCATTATTTTTCCTTCAAATTTTAAATTTTACTCAAACAAAATCAAATCTAACGGATTTGTCTGTATGAAGATTATTTTGCAGCGCCTGCTTTAGGGCGTTTAGCACCATATTTAGAACGAGAAACTGTTCTTTTTGCAACACCTGCTGTATCAAGAGCACCACGAACGATGTGATATTTAACCCCTGGTAAGTCTTTTAC
>NZ_JAIVFO010000406.1 GCF_029991245.1 Xanthobacter autotrophicus
CTTGCGAAGGTACTTTTCCGTTGTTTGTTCTGTAGTTCATAGCTCTCAGGCTAGGCTAGTTTGCAACGTTAGAGGTTTGTTAAGAGGGGGAGGGATGCTATATAGGCCAGACGATGGACTAGACTTTCACTAGGAGCAACCAGACGATGGACTATACTTTCTCCTTATCCTTTGTCCACCGAAAATCCAAACATCTTAGAAATTCTCCCAAAGGCTTTCAGCACCTTCTGATTCACTTGCTCTTCTCTCTTGGAAAAGAATAGGAAGTCAGTCCCTCCTAGAGCCGGCGAGACGTGGTAGCAAAAGTGCAGAAGAGAGAGCTAAGCTTTCAGTCTGGCAGTTCGGCGTAACAATAATGACATTCTGGGGGAAATCATTAGGCTTTAATAACCTTTCCTTAGTGGGGGCTCGTTCATTG
>NZ_JAIVFO010000407.1 GCF_029991245.1 Xanthobacter autotrophicus
ACGTAGACCGTGTCGGGGAGTCGGTCCGGCTGTCGCTTCTCGATCCGGGACAGAAACGGGTTGGACAGCTGGTCCCTGCGGTAAACACCCCCCGACCGGTCGATCTGGACACCGCGGGTGATGCTGACGAACAGCCGGTCCTGCTGGGCGAACTGGGCCTGCACCGTGGCCATGAAGTCCACGGCCATCGCGTCGTCGGAGTCGATCCGGGTGGTGATCAGGTACGGCGCTCCGCTCGCGCGCTCCGCCACGGGGGCGGCGAAGGTGTCGCGCCGGAAGTCGGCGTGCGTCCAGACCGGCGTGAAGACCCCGTCGGCCAGCGCCTCGATGTCCTCGCGGAACTCGCCGCTGCACCGGTCGTCGAGCAGCACCAGCCACTCGAAGTCGTGCGTCGTCTGCGACAGCACCGACGGGTAGG
>NZ_JAIVFO010000408.1 GCF_029991245.1 Xanthobacter autotrophicus
GCTACGAGACAGGTGCCGGGGCGGCTCGACGAGGCGGGCTACCCGGTGGTGCGGCTCGCGGAAGACGTGCTGCGCCCCGTCTCCGCGCCGCGTGCGGATGGCACGCCGCTGCACGCGATACCGTCGGCGGACGCAGCGGCGGATGCGCTGGCCGGCGCGTCGGAGCGTGAAGCCTCCCCGCTGCCCGTGCTGGCGTACAGCGATGCGTCCGGGCTGGGGCGCATCATGCGCGCGCTGCGCCGCGGCGTGTTCGAGAGCGGCACGGTGCCCGGCCTGCCCGGCGAGGTGGCGGTGGTGTTCACGGCCCACCATGCGGCGCTGCTCAAGACGCTGGCGCTGGACGGGCGCGGCGTGGCCTGGCTGCCGCAGAGCCTGGTCGCGGACGAGCTGCGCGCCGGCACCCTGGTGCCCGCGGGGC
>NZ_JAIVFO010000409.1 GCF_029991245.1 Xanthobacter autotrophicus
GAGGAGACGCGGGTGTTCGATTAGCGATCATGGCCGAACCAGGACCAATACGAGGAGACCCCATGAGCACGACCGAGTTGAACACGACCGAGTTGAACACCACCCCGGCGCCTTTCGTGGTGATCGCGGAGTTCGATGTGGAGCCCGCCCGCCTCGCCGATTTCCTCGCGGTTGCGCGCGATGACGCCGCCCATTCGGTGGCCGACGAGCCCGGCTGCCGGCAGTTCGAGGTGATCGTGCTGGAGGGAGCTTCCACCGTGGTGTTCTATGAGGTCTATGACGACCGCGCCGCCTTCGACGCCCATCTGGAAACGCCCCACCTCGGCCGCTTCCGCGACGCCTTTCCGGCCCTGATCCGCGCGGAGCAGAGGGTGCGCTTCGGCGCCCTGCGCAGCGCATAGGGGGAGGGCAGGGAG
>NZ_JAIVFO010000041.1 GCF_029991245.1 Xanthobacter autotrophicus
GGGTAGGGATTGGGGGCCGAGGTGGTGGCCGGACCTCCGAGGGAGGCCTCCGCGAGATCGCCGAGCGAGCCGCCGGTGCTGCCGCCGGACATGCCGCCGGAGAGATCACCGCCTCGCGACGCGCCGCCGCCGAGGATCTGGCCGAGGATGTCGCCGAGGCCGCCGGGAAGTCCGGACGCACCGCCGCCGTCAACACCGCCCCCCGGGCGCTGCCCGCCGCCGCCGCCCAGCACCTGGCCGAGAATGTCGCCGAGCCCGCCCGGCAGGCCGCCGCTTTGGCCGGAGGGCGCGCCTTGCCCGCCCTGTCCCGCGCCTTCCAGCACGCTCTTGAGGATCTGGTCGAGGCCGCCGCCGCCGGCACCGCCGCCACGCACGCTGCCGTTGCCGAGCGCAGCGCCGATGAGCTGCCCCAGAAGACTTCCTGCATCCGCCATGTGACCCTCCCTGAAGGACGTTCCGATCGGGTTGCACCGCAAGCGATCGAACGTGCTTTGTCTTGAGTGTGGAGACTGCTGCCCAGATCAGGTTGTCCCAACCGGACCGGCTCCAAAGGAACGACCGGTACGCACGAGCCGAAAAACGGACAGGGACGAAGGCGCGCTCCCGCGCTCGGGTTCAGACCGCCACCGGCGCCTTGATGGCCGGATGCGGATCATAGCCCACAATTTCCACATCCTCGTAACGGAAGGCGAAGAGGTCGGTGACCGCCGGATTCAGCGACAGGCGCGGCAGCGTGCGGGGCGTGCGCTCCAGCTGCGCGCGGGCCTGTTCCAGATGGTTCACGTACAGGTGCGCATCCCCCAGCGTGTGGACGAAGTCGCCCACGCCCAGCCCGGTCACCTGCGCCACCATGTGGGTGAGCAGCGCGTAGGAGGCGATGTTGAAGGGCACGCCCAGGAACACGTCCGCCGAGCGCTGGTAGAGCTGGCAGGAGAGCTTGCCCTCCAGCACGTAGAACTGGAACAGGCAGTGGCAGGGCGGCAGCGCCATCTTCGACATGTCCGCCGGGTTCCAGGCGGTGACGATGAGGCGGCGCGAATCGGGGTTGCGGCCGATGTCCGAGACCACCTGCGCGATCTGGTCGATGACGCCGCCTTCAGGCGTGGGCCAGGAGCGCCATTGATGGCCGTAGACCGGCCCCAGGTCGCCCTTGGCGTCGGCCCACTCGTCCCAGATGGAGACGCCGTTGTTCTTCAGGTAGCGAACGTTGGTGTCACCGGCGAGGAACCACAGAAGCTCGTGCACGATGGATTTCAGGTGCAGCTTCTTGGTGGTGACGAGGGGAAAGCCGTCCTCCAGATCGAACCGCATCTGGTGCCCGAACACGGAAAGCGTGCCGGTGCCGGTGCGGTCGTCCTTGCGGACGCCTTCGTCGAGGATGCGGCGGAGAAGGTCGTGATACTGCTGCATGCCGCCCGTCCTGGGCGCCGCCGGGCGCCCCTTCGCCCTTATGTAGGGCAGGATGGCCCGGCCTCAAATCACCGGCGGATCACAAGGCGCAGATGTCCCCAGAATGGACGCTCCGGCCCATGCTGCGCCGCAGCGTTGACATTGGGCTTTCGTATACACACACTCGCACCGTTCCAAGGGGGGTCCCGGAAGGGGCTGAGATTTCGCAAGTCCGTCGGCCTGGTGTTCATCAGAACCTTGGCTGTTCGGTGCCGCGATGACCCTTCGAACCTGATCCGGGTCATACCGGCGAAGGGATCGGAACTTGTGCGCGCGGCGCGTTACGGCCGTATCGTACCCGTCTCCTAGCTCGATTCCCGGCTCTCGTTGAAAGCGCAAGCTTAAAGGAGAACCGCATGCTGGACGAAGCCTCGACGTCCTCTCTCAAGGTCACCACCGGCGCCCTGCCGCACTCGCACAAGGTGTTCGTCTCCGCCACCCGGCCGGACGTGCGCGTCGCCATGCGCGAGATTACCCTGTCCACGCCCGAAGAACGGCCGGTCCGGGTCTACGATACCTCCGGCCCCTATACCGATCCGCAGGCCGTCATCGACCTCACCAAGGGCCTGCCGCTGCTGCGCGCCCAGTGGATCCGCGAGCGCGGCGACGTGGAGGAGGTGGAGGGCCGGCAGGTCAAGCCCGAGGACGATGGCCTCAAGGACGGCCAGTCCTCGACCTTGCCCCAGTTCGACCTCACCGGCCGCCGGCCCCTGCGCGCCAAGGCGGGCAAGCGCCCGACCCAGATGGCCTATGCGCGGGCCGGCATCATCACCGCCGAGATGGAATATGTGGCGGCGCGCGAGAATCTCGCCCGCGCCAATGGCGGCGTCCACCCGCACCATCAGGCCATGGGCCTCGGCGCGGCGATCCCCACCGACATCACGCCGGAATTCGTGCGCCAGGAAGTGGCGCGGGGCCGCGCCATCATCCCCAACAACATCAACCATCCCGAAACCGAGCCGATGGCCATCGGCCGGAACTTCCTGGTGAAGATCAACGCGAACATCGGCAATTCCGCCGTCACCTCGGGGGTTGCCGAGGAGGTGGACAAGCTGGTGTGGGCCACCCGCTGGGGGGCCGACACGGTGATGGACCTCTCCACCGGCAAGAACATCCACACCATCCGCGAATGGATCATGCGCAATTCGCCGGTGCCCATCGGCACCGTGCCCATGTACCAGGCGCTGGAGAAGGTGAACGGCGTCGCCGAGGACCTGACGTGGGAGGTCTTCCGCGACACGGTGATCGAGCAGGCCGAGCAGGGCGTGGACTACATGACGGTCCATGCCGGCGTGCGCCTGCCCTACGTGCCGCTGACCGCCAACCGGGTCACCGGCATCGTCTCGCGGGGCGGCTCCATCATGGCCAAGTGGTGCCTTGCCCATCACAAGGAGAGCTTCCTCTACGAGAATTTCGAGGAACTCTGCGAAATCCTCGCCCAGTATGACGTGGCCTTCTCGCTCGGCGACGGCCTGCGCCCCGGCTCCATCGCCGATGCCAACGACGCCGCCCAGTTCGCCGAGCTGGAGACTTTGGGCGAGCTGACCGAGATCGCCTGGAAGTACGACTGCCAGGTGATGATCGAGGGCCCCGGCCACGTGCCGCTTCACCTCATTCGCGAGAATGTGGAGAAGCAGCTGAAGGTCTGCCACGAGGCGCCGTTCTACACCCTCGGCCCGCTCGTCACCGACATCTCCCCCGGCTACGACCACATCTCGTCGGCCATCGGCGCGGCGATGATCGGCTGGTTCGGCACCGCCATGCTCTGCTACGTGACCCCGAAGGAGCACCTGGGCCTGCCCGACCGGGACGACGTGAAGACCGGCGTCATCTCCTACAAGATCGCGGCGCACGCGGCCGACCTTGCGAAGGGGCATCCGGCGGCGCGCATCCGCGACGATGCGCTGTCCCGGGCGCGTTTCTCCTTCCGCTGGCGCGACCAGTTCGCGCTGTCGCTGGACCCGGAGACGGCGGAGCGCTTCCACGACGAGACGCTCCCGGCCGAGGGCGCCAAGGTGGCGCATTTCTGCTCCATGTGCGGGCCGAAATTCTGCTCCATGAAGATCTCGCAGGAGCTGAAGCTGGAAGCCGGCGATATCGCCCGCGCCCAGGCGGACAATCTCGCCTCCGCCGGCATGGCGGAGATGGCGCAGAAGTTCCGCGACGGCGGGGGCCTCATCTACACCCCGGCGCCCGAGGTGGCCGAGCCGCCCCCCGCCGCGGCGGAGTGAGCGGGACGAATGCAGACGACGGGGCGGCCTTCGGGCCGCCCTTTTGCGTTGGGCCGCAGGTGCCGGGCGAGGGCGCCCACACCGTCACGCACGCGTGAGCCACATTACCGATCCTTAATTCCGCAGCCAGACTGCCGTAACGCTCGCCGCCTTAGCTTGCCTCTCGAACCTGCTCGCAAGGCAGACAACAGAGAGATGCGACCGCCCATGACCCGCTCCGACAACACCCCCTCCGTGACGAAGCGCCACCGCAAGGCTCTCCTGGCCGGCGTCGTCGGTCTCGCGCTCGCCGGCGTCGTGGCCGGCCAGTTCGTCCCGCCGCTGAACGCCCCGGCCGCCGCGCAGATCACCACCAGCCAGCCCGCCGGCACCTTCTCCTTCGCCGACATCGTCGAGAAGGTCTCCCCCGCCGTTGTCTCGGTGAAGGTGAAGAAGGACGCCGGCAACGACCAGATGGCCATGGGCGGGGATCTCGGCGGCCAGTTCGGCGGTAATGTGCCGCCCCAGATCGAGCAGTTCCTGAAGCGCTTCGGCTTCGGCGACGGCCAGGGTCCCGGCGGCCCGGGCATGGGTCCGCGCGGCGGCAATGGCCCCAAGGGCGAATCCCGGGGTGGGCGTCCCGTGGTGGGCCAGGGCTCCGGCTTCATCATCTCCGCCGACGGCTATGTGGTGACCAACAACCATGTGGTGGACGGCGCCGACGAGGTGGACGTGACCACCACCGACGGCAAGGAATATGTCGCCAAGGTGATCGGCACCGATCCGCGCACCGACGTGGCCCTGCTGAAGATCGAGAACGTGACCAACCTGCCGTGGGTGAAGCTCGCGGACGGCGCCCCGCGCGTCGGCGACTGGGTGATCGCGGTGGGCAATCCGTTCGGCCTCGGCGGCACGGTGACCGCCGGCATCGTCTCGGCCCGCGGCCGCGATATCGGCTCGGGTCCCTATGACGACTTCATCCAGATCGACGCCCCCATCAACCGGGGCAACTCGGGCGGCCCGACCTTCTCGCTGAACGGCGAGGTGATCGGCATGAACACCGCCATCGTGTCCCCCTCGGGCGGCAACGTGGGCATCGCCTTCGCCATTCCCTCCGAGACCGTGAAGACGGTGGTGGCCCAGCTGCGCGACAAGGGCTCGGTGGCCCGCGGCTATATCGGCGTGCAGATCCAGCCGGTGACCGAGGAACTCGCCTCCGGCCTCGGCATCAAGGAGACCGACGGCGCCCTGGTGGCGCAGGTGCAGCCGAACACCCCCGGCGCCAAGGCGGGCCTGAAGGCCGGCGACGTGATCGTCAAGGTGAACGAAGAGGCCATCAAGGACGCCCGCGACCTGACCCGCAAGGTGGGTCTGATGAAGCCGGGCACCGAGATCAAGCTCTCGCTGATCCGCGACACCAAGCCCATGACCCTGTCGCTGACCCTCGACCAGCTGCCCACCGAGCAGCAGATGGCCGCGCGCCCCGGCGCGCCGCAGAGCGAGGATGACGCGACCGGCGGCAACAAGGACCTGCCGCGTCTCGGCCTCCAGCTCGCTCCGTCCAAGAGCGTGCAGGGTGCCGGCGGCGAGGGCGTGGTGGTGACCGGCGTCGATCCCAACGGCGCTGCCGCCCAGCGCGGCTTCAAGACCGGCGACGTGATCCTGAAGGTGGGCGACAAGCTCGTCTCCACCCCGAAGGATGTCCGCGACGGCCTCGCCGCCGCCAAGGCCGAGAACCGCAAGGCGGTGCTGATCCAGGTGAAGAGCGAGCAGGGCGTGCGCTTCGTCGCCATCGCGCTCGACGCCAAGGCCAAGGGCTGAACCCTGCGCTGAACCTGAATGCTCCGGCGGCAGGGCGCCGCCGGAGCAGGTCTTTCGGACCCCGAGGCGGGTTAGCATCGCCCCCCTGATGACGCTTCGGCTCCGAAGGCGCGGGATGCTCGCAAGGGCGTCCCGCGCCATGTTTTTGAGCAAGCCCGCTACCTCCCCCTTTTCCCGGTTGGGGGAGCCCAGGCGTTGCGCGCAGCGGACACCCCCGCATGGACCTGCCGGCAAGGTGAGCTAGAGTGATGACAGCGAATCTCGATCCGGATCCCCTCACCGCCATGCGCCTCCTCCTTGTCGAGGACGACCGCGACGCCGCCGAATATCTGCGCAAGGCCTTCCGCGAGGCTGGGCACGTGGTGGACCTTGCTGCCGACGGGGAGGTGGGGCTCGCCCTCGCCCTCGACGGCAAGTACGACGTGATGGTGGTGGACCGCATGCTCCCCGTGCGCGACGGGCTCTCCCTCGTCACCGAGCTGCGCGGGCGCGGGCACACCACGCCGGTGCTCATCCTCTCGGCTCTCGGCCAGGTGGACGACCGGGTGCAGGGCCTGCGCGCTGGCGGCGACGATTATCTGCCCAAGCCCTACGCCTTCACCGAGCTGCTGGCGCGGGTGGAAGCCCTGTCCCGGCGCGGCGTCTCCCAGGGTGCGGAGACGGTCTACAAGGTGTCCGACCTGGAGCTGGACCGCCTTGCCCATCGCGTCACCCGCTCCGGCAAGGAGATCCCGCTCCAGCCGCGGGAGTTCCGGCTGCTGGAATATCTCCTGCGCCATGCCGGGCAGGTGGTGACCCGCACCATGCTGCTGGAAAACGTGTGGGACTACCATTTCGACCCGCAGACCAACGTCATCGACGTGCACGTCTCCCGCCTGCGCTCCAAGATCGACAAGGGCTTCGACGTGCCGTTGATCCACACCGTGCGCGGCGCCGGCTACATGGTGCGGGCGGGTGCGGCGTGAGTGCGCACAACGGCCAGACGCGGGCGGAGCATCGGAAGGACAGCCACCGCGCCCGTGTCCCGGCCGACGGGAACGCAGCGCAGCGTAGGGGAAGGAGAGCCGGGACCCAGCCGAAGAGTCCGCCGAAGGCGCTTCATCATCTGACGGCGGCTGGTCTTGCCTGCTGCGCAGAAGTCTTGCGCTGGCCCCCGGCTCGGCGCTCCGGCTGCGCCGTCGCTGGGCCGGGGAACGGCCGGCGCCCATGAAAACGCTTTGCCCGTGAAAACGCTTTGCCCATGAAAACCCTTCGGACATGAAGTTCCTCGCCCATCTCGCGCGGCTGGTGCGCACCACGGCGTTCAAGCTGCTGGCGGCCTATCTGCTGGTGTTCGCCGTGTTCGCCGTATCGGTCATCGTCTACACGGCGTGGCACACCCGCGAGCTGATCCAGGGTCAGGTGGCGGACGACCTCGACCGGGAGGTGCGGTTCCTCGCCGACCAGTACCGCATCGGCGGCATCCAGCGCCTGGTCTATGTCATCGACCGCAGGACGCGCCGGCCGGGCTCCTCCATCTACATGATCACCAACTTCCAGGGCGAGGTGCTGGCCACCAACGTCTCGGACCTGCCCATCGGCCTCCTCGACAAGGAGGGCACCCGCTTCACCACCTACAACCGCCCCGACGATGCCGGCCTGAAGAGCCATGTGGCCTTCGTGCAGACCCTGATCCTGCCCGGCGGCTACCGCATGCTGGTGGGCCGCGACATCGAGGAGCGCGACACCCTGCGCGACCTCGTGGCCCGTCCGGCGCAATGGGCGGTGCTGCTCATCGTGGTGCTGGGCCTTGCCGGCGGCGTGTTCGTGACGCGGCGGGTGTTGAAGCGCATCGATTCCATGACCGCCACCGCCGAGACCATCATGGCCGGCAACCTCTCCGGTCGCCTCGCCATGACCGGCACGCAGGACGAGTTCGACCGGCTGGCCCATTCGCTGAACGCCATGCTGGACCGCATCGAGGGCCTGATGCAGGGGCTGAAGGAGGTTTCCGACAACATCGCCCATGACCTGAAGACCCCGCTCACCCGCCTGCGCAACCGCTCCGAGGAGGCGCTGCGCAGTGCCCGCACGGAAGACGACTGGCGCGGGGCGCTGGAAGACACCATCGAGGAGAGCGACGGCCTCATCCGCACCTTCGACGCCTTGCTCATGATCGCCCGCGCCGAGGCCGGGCAGGCCCGCGCCATCATGAGCGACCTCGACCTTGCCGAGATTGCGGAGAATGTCTCCGAGCTTTACGAGCCGCTGGCCGACGAGCAGGGCCTCGACCTCGTGGTCACGGTGGCGCCGGTGACCATCCACGGGGTGAAGGAACTGCTGGCGCAGGCCGTCTCCAACCTCATCGACAACGCCATCAAATATGGCCGCCCGGCGGACGGGAGCAGGGGGCGCATCGCCGTCAGCCTGACGCGGGCGGGCGGTGATGCGGTGCTTGCCGTGGCCGATACCGGGCCGGGCATCCCGGCGGCGGATCGCGAGCGGGTGGTGGAGCGCTTCGTGCGGCTGGAGGCGAGCCGGACCCGGCCGGGGTCGGGGCTCGGCCTCGCGCTGGTGGGCGCGGTGGCGCGGCTCCACGGTGGCAACCTCAGCTTCACCGATGGAACGCCCGGGCTGGTCGCCACACTGCGTTTGCCGGCGAAATAACTGCGGGGTGCCGTACGTGGCGTCCCGCGTGGCCTTAAGCATTTCGCAGGTGCGATAATTTGCTGTTTACCATGCAGCTTTCGACCGCTCCGGAGCGTTGCAATTGTCGAAGAGGGCTTGCGCAACGCAAGGTCCTAATGCTTTTGATGAAACCATGCGCGGGCCCCTCGAACCGGATTCGGCCGACCGGCCATCTCTCGCCGTCCTGATGCGGGAAGCCCCCGTCCTCGGCGATGAAGAGACGGCAAAGATTAAGCTTTCCCAAGCCACGGAGAGTCTGGCCCCTGCGGAACGGGCAGTGCTCGACGGGCTGTTTTCGCGCGCCCCCATGGCGCACCACGTGTGCCTCGGCATGGCCGAGGGCTCGCCCTTCCTGCTCGATCTGGTGCGCGCGGAGCCGGCGCGGCTGCTGCGCGTCCTGGCGCGCGATCCCCAGGTCCACCTTGCCGCCCTCATGGCCCAGTGCGCGGCGACCGCCGCCACGGGCGGCGAGGCCGAGGTGATGCGCGCCCTGCGCCGCATGCGCAGCGAGGCGGCGCTCCTCATCGCCCTTGCCGACATGGGCGGCGCCTTCGACCTGATCGCGGTGACGGCGGCGCTGACCGATGTGGCGGACGCGGCGGTGCGCGGAGCGCTCGCCTTCCTGCTGGGCGAGGCGGCGCGCGCCGGACGCCTGCTGCCGCCCGATTCCGCCGACCCGTCCTTCGGCTGCGGACTCGCGGTGATCGCCATGGGCAAGCACGGCGCGCGCGAGCTCAATTATTCCAGCGACGTCGATCTCGTGGTGGTGTTCGACAGGGACAAGGCGCCCCTGGGCGAGGACGTGTCCGCGTCCCAGGTCTTCGTGAAGATCACGCAGGGCCTCGTGCGCCTGCTCCAGGAGCGCACGGCGGACGGCTATGTGCTGCGCGTGGACCTGCGCCTGCGTCCCGATCCCGGCTCCACCGCCGTGGCCCTCTCCACCACCGCCGCCCTTGATTATTACGAGCGCGAGGGCGCCACCTGGGAGCGCGCCGCCTACATCAAGGCCCGCCCGGTGGCCGGCGACATGGCGGTGGGGCGGACGTTCCTCGCCGACCTGTCCCCCTTCGTCTGGCGGCGCGGGCTGGATTTCCAGGCCATCGCCGATGTGCACGCCATGAAGCGGGAGATCCACGCCTTCCGGGGGCACGACGTGGTGGCGGTGGAAGGCCACAATGTGAAGCTCGGGCGCGGCGGCATCCGCGAGGTGGAATTCTTCGTCCAGACCCAGCAGCTCATCGCCGGCGGGCGTGACCCGCTGCTGCGCAACTCCCGGACGCTGGAAGCGCTGGACGCCCTGACCACCCGCCGCTGGATCGAGCCGGAGGTGCGCGACGTGCTCGCCGAGGCCTATGTGTTCCTGCGCCGGGTGGAGCACCGCATCCAGATGGTGGCGGACGCCCAGACCCATTCCCTGCCCGAGAGCGCCGCCATGGAGGGCTTCGCGCGCTTCATGGGATATGCCGACCGCGACGCCTTCGCGGCGGCGCTGGTGACGCGCCTCCAGGCCGTGCAGACCCATTACGCCAACCTGTTCGAGGACACCGCGCCGCCCGCCGTGCTCGACGCCGATCTCGTCTTCGCGCCGGACGAGAACGACCGCAAGACGCTGGCCGCCTTGTCCCGCCTCGGCTTTCGCGATCCGGCGGCGGCCAGCGGCATGGTCCGGCGCTGGCTGTCCGGCGGGCCGCGCGCGCTGAAGGGCGAGAGCGCGCGCGCCCACCTGGCCCGCATCGTTCCGCTGATGCTGGAGGCGCTGGCACGTGGCGGCGATCCCGACGGGGCGCTGGCCGCTGCCGACCGCTTTTTGAGCGACCTGCCCGGCCCGCAGCTTCTGGCCGCCCTCGACCGGCATCCGGACCTGGTGCGGCTGCTCGCCACCATCCTCACCGCCGCGCCACGCCTCGGCGAGACGCTGGCGCGCCGGCCCTCCCTCACCGACGCGCTTCTCGATCCCGCCTTCTTCGACGTGCTGCCGGACGAGGCGGGCCTCTCCGCCCATCTGGAGCACCTGCTCGACACCGCCGATACCGACGAGGAGCAGCTCGACCGCGCGCGCCGGTTCCGGCAGGAGCAGCACGTGCTCATCGGCGTGCGCATCGCCTCCGGCACGCTGGAGGCGGCGCGGGCGGGCGAGGCCTATGCAACCCTGGCCGAGGTGATCATCCGCGCGCTGCACCGCCGCGTCTGGGCCCGCTTCCGGGAGGCCCACGGCACCATCGGCGGCGCGCAGACGGCGGTGCTCGCCATGGGCAAGCTCGGCGGGCGGGAGATGACGGCGGGGTCCGACCTCGACCTCATCGTGCTCTATGATTTCGACGCCGATGCCGACCCCACCTCCGACGGCCCGCGCCCGCTCACCGGCGCGCAGTATTTCGCCCGCTTCACCCAGCGCCTCGTCACCGCGCTGACCTCGCTCACGAATGCCGGCAAGCTCTACGACGTGGACCTGCGGCTGCGCCCCTCCGGCCGCTCCGGCCCGGTGGCGACGCGCCTTGCCTCCTTCGCCACCTACCAGCGGGAAGAGGCCTGGACCTGGGAGCACATGGCGCTGACCCGTGCCCGCGTGATCGCGGCCGAGCCCGAATTCGGGGCGAGGGTGCGGGAGGTGATCTGCACCGTCATGGGCCAGCCGCGCGATCCGCGCCGGCTGGCCGGGGACATCCTCGACATGCGCCGCTCCATCGCCGCCGAGAAGGGCGAGGACGACATGTGGAACCTGAAGCACGCCGCCGGCGGCCAGGTGGATGTGGAGTTCCTTGCCCAGTATCTCGTGCTGGCGCACGCCCATGGGCATGCGCAGATCGTGGACACGGCCACCGCCCGCGTGCTCGCCACCGCCGCGCGGCTGGGGCTGTTGCCGCCGGAAGATGCCCATGTGCTCTCGCGCGCCTGCCGGCTCTACCAGAACCTCACGCAGGTGCTGCGGCTGGCGGTGGATGCCCACATCGTGCCGGTGGACGCGAGCCCGGCGCTCCGGGCGCTCCTGGCCCGCGCCGGCGAAATGCCGGACTTCGCCACCCTGGACGCCGACCTCGCCGATACCCAGGCGAAGGTGCGCGCCATCTTCGAGCGCATGCTGGAGCTGGCGGCCGAGTGAGGCTGGGGCCAGGGACCCGCAGGCTTTCGCGCTGCGTAACGGGCGGCCCTGTGCCGTATATCTACACCCGGATATCCACGCCGCGCCGCCGGCGCGCCGCCCGACATGAGGCTCCCAGCCGCGGGGCGTGGATGGCCGGGACAAGCCCGGCCATGACGGGGTGAGAGGGTAACGAGGAGCTGTCACCCTTTTAACCCTCTCCCGGTCAGGAGAGGGCAGGCCGGGCGCCGCCGCTCACCCCAGCGAGCGGGTGGCGATGTCGGACACGTCGGCGGAGAGCCCCGGCGTCGCGGCCACCCTGCGCAGCGCGGCTTCGGCGCTGGCGCGCCGCACCGGCTCCAGCTGCCGGAACGTCTTGAAGGACGCCAGCAGCCGCGCCGCCACCTGCGGGTTCTTGCCGTCGAGGCTGAGCACCGCATCCGCCACGAAGGCGTGCCCGGCGCCATCCGGCCGGTTGAACTGGGTGGGGTTGGCGGCGGCGAAGGCGCCGATGAGCGAGCGCACCCGATTGGGGTTGGCCAGCGAAAAGGCCGGATGGAGCATCAGGCCCTTCACCCGGTCGAGGGTGCCCTCGGAGGCGATCTGCGCCTGCAGCGTGAACCACTTGTCGATGACCAGCGCGTCGCTTTCGAAGCGGCGATAGAAGGCGTCCAGCGCCTCTTCGCGCTCCGGCACGTCGTGCTGGGCCAGCACGGCGAGGGCGGCGATGCGATCGGTCATGTTGTCCGCCGCCGTGAACTGGGCCCTGGCGCGGGCGATGCCCTCGGCCGCGCCGGTCACCGCGAGATAGTCGAGGGCGAGGTTCCGCAGCGCCCGCCGCCCGGCGGATGCGGCATCCGGGGCGAAGGTTCCGCCGGCCGCGGCGCCCTCGTAGATGCGGCCGAAGTCCGCCGCGAGGGCGGTTCCGACCGCGATCCGCAGCGCCTTGCGGGCGGCATAGACGGCGTCGGGATTGACATCGCTGCCCAGCTCGCGCGCCACCTCGCTCTCGCCGGGGAGGGCGAGGGCCTGCGCCTTGAAGGCGGCATCGAGCGCGGTATCGGCCACCACCGCGCCTGTCGCCGTGATGAGAGCGTCCGGCGCGGGAAGCGTGCCGGAGCGGGCACCGGTCTTGAGCAGCTCAAGGGCGATGCGCTGGAGCGAATCGAAGCGGTTGAACGGGTCGCCGTCATGGGCGGCGAGGAAGACCCGGTCAGCCTCGGTGAGGTCGCTGACGAGGTTTACCGGCGCCGAGAAGCCCCGGTTGAGCGACGGCACGGGCCGCGCCTCAAGGCCGGTGAAGAGGAAGCTCTGGGCGGCCTCCTTCACCTCGATCACGCCGTGCTCCACCGGCGTGTTGCCCAGCGTCAGCGGCATGTCGCGCCCGTCCGGTCCCACCAGGCCGAGGGCCAGCGGGATCAGCATGGGCTTCTTGTCGCCCTGGCCCGGCGTGGGCGGCACCGACTGCTTCACGTCGAGGCGGAAGGTGCCGGCCTCCTTGTCATAGCTGCCGCTCACGGTGAGCAGCGGCGTGCCCGACTGGGCGTACCACAGGGCGAACTGGGAGAGGTCGCGGCCGGTGGCGTCGGCGAAGGAGGCGACGAAATCCTCGATGGTGGCCGCATCCCCGTCATGGCGCTCGAAATAGAGGTCCATGCCCTTGCGGAAGCCCTCCTCGCCCAGGAGGGTTTTGAGCATGCGCACCACCTCGGCGCCCTTCTCATAGACGGTCGCGGTGTAGAAGTTATTGATTTCGCGATAGGTTTCAGGCCGGACCGGGTGGGCGAGGGGGCCGGAATCCTCGGTGAACTGGGCCGCCTTGAGCATGCGCACGTCGGCGATGCGCTTCACCGGGCGCGAGCGCTGGTCGGAGGAGAATTCCTGGTCGCGGAAGACGGTGAGGCCTTCCTTCAGGCACAGCTGGAACCAGTCGCGGCAGGTGATGCGGTTGCCGGTCCAGTTGTGGAAGTATTCGTGGGCGATGACGCCCTCGATGCCGGAATAGTCGGCGTCGGTGGCGGTCTCGGGGGTCGCCAGCACGTATTTGTCGTTGAAGACGTTCAGGCCCTTGTTCTCCATGGCCCCCATGTTGAAGTCGGAGACGGCCACGATATTGAACACGTCGAGGTCGTATTCCCGGCCGAAGGCCTCCTCGTCCCAGCGCATGGAGCGCTTCAGCGCGTCCATGGCATAGCCGGCGCGGGCCTCCTTGCCCTCCTCCACATAGATGCCCAGCTCCACCGTGCGGCCGGAAGCGGTGACGAAGCTGTCGGCGACCTTGGCGAGCTTCCCGCCCACCAAAGCGAACAGGTAGGAGGGCTTGCGCCACGGGTCGTGCCAGACGGCGAAATGGCGCGAGGTGCCGGGAATGTCGCCGCTTTCCACCAGATTGCCGTTGCCGAGCAGGATCGGCGCCTCGGCCTTGTCCGCCTCGATGCGGGTGGTGAAGACCGAGAGCACGTCCGGCCGGTCGGGATAATAGGTGATGCGGCGGAAGCCTTCGGGCTCGCACTGGGTGCAGTAATTGCCCGAGGTGCGGTAGAGGCCCATGAGCTGGGTGTTGGCGGTGGGGTCCACCAGCGTCTCCACCTCCAGCACGAAGGCGTCGGCCGGCGGATGGGCGAGGGTGAGGCGCGCGGGGCTCGCCTCGAAGCTTGGGCCGGCCAGCGGCGTGCCGTCGATGGCGAGGCGCACCAGGGTCAGGCCGTCACCCTCCAATTCCACCGGCGCGCCGGCGGTTCCGTCCGGGTTGCGGCGCAGCGCGAGGCGGGCGGTGACGCGGCTCTGGGAGGGGTGAAGCGCGAAGTCCAGCTCCACCTTGTCCACCAGCCAGTCCGGTGGGCGGTAGTCGGCGAGGTGGATGGCTTTGGGCTCGGCATCACGCATGGAGAACTCCTCGGACAACGCCTCGTGTGCCGCCGCCTCCCGGGCGAGGCGCATGGCTGCGTTCAGTCGGGCAGGGAGAGTAAAGCCCCCGGACCTGTGAGGGAAGGCGGGGCGCCTGCGGGTCGATCTAAAGCCGCGCTGCGGCTACCGCATGGCTCCGATACCGCCCGCCATTGGTGCGCATTATGAGACGCACTGTTGCGTAAAATGCCCCTTATTCCAATGTCGTCGCAGCAATAGCTAAGTGTCCAGCCAAACGGAACCGCCCGTTTGGCACTAGATGGAGATGAAAATGCGCCATCTTACCTTCGGAGCTATTGCTCTTACCTCCACTCTCTTGATCGCTGGTGTCGCCATGGCGGCCGATCAGCGCTCACGAGACGAAGCAGACGCCGAGGCCAATCACGAAATCGATATCACGGCGTACAGCTACCAGCCACTCGGCTATGCCCCGGTGATGCGCGCCGAGCCCGACGATGCCTTCATCCAGATGCGGGTCAGGACCTATGCGCCCCCCGTGCAGTGGGAACAGCCCGACCAGTTGTTCCTGGATCAGGGTGACCGCGGCATCGGCAACGAGTGAAAATTGCCACCGCCGGCGCAGCGGGGCGCCGGCGACGGGTTGGTAGACTCGCACCATGGGCCCCGATCAGCCGAGCCGCGCTTCCAGGGCCTCAAAGAGGGGATTGTCCGCGGCGAACACATATTCGATGGGACCGACCGTCACCATGCTCGCCCCCTGCTCGCGCAGGAAGGTGGCGAGCCCGTGCAGGGTTCCCGGTGGGCAGTGCAGGGTCAGCATGCCGGAGGAGGTGGGGCCGCCGAACGGTGCGACGCAGCGATAGCGCGCCACCGCCTGCTCCACCAGGGAGGCGTCGCAGCTCGCGAAGCGGGTGCGCACCTCGCGCATGGTCCGCGCGCGCTTTTCCGCCCCCAGCCGGTCGAACATGGCCCGCGCAGCCGCAAGCGCGCAGCCGCTCCAGTTGGCGGTGAGCGAGGCGACCAGATTGGCTTCCGATTTCAGGATGATGCCGTCGTCCACCACCTTCAGGGCGTTGGCGGCCAGCGTCGCGCCGGTGGTGGTGATGTCCACGATGAGTTCCGCCGAGCCCGAGGCCGGCGTGCCCTCGGTGGCGCCCGCGCTCTCGACGATGCGGTAGTCGACGATGCCGTAGCGGGCGAAGAAGCCGCGGGTCAGGTTCACATATTTGGTGGCGACGCGGATGCGCCGGCCGGTGCGGCCATGGAAGTGGCTCGCCACGTCGTCGAGATCGTCCATGGTGCGCACGTCGATCCAGGCCTGCGGCACCGCCACCACCACGTTGGCATGGCCGAAGCCGAGCTTTTCCAGCAGCGCGACGCGGCTGTCCGCCTCCAGGATGTTCTCGCGCACCAGGTCCTCGCCCGTCACCCCGATATGGGCGGCGCCGGAGGCCAGCGCCGCCGCGATCTCGGAGGCGGAGAGATAGGCCACCTCCACCCCTTCCACGCCGCCCAGCGCGCCGCGATAGTCGCGGGCGCCGCGCGCCTGCGTCAGCGGCATGCCGGCGCGGGAGAAGAAGGCGTGGACATTCTCCTGGAGCCGGCCCTTGGAGGGCACGGCGAGAACGAGCGGGCTGGTCATCGAGCGCCCTCCACAGCAGCAGGGAACGGGGCGAAGGCGAGGGCGGCGAGGCGTTCCACCCACACCGCGAGGCCGACGCCGGGCACGCTGGTCTCGGCGCCGAGGCGCGAGAGCAGCTTGTCGTAGCGCCCTCCGGCGACCAGCGGGCCATCGGTGCGCCCCAAGGTGTCGTGCAGCTCGAAGACCATGCCGCTGTAATAGTCCAGCGGCCGCCCGAAGGCGCTGGAGAAGCGCACGTCGGAAAGGTTCACCGCAAAAGCGGTGAGGAAGCCGGTGCGCCGGTCGAAGGTATCGAGCGCGGCGGACAGATCGATGCCGGCCTCCGCCGCCAGCGCCCGCATGCGGGCGGACGCCTCGTCGGGCGTGCCGGAGATGGCGAGGTAGCGGGAGAGGATTTCCCCGGTCTCGCCGGACAGGCCTGCGCCGGCCTCAAGCGACGATTGCTCCAGGAAGCGTTCGGCGATCTCCGACACGGTGCGCCCGCCCACGGTGGAGATGCCGGCGATGGACAAGAGATCGGTGATCAGCGCCCGCGCCGCCTCGGGATCGGCGCCGGTGAGGGCTGCCAGCACGCCGGCGTGGGCGGAGGCGCTTTCCTGCGGGCGCGCCCTCTGGTGGCCGAGATCGGCATCGAGCCGGCTCTGGCCGAAATCCTTCAGCAGCCGCCGGCGCAGGGCCGGGGCGAGGGGGAGCGCTTCCAGCAGCGCGGCGAACAGGCCCACGTCGCCGAGCCGGATCTCCGGCTGGGGGACGCCGTAGAGCGCGCAGGCGTTGAGGCCGAGGGCAACCATCTCCGCGTCGGCCGCCTCGGTATCGGTGCGGCCGAAGGACTCGACGCCGGCCTGCCGGAACTCGCCCGATCCCTCGCCGCGGAAGCGGAACACCGGGCCAAGATAGCTCACGCGCGCCGGCAGGGGCATGCGCTCGGCGATGACGGCGCGGGCCACCGGGATGGTGATGTCGGGGCGCAGGCACAGTTCGCGGCCGTCTGCATCCGCCGTCAGATACATGCGGCGGCGGATGGATTCCCCCGACAGGTCGAGGAAGGCGTCCGCCGGATGGAGGATGGGCGGATCGTGGCGCGAGAAGCCGGCAGTCTCGAAGCACGCGACGAGCGCATCTTCGAGGCTTGAGGGATCGCGGGGCGGAAGGGGCGCGGACGCCGCGGGCAACATGAGGGGCTTTTCCTGAGATTTCTGGCCGGCTTCTACCAAAGGGCGGGCGCCGGGGCCACCCCGGTTGATTTTCGCCATCCCAGGTCACGCGGCGGGACGCCCGATGCGGGCGGGTGCTTTCCAACGCAGACACCACTCGAAGTCGGGAGCATGGGTGAGCCGGTTCCGGATCTGTATAAGGTAGGCGCAGAGGGAATCAGCGGAGGCGGCCATGGCCGATGCAGCGAAGGCAACAAGCGCCAAGGGCGGCCAGTCCGCCGGCCAAACTGCCGGCCAGGCCGCGGGACCCGCGGCGGGGGTGGACAAGCTCAGCTTCGAGCAGGCGCTGGCGGAACTGGAGGCCATCGTCGGCAACCTGGAGCGGGGCAGCGTGCCGCTGGAGGAGTCCATCGCCATGTATGAGCGGGGCGAGGCGCTGAAGATGCGCTGCGACACCCTGTTGCGGGCAGCAGAAGCCCGCGTCGAGACCATCACCCGCGATGCCGATGGCCGCCCTTCCGGCACCGCGCCGCTGGATGCGGACGGGTAGGGCAGGACCATTCGCGGCGGGCGAGGCTTTCGCGCGCCCTCCCGGCGCCTCAGTACAGGCCGGGAATGACGCGCTTGGTGCGCTTCTCATAGGCCTCGTATTCGGCCCCGAAGGCCTCGCGCATCATCTTCTCCTCCCGTCCCACCCGGAACAAGAACAGCGTGCCGAAGCCCACCAGTCCCGCCGGGCCGGCGATGAAATTGGGCAGCAGCAGCGCCTGCGCCAGCGCCCACAGGAAGAAGGCGGAATACATGGGGTGGCGCACCCGCTCATAGACGCCGGAGGTGATGAGCTTGTGCTTGTCCTTGATCTCCAGCGTCACCGACCAGTTGCGCCCGAGCTGGCGGTGGGTGCGCCAGAACAGCCACAGCGCCGCCGCGAACACCAGCACCCCCGCCACCACCTGCGCCGGCACCGGCGTGTAGGAGGCAAAGCGCGGGAAGGAGGTGAGGGCGTAGATGGCCGGCAGCACCCCGAGGCCGAGCGTCGAGATGGAGAGCAGCGTCATGTCGCGGGCGGTGCGGTGGCGAGCGTCGGCCACCTGCTGGCGCTTCGCCTTGCGCTGGAAGGGGATGCGCAGCACGTACCAGGAGACGACGCCGACCGCCCAGGCGATCTTGGCGAAGAGGACGAGGCTCATTGCGGGCTCGCTTGGTCAGGAAGGGGCATGGTCGGGAAGGGGCATGGTCACAACGGGCATGAGGCGTCCGCCCGCGTCGAGGGCGGCGGGCAGGGGGGCGCCGTCCGGCGCCATATAGGCACAAAGGGCGTGGAGGTGGGCGGCCAGCACGTCGAAGGCGAACGGGCCGCACACATAGGCGTAGAAATCGTGCGGGGCGCGGATGTCGCTCGCCAGGAAGCACTGGCAGTGGCGCCGCATCACGTCGAAGAAGAAGCGCCGGTAGGTAGCCGCCGAGACCATGTCGCGCACCGGCACGTGCCGCAGCAGCGGACGCTGCGCGAAATCGCCCACCGCGAGCTGGGGCTCGGCGAAGGTGGCGCGGTCGAGGGTCACCGGATTGACCTTGTAGAAGGAGACGATGTCGTCCCGCGACTGCACCTCCATCCAGCCGATCTGCGGCGCGGCGGCCACCCGCTGCGCCGCCGCCCGCAGCCGCGTGCCGGCGGGATGCAGGGCGAACTTCGCCGTGGTGCTGCCGAGGGTGAGGATGCGCACCGGCACCCGCGTGCCGAAGGCCGGGTCCTCATCGAGCGCGGCGGCCACCGTCGATACCGCATGCATGGCGCCGAGGCTGTGGCCAGCGATCACGATCTCGTCCAGGCCCTCCTCGTCCACGCCCTCGCGCGCGGCTTCGGCCGCCACGGCGCGCAGCCGCTCGGCGAAGGCGGCGACCCGCGCATCCACTTCGGGATGGCGGCCATGGGCGAAATCCACCGAGAACTCCGCCAGGTCGAGGGATTGCCTCAGGCGAAAGCGCCGCCCCGGCCAGCGCATCAGCAGCAGGCCGCTGGCGAGGGCCACCGCGACGCCGAAGAGCCCTGCCGCCAAAGCACCCAGGTGGGGCGCCAGCCATTGCGCCGCGCCGATGCCCACCGCAACCGCCGCCGCCCAGAAGGCCAGGAGCAGCAGATAGGTGAACAGGAAGAAGACGCCGTAGCGCCGGCTGGTGCGGAAATAGGCGAGCAGCGTGCCGCTGGTCACCATGTCGATGATGGCCCGCACGGAGCCGCGCAGGTGGGAGCGCACCGGCCGCTGCATGTCGGCGCGGGCGAGGTCGTCCCAGGCGAGGATCTCGAAGGTGGTGGCGGTGTGCCAGCCCTGGCCTTCCGCCTCGGACCGCCAGAGCGCACCGGTGGGCGTTGGCACCGGGGCGGCGTCGCGGCAGCGTGTCGCTGCCCGCCACACCGTGCCGAAGCGCTTCATCTCACGCAGGACGATGCGATGGTGGCCTTCCACCGTCATGGGATCGTACCCGGCCACGAAGAACACGTGGCGCCGGCCGACGCGCGTTGCTGGCACCTCCCGCATGGGGGCGCCTTCTAGCGAAAACCCTGGGGGATGGCCAGTGCGCCGATGGCGGCGTGGACCGCCATCGCGCCAGGGTTGAAACAACCGGGGCGGCAAAACGGTCGGTGACAACAAGAAGAGACAGTCACACTGACCATATTGCCGCGCGTTCTGAGCGGACCATTCCGTGTGCGGCAGACGCAGGGGAGTGGTCGGGCGAGAAGATCTGGTTGCAGGATGGCATTTGCACACCACACAAGAATGCCATACTGGCCCACGGTAGCGTTTTCGGGCTAAGACCGGTGCGCTTTACTCGTTCCATCCCGTGATGTTCGCGCCGGACCTGCCGTCATGAAGCTGCGTGATATTTTCCGCGGAGGCAAACCCAGGAAGCCTCGGGTCGCTCCCCTGGGTGCGCCGGCGGCACAGGTGTGGACCAGCCCTTCCAACACGCTGCGCGCGCTCGGTCCGTCCCCGTCCATTCTGGTGGTGAAGCTCGACCATATCGGCGACTTCATCACCGCGCTGCCCGCCGTGGAGCGGTTGCGGGCGGCGTTTCCCGCCTCGGCCATCTCGCTGCTCTGCGCGCCGTTCGTGGTGGAACTGGCGCGCTCCACGGGCCTGTTCGCGGCGGTCTACAGCTTCGATTTCTTCGGCGCCCGCATGCAGGCGCCGCGCTTCGCCAACGCGGACGACGTGAGCGAACTCAAGGCGATGGGGCTGCCGGCCCACGACATCGTCATCGACCTGAGGCAGGAGGACGAGGCGCGGGCGCTGCTCTGGGGCCTCGATGCCAAGGTCCGCGCCGGTTTCGCCGACCCATCCAATCCCTTTCCCCTCGATATCGCGCTGCCGGAGATGGAGCGCTGCATGCGCCGCAAGCCGTGGCCGGCGATGACCCATGCCTCCACCCGGCTGGTGCTGCTGGTGGAAGCGCTGGTGCATGCCCGCGACATGCGGGGCGAGACGGCACGGTTCGCGGCCGGCTCCGTTCCGGTGGGGAAGACGCAGAATTGCGTGATCCTCGCGCCGGGAACGCGGCTCGGCATCAAGGGCTGGACCGCTGAGGGCTGGATCGGCCTCGCGTCTGTCGTGGTGGAGCGCACCAGCCTCGACATCGCCGTCATCGGACGGGGCGAGGAGGCCGAGACGGTGGCGCGGATCGCCAGCGCGCTGCCGCCGGGCCGGCTGCGGGATTTCGTGGGCCAGGTGGACCTCGCCGACCTCCCGGCGCTGATGCGCCCCGCCGCCGCTTTCGTCGGGGTGGATACGGGCACCACCCATCTGGCCGCATCCATCGGTGTGCCCACCGTTGCGCTGTTCTCCGGCTTTGCCGATATCCGCGTCTGGGCGCCCGTGGGCCCGGCCACCGTGGTGGTGCATGCCGGTGCCGGCTGCGCGCCGTGCGGGCTGCCCTCCGAGCCCCTGTGCCCATACCAGCGCCGGTGCATGAGCGTGATCGATCCCGAGGCGGTGCTTTCCGCCATGTCCGGTGTTGCCGCCCATCCCGAACTGAAGCGCCTGCGCACCGCGCTGCAGCCGGAGCTTGTGTTCGCGGCCTCCTGAAGGCAGGAAGACCGGGCGGGCGACCACCTGTCCGCTGGGGCGACCGCGCTTCGCCGCGGCTCACAACAGTCGTTCTCGATTGCCGTGTTGACGTGTGTTCGTCGCGCAAAGCGGTATCCACTTCGTGCGAAAGCGCGCCAGTTGCGAGGGTCTCGTGTCCGCCGATCCGTCCACCGGTTCCCCCTTGTCCGCCGTCACCGTGGTGTTCGTCACCTACAACAGCGGCGCGGTGATCGGCCGGGCAGTGGCAAGCGTGCCGGAAGAGTGCCCGGTGGTGATCGTGGACAATGCAAGCCCCGAGGGCACCTCCTGGCGGGCCGGCCTGTCGCGGCCGGTGGATCTTCTCGAAATGCCGGCCAATGCGGGCTTCGGCACCGCCTGCAACGCCGGCGCGCGGCGGGCGGCCACGCCCTACGTGCTGTTCCTCAATCCCGACGCGGTGCTGGACGCCGATACCCTGCCGGCGCTCCTCGCCGCCGCTGGCCGCTATGGCGATCCGGCCATCCTGATGCCGGCCATCGTGGGCGAGAACGGCCGGCTGATGCGCAAGGAAGGCTCCATCCTGGAGAAGGTGCCGCGCCGCCTGCGCCTGTCGCCCGACGAGATCGCCGGGGATTATTGCACCCGCTTCGTCCACGGCGCCGCCTTCATGATGGCGCGGGACGCCTTCTTCGCCCTCGGCGGCTTCGACGAGGCCATCTTCCTCTACCATGAGGATGATGACCTCTCCCTGCGCGCCATCGCCCGGCGCATTCCCATCATTGTGGTGACGGCGGCGCGGGTGACCCATGCGGGTGGGCGCTCCAGCGCGCCCTCGTTCGGCCAGACCTTCCGGGTCAACCGCGCCAAGATGCAGTCGGAGCGCTATGTGCTGGAAAAATACGGCCGCTCGCGCGCGACCTTCGCCCAGATCGCCAAGCTCGCCGGAGGCTGCGTGCTGGCGCTGGCGTGCCTTGATCTGCACCGCTTCGCCATCCGGACCGGAAAAATGGCGGGATGTTTCGATGACGTGCGCCGAACGCCGCCCGCGCACGTATGAGGCACAGGCGGACGTTCGCATCGCCGGGGGAAGGGGCCGCCTGCTGACTGCCTGCCCCTCGGCCTTGTCCGTTGCATGCCACCGCGCGCGTGTGTAAGGCTCATTTTCCCGGTTCGTTCCGGACGGAGTTGTCCGTGACTTTGCTGAAGACCCCGCTGCTCGATACCATCCGTGATGCCGCCGACGTGCGGCGCCTGCCCCAGGACAAGCTGGCCCAGCTCGCCGCCGAACTGCGCGCGGAGACCATCGATGCCGTTTCCGTCACCGGCGGGCATCTAGGCGCGGGCCTGGGCGTGGTCGAGCTGACGGTGGCCCTGCACCATGTGTTCAACACCCCCCATGATCGCCTGATCTGGGATGTGGGCCACCAGTGCTACCCCCACAAGATTCTCACCGGCCGGCGCGACCGCATCCGCACCCTGCGCCAGGGCGGTGGCCTCTCGGGCTTCACCCGGCGGGCGGAGAGCGAATACGACCCGTTTGGAGCGGCGCATTCTTCTACCTCCATCTCCGCCGGCCTCGGCATGGCGGTGGCGCGCGACCTGTCGGGGGAAGAGCGCAACGTGGTGTGCGTGATCGGCGACGGCGCCATGTCCGCCGGCATGGCCTATGAGGCCATGAACAATGCCGGCGCCATGGACAGCCGGCTCATCGTCATTCTCAACGACAACGACATGTCCATCGCCCCGCCCACGGGGGCCATGTCGGCCTATCTGGCGCGGCTGATTTCGGGGCAGACCTACCGCTCGCTCCGGGAGATCGGCAAGCAGATCGCCGGTCATTTGCCCAAGTTCGTGGAGCGCGGCGCGGCGCGGGCCGAGGAATTCGCCCGCGGCTTCTGGACCGGCGGCACCCTGTTCGAGGAACTGGGCTTCTATTATGTGGGCCCCATCGACGGGCACAATCTGGACCACCTGCTGCCCGTGCTGAAGAACGTGCGGGACGCCAAGACCGGCCCCATCCTGGTCCATGTGGTGACCCAGAAGGGCAAGGGCTACGCCCCCGCCGAGGCCAGCGCCGACAAGTATCACGGCGTGGTCAAGTTCGACGTGGTGACCGGCGCCCAGGTGAAGGCCAAGTCCAACGCGCCGTCCTACACCCGCGTGTTCGCCGAGAGCCTCATTTCCGAAGCGCGGCGCGATCCCAAGGTGGTCGCGATCACCGCCGCCATGCCGTCGGGCACGGGGCTGGACCTGTTCGGGCAGGTCTATCCCGAGCGCACCTTCGACGTGGGCATCGCCGAGCAGCATGCGGTGACGTTCGCGGCCGGGCTCGCGGCGGAAGGCTTCAAGCCGTTCTGCGCGCTCTATTCCACCTTCCTCCAGCGGGCCTACGACCAGGTGGTGCACGACGTGGCGCTGCAGGGCCTGCCCGTGCGCTTCATCATCGACCGCGCCGGCCTCGTGGGCGCGGACGGGGCGACCCATGCGGGCGCCTTCGACATCGCCTTCCTCGCCTGCCTGCCCGGCATGGCCGTGATGGCCCCGGCCGACGAGGCCGAACTGGTGCACATGATGGCCACTGCCGTGGCCTATGACGATGGCCCCATCGCCGTGCGCTTCCCCCGCGGGGAAGGCGTGGGCGTGGAGCGGCCCGACCGGGGTGAAGTCCTGCCCATCGGCAAGGGCCGCATCGTGCGCGGAACCGGAGAGGGCGACATTGCTTTGCTCTCCCTCGGAACCCGCCTTGCCGCCTGCCTGGACGCCGCCGAGCGGCTGGAGGCGGCCGGCTTCGCTGTCACCGTGGCCGACGCCCGCTTCGCCAAGCCCCTCGACCGGGAGCTGGTGCTGAAGCTCGCCGCCGGCCATGGCGCGCTGGTCACGGTGGAAGAGGGCTCGGTGGGCGGCTTCGGCAGCCACGTGCTCCAGCTGGTCACCGACGAGGGCCTGCTGGACCGGGGCACCGTGAAGGTGCGCGCCATGGTGCTGCCCGACATCTACATCGACCAGGAGACCCAGGGCCGCCAGCTCGCCCAGGCCGGCCTCGACGCCGACGCCATCGTGGCCAAGGTGGAAGGGCTGCTGGGCAAGGCCAAGGCCGGGGTGAGCCTGCACAAGGCGGGGTGAGGGGAGGGGCGCGGCCCCGGCTATCGCGAGAGGATGAAGCTCGCGATGGCCGAAACGGCAGCATCGTCATTGCCCGCGAAGCCATGCGCCGCGAACGGGCCGCACGGATTGCCCTGCCCTGGTCCTGAATTGACCCAGGCGATTTGCGCCTTGCCGCTCCAGGCCTGAAACGGCGCGACCCCAGACGCGGGCGTGCTGGCGCAGGCGTCGTTGGGGTTGTGCACGATCAGCGTGGCCGGCAAGGCCGACGGCGAGCCTGCCACCGCCTTGACCGAGTTGGGCGCGGGTCCGGGCATCAGGGGCCCCGACACGAGGACGAGCCCGTTGGCGCGGCTACTCCCTGCCGCCGCCGCCAGGGTGCCTCGGCTCATGCCCACAACCACCACCGGCCGGCTGGCGGAGGCCACCGCAGCCCCGACATTGCCCTGGGCCACGATGGTCGCGATGCCGCGCTGTTCGAGCGCGGCGCGGTTGCGGATCAGGAAGTCGGAAGGGACGGCGCCGCCGGCGCCAGGGACGAGGATGGCCGTCGCGCGCGGTTTTCCCGCCTGCGCTGCTGCGCGATCCAAGGCCGCTCCCAGAACGCCGACGCCTACGGCCAGCCCGAAAGCAAGGAGACGGACGCGGCGATGATTGCCGCTTCGCTGAAGTCCGCTGGAGTTGTGCACGGTAAGCCCCCGGAAGCCCATCGGTCGATCCCCCATTCCGATCGACCCTTCCATGATAGGACCAAGCTGCAATTCATGCGAGTGCAGACGCTATTTCGCCCGTTCCGGCGCTTGATGGCCAGGGGGCGCAGCCTCGGTAGCGTCGGCCACCGCTGCGACATTCCGCCGGTGCACCGCCTCATAGGGCTCGAAATACGTCACCGCCCCGGTCGCGAACGCCTCCGCCGCAAATGTCCGCAAGTCCATCCCGGCCAGCTCCGGCTCGGTCTTCAGCCGCAACAGCTTCTCCACATAAGCCCGCGTCGCTGTGATCAGCGCCGGCCCGTAGCCGCCGGCGGCGATCACATCATCCGCGCCGTGATTGGGCAGGATGCGGGTCGCCCCCAGCGCCGCCAGCCGCTCCAGCCCCGCCAGGTGGGTGGCGAGGCGGTCGGGCTCGTCCACATAGGTGATGGGGTCTTCCAGCGTGTCGCCGGCCAGCAGCAGCCCGTCCGGCAGCAGGGCCACCGTGCCGTCCCGGCTGTGGATATCCATGTGGAAAATCGCCACCGGAACCGCACCGACGGTCAGCTCAAGCCGTTCCTCGAACAGGACATTCGGCAGGATCAGCGGGCGGATGGGCGGGTCGCCTGCCTCCAGTCGCTCCCTGTGGAGGGCGAGCAGGGCGGCGGTTTCCCGGTTGGCGATGATCTCGCAATCGGCGAACACTTCGTTGCCGGCCACATGGTCGTCATGCCAGTGGCTCAGCACCACGCGGATGCGCCGGGCACCCCGCCGTTCCAGCGTCTCCCGGATGATGCGGGCGTGGGCCAACGAGATGTGGGTGTCGTAGACCAGCGCCTCGTCGCCATCCACCACCGCATAGGAGGCGATGCCGAGGGCATAGGCGCCGTCGTCCAGCCAGTTCTCGTGGGTGCCATGCAGCCGCACCCCCGGCACCCGTCCGTCATAGAAGGCGAGCACGTGCGGGGCCGGCTCCAGCACCCGCAGGGTGGAGCCGGGCGCTGCAAGGGCAGTCCCGCTCACTCCGCCGCTTCGAGGGTGTGGCCGAGGCGGTGGGAGAGGGTGCCGAGCAGTTCCTTCGCGGCGTCGGCGATGACCGTGCCGGGCGGGAAGATGGCCTCGGCGCCGGCGGCTTTCAGCGCGTCATAGTCCTGCGGGGGCACCACGCCGCCCACCACCACCATGATGTCGCCCCGGCCTTCGGCCTCCAGCGCCGCCTTCAGCGCCGGCACCAGGGTGAGGTGGCCGGCGGCGAGGGAGGAGATGCCCACCACGTGCACGTCGTTCTCCACCGCCTGCCGGGCGGCTTCCTCGGGGGTGGCGAAGAGGGGGCCGATGTCCACGTCGAAGCCGAGGTCGGCGAAGGCGGAAGCGATCACCTTCTGGCCGCGGTCGTGGCCGTCCTGGCCCACCTTGGCGACGAGGATGCGCGGCCGGCGGCCTTCCGCCTGCTCGAATGCCTCCACCAGCTTCTGCAGCTTGCCCACCTTGTCGGTCATGGCCGTCGCCTCGCGCTTGTAGACGCCGGAGATGGCACGGATCTCGGCGCGGTGGCGGCCGAACACCTTCTCCAGCGCGTCGGAAATCTCGCCCACCGTGGCCTTGGCCCGTGCCGCGTCGATGGCCAGTGCCAAGAGGTTGCCGTTGGCCGCCGCGCCGTTGGTGAGGGCTTCGAGCTTGCCGTCCACCTCGTGCTGGTCGCGCTCGGCCCGCAGGCGGTTGAGCTTGTCGATCTGGGCGGCACGCACGGTGGCGTTCTCCACCTTCAGCACGTCGATCATGCGATCGCGCTCGGGCTTGAACTTGTTCACGCCCACCACGGTCTGCGCCCCGCCGTCGATGCGGGCCTGGGTGGTGGCGGCGGCCTCCTCGATGCGCAGCTTGGGGATGCCGGCCTCGATGGCCTTGGCCATGCCGCCCAGCGCCTCCACCTCCTGGATGTGCGCCCACGCCTTGGCGGCGAGATCGGCGGTGAGCTTCTCCACGAAATAGGAGCCGCCCCACAGGTCGATCTGCCGGGTGGTGCCGCTCTCCTGCTGCAGCAGGATTTGGGTGTTGCGGGCGATGCGGGCGGAGAAGTCCGTGGGCAGCGCCAGCGCCTCGTCCAGCGCATTGGTGTGCAGCGACTGGGTCTGGCCCTGGGTCGCCGCCATGGCCTCGATGGCGGTGCGCATGACGTTGTTGAACACGTCCTGCGCGGTCAGCGACCAGCCCGAGGTCTGCGAATGGGTGCGCAGGGGCAGCGACTTGGGGTTTTTGGCGCCGAGGTCGGTCATCAGGCGCGTCCACAGGAGGCGGGCGGCGCGCAGCTTCGCCACCTCCATGAAGAAGTTCATGCCGATGGCCCAGAAGAAGCTGAGGCGCGGCGCGAACACGTCGATGGGCAGGCCGGCGGCGGCGCCGGCGCGGCCATATTCCACGCCGTCCGCCAGCGTGTAGGCCAGCTCCAGGTCCTGCGTCGCCCCGGCTTCCTGCATATGGTAGCCGGAGATGGAGATGGAGTTGAAGCGCGGCATCTCCTTGGACGTGAAGGCGAAGATGTCCGAGATGATGCGCATGGAGGGGGTGGGCGGATAGATATAGGTGTTCCGCACCATGAATTCTTTGAGAATGTCGTTCTGGATGGTGCCGGAAAGCTTGGCCGGCGCCACGCCCTGTTCTTCCGCCGCCACCACATAGAGCGCCAGAATGGGCAGCACGGCGCCGTTCATGGTCATGGACACGCTCATCTGGTCGAGCGGGATGCCCGAGAACAGGGTGCGCATGTCGTAGATGCTATCGATGGCGACGCCCGCCATGCCCACGTCGCCGGCGACGCGGGGATGGTCTGAGTCATAGCCGCGATGGGTGGCGAGGTCGAAGGCCACCGAGAGGCCCTTCTGGCCGGCCGCAAGGTTGCGGCGGTAGAAGGCGTTGGAATCCTCCGCCGTGGAGAAGCCGGCATATTGCCGGATGGTCCAGGGCTGGGTGGCGTACATGGGGGCATAGGGCCCGCGCAGGAAGGGCGCGATGCCGGGATAGGTATCGATGTAGCCCAGCCCCTCGATATCCGCCGGGCCGTAGAGCGGCTTCACCGGGATGCCCTCGGGCGTCGTCCACGGGGCGGCGGCCGCCGAGGGGGCGACCAGCTCCGGCGCGCGCCAGTCGATGTCGGCAAAGTTGGGGATCCGGCTCATCTTCTGTTCCCTCGAAATCGGCCGCGGTGGCTTTGGCGGGACGTGACTTTGGCGGGTTCTGGCTCAGGCGCGCCGGGCAAGCCAGGAGCCGTTGCATTTGGGCTGGGGCGAGGACCAGTCACCCGAGGCCTGATCGCCTTCGGCGAGCCCGGTGGCGGTGACTTTGCGCTGCCCGTGGGTCAAGGTCATCCGCACCAGGCCTAGCTTGCTGATGCCGCCGGCGGCTTTCACCGGCCAATAGCCCGCGTAGGTGACCTTGCCATTCTTCACGGCCAGCTTGAAGTCGAAATTCTTGTTGCATTTGCCCTCCTCGGCGGAGGTGCGCACCACCCAGCTGCCGTCGAAGCGCCTGGCGTTGTCGGCGCGGGCGGGGCCAACGGCCGCCGCCGTGAGGAGCGCGAGGGCTACAAAAAAGCCTGGCACGAGGAGCGAGTTTCGCAGCCTTGAAAGGCCATCACGTCCGATCTTGTTCATCACCTTCCCCGCGGGCGCTGCGTCGCGCCTTCATTTCGTCGATCAGGTCCTGCAACTCGCACAGGGCGACGTGAAGGCTCACGGCCCGTGTTCCTGTAAGCTTGTCCCCGGCCTTCGGGCTGGGTACCAGTGCCGAGACAAGGGCCTCGAGAAGGCCTCCGCCGGACAGCCGGAAGATCCCCCAGAACATGTAAGCCCGCGGATGCCTCAGGAATCCGCGTGTGCCGCTGGCGTGCCGCCGCGCCCTCTTGTCCTGCCCCAGTGTATCGATCTCCCGCCACAGGGCTTCGCAGCGTGTGGCGATCTCGCTGTCCGGCAGGCGCGCTAGATCTGATCGCAGGTTCCAAGCCAATGGCGTCTCTCATCGGCCCCTCACGCGAGGCCCGCTGCCGCCTGTGCGGCGGTCAGCGTCTCCAGCACGTCGCAGCCAGCGAAAATGAAGCCGGAAACGCCGGCCGCCTTGAGCGCGGCTTCCAGCTCGGCCGGCTTGCCGGCGAGCCAGACGGTGCTGGCGCCGGCGGCTTTCAGGGCCTCGGCGGTGGCTGCCCCCTCGGCCGCATAGACCTCGTCCGACGAGACGAGGCAGGCGAAGGGCGTGCCTGCGGCACTGAAGGCGGCCACCAGCGCGTCGCGGTCGGCGAAGCCGTCCGGTACTGGAGCGGCAATGCCGCCGGCCTCGAAGAAGTTCCTTGCGAAGCCCGCCCGCGCCGTGAAGGCGGCGACGGGACCAAGCGTGGCAAGGAAGACGGCCGGCGCCTTCGCGGCGGCTTCCGCCTTGTCGCGCAGGGCCTCGAAGGGCTCCGACGTGCGGTGGGGTGTCAGCGCGCCGTCGGCCACGGGCTCGAAGGTGGCGGGCAGGGGCGCCAGCACTTCCGGCGCCTGCTGCACCAGGATGGGGAATTCCGAGGTGCCGGTGATGGGCGCCTTGCGCGTGGCCACATCCTTGTCGCGGCGGGCCTTCACCTCGGTGATCTCGGCCTTGAACCAGCGGTCCTCCAGCACGTCGGCCATGCCGCCACGCTTCTCGATGGTGCGGAACAGGTCCCAGGCCTTTTCCGCGAGCCCGTCGGTGTGGGCCTCCACCGCGCCGGCGCCGGCGCCGGGGTCGGCCACACGGTGGACGTTGCTCTCCTCCAGCAGCATCACCTGGGTGTTGCGGGCGAGGCGCCGGGCGAACGCGTCCGGCAGGCCCAGCGCCTGGGTGAAGGGCAGCACGGTGAGGCTGTCTGCTCCGCCGACGCCGGCCGCGAACGCCGCCACCGTGTTGCGCAGCAGGTTCACATAAGGGTCGCGCCGGGTCAGGGAGCGCCACGCGGTGGTGGCGTGCACCTTCAGCGCGGTTTCCGGCAGGCCACATTCGCGCAGCACCGCGCCCCACAGCAGGCGGATGGCGCGGAACTTGGCGATGGTGGCGGTCTGGTTCAGGTCCGCCACCAGGGCGACTTCGATGCGCGCCGCCGCCTCCGACAGGGCGATGCCGGCCTCCCCATAGGCCTTGAGATAGGCCACGGCGGTGGCCAGCACGGCCCCCAGTTCCTGCGCGTCGGACGCCCCGGCCGCATGGAACACGCCGCCGTCCGCCCGCGCGAACGGGCCGGCAAAGCCGCGCGCGGCGAGGATGGCGGAGGTCTCGGCGAAGCGCTTGGCCAGAAGCGGCCACGCCATGGGCAGGGTGCCGGCGGCGGCAAAATCCCCCAGCGGGTTCAGGCCGAAGGAGACGGCGAGGCCCTTGGGATCGAAGCCCACGGCCTCGGCATGGTCGGCGAAGGCGAGGTCGTCGCCGCGGCCCTGGAAGGCGCCACTCTCGATGCGCGTCTCGATGAGGTCGAGCAGCACGTCCTTGAGCACCACCTTCAGGTCGGCGCCGTCCGGCAGGCCAAAGCCATAGGCCGAGGGCGCGGAGGCATAGACCAGGGCGAGGCCGGAGGCGCCGCCGTCCAGATCCTCCAGCGCCTGCGCGTGGGCGGCGGCAAGGTCGCTCTGGTCCACCCGGGCGCTGATGACCCACGGCGCGCCGGCCGGCCGTCCGGCCACGATGGGGGCGTCCGGCTTGCGCTCGGGCAGGGCGTCGAGGGCAAGGCCCTCATAGGTGCGGGTGACGAGGCGCTTGTCGTAGGGCGCGCCCTTCAGCACGCCCTCGACCAGCTTCAGCCAGTCTTCGCGGGTGACGGGGGCAAGGTTGGTCGCGAAGGGCAGGGCGGTCATGAGCGGACCTCCGGGAGAGGGAACAGGAGAGAAACAGTGCGCTGCGAAGCAGCGTCTTGCCCGGCCTCGTACCGGGCATCCGCACCCGGCGGCCAGGAGCGACATTGGGGTGCCGCGTCCCGGCCTTGGGCTTTGCGCCCCCTCTCCCCTTGTGGGAGAGGGCCGGGGTGAGGGGATGCGCAAGGCGTGGACGCGAGCGCTGGACGAGAGGTCGCAGCCCCCTCGCCCCCATCCGCTCTCCCGCAAGGGGAGAGGGGAGCCGCGCTGTGCCGGGGATCGGCGAAACAGGCGCCCATCACCGCCCCTCCCGTGCCGCCAGCGCCCGCTCGGCGTCGAACATGTAGTCGCGCAGCACCGGCACGTCGTCGCGCTTCTCGGAGAGCAGCAGCTGGAACACCATGTTGGAGCCGTGCAGGAAGCCCAGCTCCACGGCGGCGAGATAGAATTCCCACATGCGGCCGAAGCGCTCGCCCATCATGGCGTCCACCTCGGAGCGCCGGGCCATGAAGTTTCGCCGCCACGCGCGGATTGTCCAGTAATAGTGCAGGCGCAGCACCTCGCAATCATCCACCCACAAATGGGTACGCTCGGTGGAGGCGAACACTTCCGACAGCGCCGGCACATAGCCGCCGGGGAAGATATATTTGCGGATGAACGGCGCCGTGGTGCCGGGGGGCGACATGCGGCCAATGGCGTGGACCAGAGCGAAGCCGCCGTCGTCCAGAAGGTTGCGGATGGTGGTGAAGTAATCGTCGAAGTGCGAAACGCCCACATGCTCCATCATGCCGATGGAGACCACGCGGTCGAACTTGCCCTCAAGGTTGCGATAATCCACCTCGCGGAAGTCGATGGAGCCGGCGACGCCCGCAGCTTCGGCAAGCCGCCGGCTTTCGGCCAGCTGCTCCGGCGAGACGTTGATGGCGGTGACCTGCGCGCCGCATTCCTTCGCCATGTAGATGGCAAGCCCGCCCCAGCCGGAGCCGATCTCCGCCACCCGCATGCCGGGGGAGATCTTCAGCTTGGCGGCGATATGGCGGAACTTGTTGCGCTGCGCCTCCGCCAGCGGCTCTTCCGGATCGCGAAAATAGGCGCAGCTGTAGGCCATGGTCTCGTCCAGCCACAGCCGGTAGAAGGCGGCCGGGTGGTCGTAGTGGGACGAGACGTTCTCCTTCGCCTTGTTGACCGGGTTCGCCTGCTGGAACCGCCGCACCGAGCGCCACGCCTTGCGCAGCGCCTGCTGCACCGGGTGGCTGCCCAGCCCCTTGCGGTTCACCGAGAACAGGGACAGCAGCTCGAACGCGCCGGCCCCGTCCTCGAAGGAGAGGCGGCCGTCCATATAGGCCTCGGCCGCCACCAGTTCCGGATTGAAGAACAGGTCGCGCTCCAGCTTCCTGTCATGCATGCGCACGGTGACGGAAGGCCCGTCCACCCCCGAGCCGAAAGCGTGGCGCTGGCCGTCGGCGGTGATCACCGTCAGGCGGCCCTTTTCCACGAAGCGGCTCAGGAGGTGGGAGAGGAGGCGCATTAATGGGCTCCGGCGATCTCCCTCTCCCGCTTGCGGGGGAGGGACGGGGTGGGGGCGGACGAGCGAGAGGTTTTCACACGGCAGGGCAT
>NZ_JAIVFO010000410.1 GCF_029991245.1 Xanthobacter autotrophicus
GCTGGACATGCGCCGCAGGGACGGCGGCACCTTCCCCGTGTTGCTCAACGCGAACCGCCGCGTCACGCCGCAAGGCACCTACGACGAGGTCGCCGTCATGGTGGCCGAAGAGCGCAACAAGTACGAGCGCGAACTGCTGGCCGCCCGCAAGCGCGCGGATGAAATGGTGGCCAAGGAGCGCCAGGCCCAGCAGGCCCTGCAGGCCTCGCAGTCGCGGCTGCGGCAGGCCATGCAGTCGGGCGCCATCCATGTCTGGGACCTGGACCCGGCCACCGGCCGGCGGCGTTTCGGCGCGGACGTGGCCACCCTGCTCGGCCTCGACCCGGGGCGCCCCGTGGGCGAAGAGGAGTTCGTGGCCCACCTCGTGCCCGAGGACCGCGCGGCCGACCGCGCCGCACTCGACCATGCCTTGAGG
>NZ_JAIVFO010000411.1 GCF_029991245.1 Xanthobacter autotrophicus
CGAGGAAGCTGACCAGCGCGGCCAGGCCGATGCCGACCCAGTCCAGGCGCAGGCCGCGGTGGGCGGGCGGCGAGTCGGGCAGCACCCGGCGACCCACCACGATCGCGAAGATGCCGACCGGCACGTTGATCAGGAACAGCGAGCGCCAGTCGGTACCGAACGGGTCGAGCTTGATCAGCAGCCCGGCCACCACCGGGCCGAGCACCGTCGACAACCCGATCGCCGGGCCGAACGCCGCGAACGCCGCGAATCTCCGCCGGCCCGAAGATGTCGCGGATCAGGCCGAACGTCTGCGGGATCATCACCGCCGCCGCCAGGCCCTGAGCGACCCGTCCCGCAACCAGTGCGTCACCGGACCACGCGACCGAGCACAGCACCGAGGAGGCCACGAACCCGACCAGCCCGGCCATCAGC
>NZ_JAIVFO010000412.1 GCF_029991245.1 Xanthobacter autotrophicus
GTATAAGGCTGTAACTCATAGACCTATAGCTAGGGATAGGGGCATCAAAGGCTTATTTGCTCTTGACTTATGATTCCATAAGAGTTCCTGCCCTTACCTTAAGTGAATTGAAGTTACAAGATCTGTGCGGGGAAGGTCCACTATAGAGGAATCAGTGCCAAAGTCAGTGCTAAAAGAAGCTAGATATCCGTTAAGTTTCTCGGAAAGTACTCTCAATCAGTAAGTAATAAAAAGAAATCAACAGGAAACAGCCAAGTCGACAAGCGGAAGTTCTTACAATTCCAGGTTTCGTGAATGCAATTGCTCCCGGGCCCGGCTTTCATTCCAATTATTAGCTTATTATAGGATGATATTTACTTGACTATCTGATTTCCCCTCTAGGTCTAGAAACTCCCTCTCGTAAACCTATACCC
>NZ_JAIVFO010000413.1 GCF_029991245.1 Xanthobacter autotrophicus
TCTGTACCTTGATTAGTTGTTGTAAATTTATAAATTTTTGCGTTAGATGACATACTAGCAACTGGCGCATAAACTCTAATTGTTCCAGCATCCCAGCTACCGGTTACATATATTCGATCACCTACTCTTTCGTTTGTTGCATCAAGTGTTAAATCATAACGAGTAAGAGTACCACCTTCACTTGTTGCTACATGTAAATACCATTCATTACCTGCACTATTACTCGATACTGAACTTACAAATAATTTATTATCTTCACTTATTGCTATGTCATTAATAGGCAGTAATTGATTATTTTGTCCACTTACATTAAACGAAAAAGGTGTGGATAATGTTATTTCTGAACCATCAGCTGGATTTAAAACTACTATCTTATTTCCTCCATTTCTTGAAACAACATACAACCTTTCACC
>NZ_JAIVFO010000414.1 GCF_029991245.1 Xanthobacter autotrophicus
GTGCCGGACGACGCCGCAGAGGGAGGCACGGTCACCGTGCTGACCGCGGTGGTCCCGGCCACGCTCGACCCCACCCGTGCCTACTACACGGACTCGACCGCGATCATGAACCTGGTCACCCGGGCCCTGACGCAGTACGTCTACGACCCCGAGTCCAACGACATGGTGCTGGCTCCCGACATGGCGACCGACCTCGGTCAGCCCAACGAGGACAACACCGAGTGGACCTTCACGCTGCGTGACGGCCTCAAGTACGAGGACGGCACCGACGTCAAGGCCGAGGACATCGCCTACGCGATCTCGCGGTCCTTCGCGATCGAGGCGCTGCCCGACGGCCCGACCTACCCGCTGCAGTTCTTCAAGGACGGTGACACCTACAAGGGCCCGTACACGGACAAGACCCCCTACAAGGG
>NZ_JAIVFO010000415.1 GCF_029991245.1 Xanthobacter autotrophicus
TTAAACAAATTTACATCAAATCCAGTATTAGGTGTTATTGCAGGTATCGTTGTAACTATTTTAATACAAAGTAGTTCAGGTACGACAGTTATCACAATCGGACTGGTAACAGCTGGATTTATGACATTGAAACAAGCCATTGGAGTGATAATGGGTGCTAATATCGGAACAACGGTAACTGCATTTATTATCGGTATAGATTTAGGCGAATATGCAATGCCAATTTTAGCATTAGGTGCATTTTTAATCTTTTTCTTTAAACGCTCTAAAATCAATAACATTGGCCGCATACTATTCGGTTTCGGTTCTCTATTCTTCGGTCTAGAATTTATGGGTGATGCCGTTAAACCTTTAGCATCATTAGATG
>NZ_JAIVFO010000416.1 GCF_029991245.1 Xanthobacter autotrophicus
GTTGTCCCATGACCACCACCACCTCGTCCAGCAAGCCCATCCTCGTCCTCGGCGGCACCGGCAAGACCGGCCGTCGCGTGGCCCAGATCCTCACCTCGCGGGGCCACCCCGTTCGCATCGGATCCCGTTCGGGGTCCCCGGTCTTCGACTGGGAGGACCCCAGCACCTGGGCGGCCGCGCTCGACGGGGTCGGGGCGGTGTACGTGACCTACCAGCCCGACCTCGCCTTCCCCGGAGCCACGGACGTCGTCGCGGCGTTCACCTCCGAAGCACTCCGTCACCACGTCGAACGACTCGTCCTCCTCGCCGGGCGCGGAGAGCCGGCCGCCGAGGCCGCCGAGAAGGTCGTCCGCGAGTCCGGCGCCTCCTGGACCATCGTCCGGGCGAGCTTCTTCAACCAGAACTTCAGTGA
>NZ_JAIVFO010000417.1 GCF_029991245.1 Xanthobacter autotrophicus
GCTTTGGTTCTAGGAAAACGCTCTGGAAAGAGCGGCCATAGAAGGTGATAGCCCTGTATCTGAAAGGGCCATTTCAGTGAAGATGAGTAGGGCGGGACACGTGGTATCCTGTCTGAATATGGGGGGACCATCCTCCAAGGCTAAATACTCCTGACTGACCGATAGTGAACCAGTACCGTGAGGGAAAGGCGAAAAGAACCCCGGGAGGGGAGTGAAAAAGAACCTGAAACCGCATGCTTACAAAAAGTAGGAGCCCGCAAGGGTGACTGCGTACCTTTTGTATAATGGGTCAGCGACTTACATTCAGTGGCAAGGTTAACCGAATAGGGAAGCCGTAGAGAAATCGAGTCCGAATAGGGCGTCCAGTCGCTGGGTGTAGACCCGAAACCAAGTGATCTATCCATGGCCAGGA
>NZ_JAIVFO010000418.1 GCF_029991245.1 Xanthobacter autotrophicus
GGACGAGGTCGAGCTGGCCCGGCTCATCGTCGACCCCACGCGACGCCGCGAGGGAATCGGGCGGCGTCTGGTCGAGGTCCTGCTCGCCCTCGCCCGCGAGCACGGACGCAGCGACTGTTTCCTCCGCGTCGTCCCCGACAACACCGCCGCCCGGGCGCTCTACCGGTCGACCGGGTTCGTCGAGGTCGACGAGGCCTCGATGCTCGAGTGGAACCAAGGGCAACCCACGACGTACACCTGGATGCAGCACACGGACTTCTGAACGGACCGGCCATGTTGCCGGTTCTTGATCGGACCGCCGACCTGCTCCTTCACTTCATGTCTGCTCGCCAGCCCGGTCGAGGGCGGTACGCCACCGGAGGGTCGCCCTCCTGCTCGTCCGAGTTCGGCCATCTGCCGCGGGGGAAGCTC
>NZ_JAIVFO010000419.1 GCF_029991245.1 Xanthobacter autotrophicus
AAAATTGGCTAAGTGGGAAACGAAGTGGGAAGGCTAAAACAGTCAGGATGTTGGCTTAGAAGCAGCCATCATTTAAAGAAAGCGTAATAGCTCACTGATCGAGTCGTCCTGCGCGGAAGATGTAACGGGGCTAAGCCAGTTACCGAAGCTGCGGATGCACAGTTTACTGTGCGTGGTAGGAGAGCGTTCTGTAAGCCTGTGAAGGTGTCTGGTAACGGATGCTGGAGGTATCAGAAGTGCGAATGCTGACATGAGTAGCGTTAAAGGGGGTGAAAAGCCCCCTCGCCGTAAGCGCAAGGTTTTCTACGCAACGTTCATCGGCGTAGAGTGAGTCGGCCCCTAAGGCGAGGCAGAGATGCGTAGTTGATGGGAAACAGGTCAATATTCCTGTACCGATGTGTAGTGCGATT
>NZ_JAIVFO010000042.1 GCF_029991245.1 Xanthobacter autotrophicus
GTGGGGGCATCCTATGCGGGGGTGGACCTCATCGCCGATGGCTCCGGCCACCTCACCGTGCTGGAGGTGAATTCCATGCCGGCCTGGCGCGGCCTTCATGACGCCACCGGGCGCAACATGGCCGAGCCGCTGGCCGCTTGCCTCGTCGCCGAGCCGGTGACAGCGTAGGTTCCAGGCTGGGGCTTTCGGCATTCAGGGAAAACCGCGCATGCGCGTCTTCGTCTGCGAGTTCGTGACCGGCGGCGGCATGCGTGACGCAGCGCTGCCGGGCGGCCTCGCGCGGGAAGCCGCCCTCATCCGCGATGCCATGCGCCGCGACCTTGCCGCTTTGCCGCAGGTGAGCGGGATCCTCCTCGCCGCCGACGACCGCCTGCCCGTGCCCGGCTCCGTCCCGGTGACGGAAGGCGCGGATGCCTGGGCCATCTGGCGCACCCTCGCCCGGTGCGCCGACGTGGTGTGGCCGGTGGCCCCGGAGACCGATGGCGTGCTCGCCCGGCTGGTGGAGATGCTGCGCGCGAACGGTGCCCACGTCCTCGCCTGCGATCCCGAGGCCATCGCCGCCGCCGCCAGCAAGCTGGAGACCGCGCGCCGCCTTGCCGCCGCCGGCGTGCCGCACATCCCGACCTTCCCGTTGGCGCAGGCGCCCGACCTGCCCGGCCCGCGCATCACCAAGCCGGACGATGGCGCCGGCTGCGAGGACACCCTGTTTTGGCCGGATGGCGTTCCTGCGACCCCGGTCGCCCGCGACGGGCTCCTGATCCAGCCTTTTGTGGCGGGGGAGGCGGCGAGCCTCACGCTACTCAACGGACCGGAGGGGGTGCGCCTCCTGACCGTGAACCGTCAGCACATCGCCGTGAAGGACGGCCGGGTGGTCCTCGTCGGGCTTTCCGTGGGCGCGCTCGACGATGCGGACGGGCGCCTCGCCGGGCTGGCACGGGACGTGGTCCACGCCTTTCCGGGCCTTGAGGGCATCTTCGGCATCGACATCCTCCTGACCGGAGGCGGGCCGGTGGTGGTGGAGGTCAATCCGCGCCTCACCACCGCCTATGCCGGCCTCGGCCCGGCCCTCGGCCTCAATCCGGCGACGCTGCTGCCGCCCTTCGCGGATGGCGGCAAGGCCCCGCGCAAGGGCGCCCGCGCGCCGGTGGAACTGGCGCTGGCATGAGCGCTCTCACCGGCGACCTGATCCTCGGCTGGGACGTGGGCGGCGCGCATCTCAAGCGCGCCGCGCTCGCGCCGGATGGCACCCTGCTTTCCGTGGAGATGGCCACCTGCCCCCTGTGGCAGGGCCTCGACAAGCTCGATGCCGCCATGGCCGCGCTCTCCCCCGCCGCCGGGCGCTCGGTGGTGACCATGACCGGCGAGCTGACCGACCTGTGGCCCGACCGCGCCACCGGCGTCGCCGGCCTCTCGAAGGCGCTGGCAGAGCGGCTGGGCGCGGACACGCTCATCTATGCCGGACGCGCCGGCTTCATCCCGGCCGCCGACGCGCCGGACCACGCGGGAGACGTGGCCTCCGCCAACTGGCACGCCACCGCCGCGGCACTGGCGCGCATGTGCGGCCAAGGCGTTCTGGTGGATATTGGATCGACCACCACGGACATCATAAGGTTTGCCGGCGCAGAAGTTTGCTTCGCCGGCTATACTGATGCCGAGCGGATGGAAGCCGGAGAGCTGGTCTATAGCGGCGCGGCGCGGACGCCGGTGATGGCGCTGGCCGCCACGCTCCCGTTCCGGGGCCGGCAGGTGCCACTCATGGCCGAGCATTTCGCCACCACGGCGGACGTCCATCGCCTCACCGGCGAGCTGCCCGAAGGCGCCGACCTGCATCCGGCTGCGGATGGCGGCGAAAAGACCCGGGAAGCCAGTGCCCGCAGGCTGTTGCGCATGGTCGGGCGTGACCTTGGCCCCTGCTCCCTGGCCGAGGTGGAGGCCCTCGCCGCCTTCGCCGCGGAGGTGCAGCTGCACCGGTTGCAGGAAGCTCTGGCGCAGGTGCTTTCAACCGGGGGCGTGGCGGTGGATGCGCCGCTGGTGGGGGCCGGTGTCGGGCGGTTCCTGGCGGCGCGGCTCGCGGCGCGCACCCGTCGGCCCTACCGGGATGCGGGGGAAATCCTGGCCGCAGATCCCGCCCTCACCACTGCCGCTGCGGATTGTGCACCGGCTGTGGCCGTGGCGCGGCTGTCGTTCTATTAGCCGGCGTACTTTATCTCCCGGTTGGTGTGGAGAACGACCATCCATGCGCTGATGGAGATGGATGCCCCGGATGATACCAACGGCCGATGAGACGGGCTCATCGGCCGTTGGTATCACGCCAGCCTTGCTGATTGCGGCGCCGGGATAAACACGGCATGACGCGACCATGCGGGCCGGAGCCGCACGGAAGCCTGTGCGGCGATGGCGGCGGCCCGGTGCGTCGCCGGCCTTACTTCTTGCTGCCGTCGGCGTTGAACTGGGCGAGGAAGGCGATGAGGTCCTTGCGCTCGTCGTCATTCTTGATGCCGGCGAAGGCCATCTTGCCCTTGGGGGCGAGCGCCTTGGGGTTGGTGATGTAGGCGTCGAGGGTGGCCTCGTCCCACACCTTGACGGCGGCGCCGCCGTCCTTGATGTCGGCGGAATAGGCATAGCCGTCGAAATGCGCCCACTTGGCGCCGACGATGCCGTTGAGCGGCGGACCCACCTTCGCCTTGGCGTCGGGGCCGACGGCGTGGCACGCCATGCACTTCTTGAAGGCGATCTCGCCCTTTGCCACATCCGGGTCCGCGAGCGCGGAGCCGGTCGCGGCGGCCAGGAGCAAAGCGGAAACAAATACGGCGCGCATCATCAGGCGTTCCTCTCGGTGATTATTGTCTACGAAGGGTGGACCGGCCCGGCCCACCCTTTTGGCCATCCCGTTACTGCAGGACGAGAATCTCGCCCGCGCCGCCGGCGAGGCGGTTGCCCACCAGGCGCTCCGCCCGGCCGCCGAGACGATCGCCGAACAGGCCGGCAAGTTCCGGCACGCGGCGGGCCAGCAGCGCGAGCATCACGAAATCATGGGGTCCGGTGGAGACGAAGCCCGGTGCCGGCGCCTCCGGCGCGGACGCGACGAGGATGGTACCCCGCTTCATGCCGCGTCCGGCACCGGCGCCAAGGCGCCCCGCCACCGCAAGGGTGCCGGCGATGAGCCCGTCCGCCGCGCGGGGGCCGGCATCGCCGCCCACCAGGACCAGCCCGCCGCGCATGCGCGCGCCGAGGCCCGGCCCCACCGCACCAGCCACAGCCACCATGCCGTCCTTCATGCCCTGCCGGTCGCCGGTGAGGGCACCGCCTACCCCCGCGCCGGCCGAGCCCGCAACCTCGATGCGCCCGCCCTCAAGGCCCGCCGCAAGGCCGTCGCCGGCATCGCCACGGATGACGAGGCGGCCGCCGATCATGCCCGATCCGGCGAGGACGCCCACCGGTCCATCCACTTCGATCTCGCCTTCAGCCATCTGGGCACCCACGAAATCGAGGCGGGGATCGCCGCTGATCATGAGGGCGCCGCCCTCCACCTGCGACACCTCGAACAGGTCGCCGAGGGGCACGGCGCCATTGCCGTAGGGCAGTGTGAGCCAGGCCACCGCCTGGGCGGACAGGCCGGCGAGGGTCGCCGGATTGATGCCGGAGAGATCCGCGCGGGCGGCGAGCGGCGCGCGCAGTGTGAGGCGATAGGCGCTCATAGGGTCGTCTCCCCGGCGACAGGAGCCATCAACTGGCGCAGCTTGAAATGGAAGGGGCCGAGATTGCCGCCATAATTGCCGGCATCAATCGCCACCACGCCGGCCGCGGCGCCAAGGCCGCAGACGGCGGTGATGCCCGCCTGCATGCTGGCGGCCACGTCCTGCTCGCTCAGCCCGTCGATGACGATCTCCAGCACGCTCTCCACCTCCGGCGGCAGCGCGCTCTTGGAAACGCCGCGCAGGGTCGGGCAATAGGCGTCGTTGGTGGAGGCGATCATGCCGGCATATTTGGCGCCCACCTTGGAGCCGGAGCGCACCACGCCGCCCGGGAACGGCATGATGGCGCCGGACACCTGGCCCATGGCCTCCACCGCCACCTCGGCGGCGGCCAGGGCCGCAGGCCGCGAGCGGGCGAGGATGAGGAAGTTGCCGCCGCCCACCGCGGCGGTGGTGGAACCCACCACCTCGTCGCAGACGAACTCGCCCTCCATCACCGGGATGCGCCAGAAGCGGCGCCCCTCGATGGACTTGGCGATCTGGTGGCCGTCGCCGAAATAGCGCAGTGCCCGCCCCAGCGCGATGGCGGCCCCGCCCTCCAGCCCCGAATAGCAGGCGGAGGTGGGCGAGGTGAGCACGCATTGCCCGGCCCGCAGCGGCACCACCTTCTTCAAATCCTTCAGGGACATGGCGAAGATGAGCACGGCATAGCCCGGCCGTCCGTCCGGGGTCTCGTCGGGGTCGAGCTGCCGCTCGATGGCGGCCTCGCAGCCGCAGCCGATGACCGAGGTGGCAAAGCCGGTGAGGCTGGCCGCGGCAGTGTGGGCCCAGCGCTGTGTGTCGGCGGTGATGATGAGGCGCGTTCCCGCCATGGGGAAGGCCTCGGCGAAGCTGTCGCGGATCTCGACGCCATTGATGATCATGGGAGCTTCAGTCACGGCATCAGCTCCACGATTTCGGGGCCCTGGCCGTCGCGGATCTCGCCGTCGGCGATCTTGTAATGGCTCGCCTTCAGGCCCACCGCCTCGTCGAACCAGCGCTCCAGCCGCTTGTCCATGAGCGGGTCCGATGGCGGATGCACCGCATAGGTACGTCCCTGCGTGAGGGCCACCACCTCGCCGTTCACCACCACCACCTCGCCGTCCTTCATGACCAGGCGCGGGGCGGCAAACATGGCCTCGCGGTCGGCCTGCTCCTCATAGAGCACCACGTCCGCCCGGGCGCCGGGGCCGAGATGGCCGCGGTCCCTCAGGCCGAGGGTCCGGGCGGGGGCGGCGCGGGTCACCACCGCGATCTCCTCCAGCGTGTATTCGCGGGAAATCTCGGCGAGCTTCGTATGCGCGCGCGCCGCCTTGTGGATGCGGCCGAGGTGCTCGTCGCGGAACGGCTTATCCATCAGCAGGCGGATGAGGTGCGGGTAGGAGGTGAAGGGTCCGCCATTGGGATGGTCGGTGGTGAGGTATACCCGCCACGGGTCCTCGATGAGCAGGAACAATTCCAGCCCGATGGCCCATTGCAGGGCGTTCACGAAGGAGGTGTCGCGATAGTTGAACGGCACCACCCCGCAGGCGGCGTCCATCTCGATGTCCATGCCGATCCACTTCTTGGGATCGGCGATGCCATGGTTGCGATACTGGGACATGAGGTCGGCCGAGGCGGTCACGGTCTGGCCGAACATGATCTGGCCCACGTCCACCGAGATATGCGGATTGGCGTTCACCGCCTCCGCGATCTCGGCCGAGCCGGAGGAGAAGTGCCGGTCGCCCTCGGTGCCGTAGGAGTGGAACTGGATGTGGGTGAGATGGAGGGGGAAGCCCTCGCTGGCGCCGATGGTGGCGAGCGTGGTCTTGACGTTGCCGGGCACCCCCAGGTTGCAGCCATGCAGGTGGATGGGGTGCGGCACCCCCAGTTCCGACACGGCGCGCTGAAGGGTGTTCAGAACCCGGCGCGGGGTGAGGCCGTAAAACGGCCCGGTCTCGTCAAAATCGAGGGCGCGCCCGTTGAACTTGAAGGCGTTGATGCCACCGGGGTTGACGATCTTGATGGCGCAGCACTGGGTGGCCTTGAGCATCCAGGCCACATAGTCGTTGATCGCCTGCTGGCCCTCGCCCTGGGCAATGAGGCGCAGCAGGAAATCATCGTTCCCCAGCACCAGGAAGCCGCCGGTGTCGATGTTGGGGATGTCTGCCATCTCCAGGTGCGCGTGGCGGGCATTGGCCCCCACCACCGCCGGCTCGAACACGGCGGTGTAGCCCATTTGCGAGTAGCGGCAACCGGTTGCGTGGGTGGTGGGCGCCGCCCGCCCGCCGCCGCAGCCGCAGAAATCCCCGAACGGCTCGGGGAACAGCGCCCGGTCCTCATTCATCAGCAGCCGGCCGAGATTGACCTTGCCGCCGGCGATGTGGCTGTGCAGGTCGATGCCGCCGGCAAGCACGATGGTGCCTGACGCATCAACCCTTTGCTCGCCCGCAACCGGCGGGGAGTCGGCGATGATGCGGCCGTCCTCCAGCAGCACGTCGCGGACCTGGTCGATGATGTTGTTGGCGGGGTCGAACACGCGCCCACCGGTGATGCGCGTCCTCATGCACCCCTCCCGAACGACACAAGAATGGCAGCGGCCGCTTCGGCGACGCTGGGCAGCTCGGCAGGTCTGAGGGCCTGAAGCGGAAGGCAAACCACTGAATCCATGCGGAAGACGTGGCCGCCGTAATCCACCCCCGGCGTCCCCACCGGGATGAACACCTCCGGCTCCCGCGCGAACACGGTGTCCGGGTGAGCGATGGCGATCACCGGCCCGCGGTCGAAATCGGGCGGCGCATCGGGGCGGAAGGCGCTGGTGTGGAGCAGCAGGTCGGCGTCGGGAAGCGCTGCCGCCGTTGCATAAAGCTCGGGCACATGGCGGGACGTTCCGGCCCCCACCGCCGTGCGCAGGGGATAGCCGAAGCGCCACAAGGCGAGCTGGTGCGCGCCGGTCACATTGTCCCGGCCGCCCAAGGGAAACACCGCCGCGCGGGTGGTGACGGAGAGGACATCCACCGCCTCCGACGCCGCGCCGGCCACCACCGGCGCATCCTCCGCCGGCAGGCTGGCGGCGTTCCAGGTGAAGACGGCGTAGCGCGCCGCCTTGAGCTGTTCCGCCAGCGCCGCGAGGGCTGCAACCGTCGCCTCCGGCAGGCCGGCGAGCCCGTCCACCACGCGCCCGGCGACCAGCGCCGTCAGCACCGAGGTGGCCGTGGCAACATCCTGTTCGGCAACGGCAATTTCCGTCACCTCGTGGGCGGCAAGCACCCGGCGCGACGCCTCCGACAGCGGCCCGCCGACGACGGCGATCTGCCGCCGGCCGGGCGCGGTGACGAAGAGCGGGGCGGCATCGCCATCGGCCCCCTCCCCGCGCACCGGAACGGCGCGGGAGAAGAAGCGGCTGAAGGCGGAAGCGGGATCGTCGCCGAACACCACCAGCACGTCGCAGCGGTTGCGCACCTCGGCAAGGGTGGCGGCGATCCAGCCCTTGCGGGCGAGCCGCTCCAGATTGGCGAACAACCCGCCCGAGGCGGCGTGGTCGAGGCTCGCGCCCGAGGCCATGGCGAGGTCGTACAGGCGGCGCAGGCCTTCCAGGTCCGCGCCCAGGCCGCTGAAGGCGGCTGAACGGGCGGCCTTGAGGTGCCCTGCGGCAGCGGCGGTCGCGTCCTCGAAGCTGGCCGGAGCACCATTGATGCGCGGCGACGGCGGCGGTGCATCGCTGCGCGCCAGAAGGCGCGCGGCCTCCGGGCAGGCGGTGCGCGGCGTGATGGCGCGGCCGGCGACGGCCACCTCCAGATCGTCGCATCCGAGGCCGCAGAAGCCGCAGACGACGTCTCGAACGATGCGATCCGCACCGCCGGTGATCGGCTCTCCCGATGTCATGGCGTCACCCGAAGGCGATGGTGGCGGGGCGCGCTGCGCCAGGCCCACGCAGGAGCGTGCAGCTGGCACGGGTACCGGCCCGCGAAGGTGAAAATGGGACGAAATGGACAGACGCAGAGCGTTGGGATGCCATGGCATTGCCTTGGGGGTTGAAGGTCCCGATCAAGACGCCGCGGCGGTTGCCCGCTTGTCGTTGCAGTGCGCTTCGGAAAACTCCGTGCGCCATGCGTCTGTTCTTGGGGAGGAAGCTAACATAGCCGCGAGGGGCAGAAAACCCGTCATCTATGCGGCAGATGCGAGCAGGTGTTGTGCAGCGCGGTATCGGATTTTACTTGAAGCAGCGGACCTCGGCTTCCGCCTGGGCGCGGCGCAATTCGGCAATGTTATCTTCATATTGGGGCGTATTGCGGAAAATGCTCGCCGCCTGCCCCACCCCCTGCCGCATGGAGAGGATGGTCTCCGCCGCCACGTAGCGGTCATAGGGCAGGATGGAGGCCAGCGTATCCACCGAGCAGGAACAGCGGGTCATGGCCTCGCGCGACTGCCCGTTCGCCGCCATGCAGGCGATGACATAGTCCACGCGCGCGGAGGTGGGATAGTCATTGTCGGCGACGGGGGCGGCGCAGACCGCGCCGGCTGACGCAAGCAGCAGGCCCGCCGCCTCAAGAGCCCTTCGGATCATAGGCGATCGTCTCCTCCCAGAGCCGGCCGCCGGGGGCCTCGGCCGCGATCTGAATGCGCGCGATTTCCCCCGGCAGGTCCGGTGCCACGTCGAATGTGTAGGTCAGGCTCTCCAGCCCCCGCATGCGGGCGGCATTGGCGTCGCCCTCGAAGGGCTTCACGGTGATGCGCCAGCCCTTGAGGGTGCGGCCGTCCACGGTGATGTCGGCGGCCTCGACCCGGGCCCGGTCCCGCAACCCGGCACGGATGGCGTTCTTGAGATAGCGCGGATTGCCCTTGAGCCGCCCGGACAGCTCCACGAGGTGATTCTCCAGGAACAGCATCAGCACCGGATTGGTGGTGACCTCTTCGAAGGGGCCGGCGGCACGGTGGCGCTCGATCGAGAAGAAATCGACGCGCACATCGCGGGCATCTCCACCTTTGCCCGGTTCGATCATGAGGCGGATGCGGTCCTCGAAGGACGGGCCAAGCTCGGCGTTCGTCACCTTGCGCGTGTAGGCATAGGAGAGCGTGTCGCCGGGCCTGGTGCCGGCCAGCTGGGGGCGCTCGAACAGGATGTCCGCTGCTTCCGGCGGCGCGATTTCGGTGGCGGCCTGCGCTTCGGCGGCGCGCGCGGGCAGCGGCTCCACCAGGACGCCGGCGGCGAACAGCGCCCCGGTGAGGACGAGAAAAAGGCCGATGGTCCTGCGGGCACTCACGGTTTTGCTCCTTCCCGCCGCCCCGCCGGCAGTCCGCCGATGGTGCGGTAGATAAAATCGGGTGCGGTGCCCGCCGCCTCGGCGGTGGCCAGCGCCTCCACCCGGGCATGGAACGGGGATTTCGAGCAGGCCGGATCGGTGAGGCTGGCATCCCCCGCCAGCGCCATGGCCTGGCAGCGGCAACCGCCGAAATCCATTTCCCGCCGGTCGCAGCTGCGGCACGGCTCACGCATCCAGTCGGTGCCGCGGAAGGCGTTGAAGGCCGGCGAGGCGCGCCAGATATCCCCCAGCGCATGATCGCGCACCGACCAGAACTCAAGGCCCGGAATGCTCTCCGCCGCATGGCAGGGCAGCACCCGGCCGGTGGGCGTGACATTCAGCGTGCGCCGGCCCCAGCCGCCGGAACAGGGCTTGGGATAGCGGGCGTAATAGTCCGGGATCACCATGTCGATGACCAGCACGCCTTCCAGCCGCTTGCGCGCCTCATCCACGATGGCGACGGAGCGGTCCACGTCCGGGCGCGCCGGCATCAAGGCCGCGCGGTTGGCATAGGCCCAGCCGTAATACTGGGTGTGCGCCACCTCCAGCCGCCGCGCCTTCAGCGCCACGGCGAGGGCGATCATGTCCTCCACCTGGTGGATGTTGGCGCGATGGAACACCGCATTCACCGTGAGCGGCAGGCCGAGGTCCGTCACCTGTGCGGCGAAGGCGAGCTTTGCCGCATGGCCGCCCGCATAGCCGCCGACGCGATCGGTGATCTCCGCCGTCGCGCCCTGGAAGGAGAGCTGCACGTGGTCCAGCCCGGCCTCGGAGAGCGCCGGCAGCATGGCGCCGGCCCGGCCGACGCCGGAGGTGATGAGATTGGTGTAGAGCCCTTCCGCCGCGCAATGGGCGGTCAGCTCCACAAGGTCCGCCCGCGCCGTGGGCTCGCCGCCGGAGAGGTGGACATGCAGCACGCCGAGGGCCGCCGCCTCGCTCAGCACGCGCTTCCAGGTGGCGGTGTCCAGCTCCGCCTCGCGGCGCTCCAGCTCCAGCGGATTGGAGCAATAGGGGCAGCGCAGGGGGCAGCGATGGGTCAGCTCGGCGAGGATGCCGATGGGATGGCCGACCGGATGCACCGCCGCCGGGCGGGGCGCCGTCTCCAGATTTGTCAGTTCAGCCGTGACATTGGTCATCGTTCGATCACCCGCCGCGCGATCAGATCGCCGATCATGTCGCGCACGTCGTCGGCGATCACCTCGCGCTTTTCATCGAAGCGCAGCGCAAGCTCATCCACGATCTGCCCGCAGGTGCGCTGGCCATCCACCAGCTCCAGCACGCTCGCAGCGGTCTCGTCGATGTCGAACGCCCGCTCCGGGGCGAGCAGCACGTGGCGCTCGCGGACCTGATCATACTTCAGTTTCACCCCGCGCGGCAGGCGCGGCACGTCGGTCTCTTCCGCCCGCATGGCTCAGCCGGCCTCGACGAGGGCGATGCCCGGCCGCCACGCGCCGGGCGCCGGCCAGCCCGGCTCCACATAGGCGAAGTAAAGCGCATCAAGCTGCGCCCAGAGAACTTCGGTCTTGAAGGTCAAGGCCCGGATGACGGCGCGCTGCTCGGCCACGGTGCGCGCGTTTTTCTTCACGTAATCGAGGGCGAAGTCGGCATCCTTCGGCGCCTGGTCAAGCCGGCGGCGGAAATAGGTGACGACCCGCTCGTTGATGAAGTCGTAATTGGCCAGCATGCCCGAGATGCGCTCGGCATGGATGCCCGGCGCGAACAGCTCGGTGAGGGAGGAGGCCACCGCCTCCAGCAGCGAATGGTCGGCGACGAAGCGCACATAGGCTTCCACCGCGAATTTGGTGGCGGGCAGCGCGCCCTCCTTCGAGACCACATAGTCGCGGTCGAGGCCGAGGCCATCGGTGAGCACCAGCCAGCGCTCGATGCCGCCGGTGTCCCCCTCGAACCCGTCATGGTCGGTGATGCGGTGGAGCCATTCGCGGCGCAGCTCCCGGTCGTCGCAGCGGCTCATGAGCGCCGCGTCCTTGCGGGGAATGGCGGACTGGTAGCAGTAGCGGTTCAGCGCCCAGGCGCGCACCTGGTCCCGGCTCAGCTTGCCGGAATGCAGCAGCTTATGGAACGGGTGGAGATTGTGGTAGCGCGTGGCTCCCACCTCCCGCAGCGCCGCTTCCAGCCCTTCGGGCGACAAAGGCTCGGACGGCGCAGGCAGGGGCGGGAAGACCAGCGGCTCGGCAAGGGCGAGGAAGGTCATAACGAGAACTCCATTCCGTCGCGGGCCACCGTCCAGCCGGCCTGCTCCACGGCGTGGCGCTCCTGCGAGCCGTCCACCAGCGCCGGGTTGGTGTTGTTGATGTGGATGAAGACACGACGTGCCACCGGCACGTCCTTGAGCAGCGCCACGGTCCCATCGGCGCCGGACATGGAGAGGTGCCCCATGCGCGCGCCGGTCTTGGTGCCGACCCCGGCCTCAATCATCTCGTCGTCGCGGTAAAGCGTGCCGTCGAAGAACAAAAGATCGGCCCCGATGATGCGCTCCCGCACCGCCGGCGTCACCGCCGCGCAGCCGGGAATATAGACGAGGCGCTTGTCCCCGCAGGTGATGGTGACGCCCACCGTGGAGCCGGTCTCCTCGCCGATGACGAGGCTGGCGTCCTCCCGCCAGAGCGGAACCTTGCCGGGCACGGTGAAGAATTCCATCGTCAGCCCCGGCGCCGGCGAGAAGGCCTGCCCGAACACGGCGGCGGTCCGGCTCACGAAGGCCTGCGCTACCACGTCGAACACCTGGTTCTGCTTCAGCAGCCCCAAGGTCTCGGCCGTCCCGTAGAGGGCGAACGGCTGGGATTCCCGGAGCGAGAGCAGGCCGGCGATATGGTCCACGTCCCCGTTGGTGAGAACGACGGCGCGAATGGGGCTGTCGCGATCCCCCGTGCGCGGCTTGAGCGCCGGGGTGGCTGAAATCTGCGCCCGCAGGTCGGGCGAGGCATTCAGCAGGACCCAATCGGCGCCATCGGCGGAGACGGCGATGCTCGACTGGGTGCGCGGCGTGACGCGCGGGTCTCCCGACCAGGCCATCTGGCACACCGGACAGCGGCAGTTCCATTGGGGAACGCCGCCGCCGGCCGCCGAACCGAGAACGATCACCTGCATGATGCGTCGAACGCTCCTGCCTTATCGTTCCCGGCCACCGACCTCATTCGGATCAGAAATCGGCCGGCAGATAGGCGGTGACTTCCATGCCCACGCAGACTTCGCAGACCTGAGGCTTGTTCCAACGCATGTTGCTTCCTCCGGTTATGTGCTCCAGATCTTTCTAAGAAGATCATAAGAACAACCTGCAATGATGAAGTTCATCGCATCGGAATCAAATATTGGCGTTTGATTTGGTTCCCGCAAGCAAAATGTGATGCTGCGCCGCAACAGATCAATGGGCAGCCGCGGGCGCGGAGAGGTCCAGCATGAAGCCGCGGCCGCGCACCGTGGACACCTGCGGCCCGCCGGCGCGGCTCACCGGCGCGAGCTTGGTGCGCAGGTAGCCCACATAGACATCCACCACGTTCAGCGAGGCGCCGCCCTGGTTGGCCCACAGCCGGTCGAAGATCTCGCCGCGCGGCACCGGCCGGTTGGGGGTTGCCATCAGCAGGGCCAGAAGCTCCGCCTCCCGTTCGGTCAGGCGGGCATGGATCTCGCCGAACAGCACGGTGCGGGTGGACTGGTCGAGCACGAGACGCCCGGCGACGAGGCGGCCCGCATGGCTGTCGCCGAGGCGGTGCAGCAGGTGGGCGCGCAGCCGCGCCACCAGCTCGGCGAACTCGAACGGCTTCACGATGTAGTCGTCGGCGCCGGCGCCCAGACCCTCGGCCCGGTCGCGCACCTCATCCTTGGCGGACAGGAACAGGATGGGGCCGGAATGCCCGGCCTCGCGCAGCGCCCGGCACACCTCGATCCCCGAACCGTCCGGCAGCATGATGTCGAGCACCACCGCGCAGGGATTGTACTGGCGCGCCGCCTCCAGCGCCTCGTCGGCGCGGCCCACCACGGTCACGTCGAAGCCTTCGGCCGATAGCCCGCGGCTCAGCATCGCGCCGATGTCGCTGTCGTCCTCGACCACCAGAATGTTCATGTATCCTCCTCGCCGGGCGGGTTCGCCCGGGCGCCCTGCGCCAAGACGTCCTGGAGATGGGCCTCCGGATGGGCCTGCGGCCGGGGCAGAGCGATGACCACACGGGTACCGCCCTCTTCTCCCTCTTCCAGAATGATCCGTCCACCGTGCCGCGTCACCACCCATTCGGCCAGCGCGAGGCCGAGGCCGAAGCCGGTGCCGTCGCCGAACCGCTCGCCGCGTTCGAATCGCCGGAACAGCCCTGCCCGCGCCTCCGGGGCAATGCCGCGGCCGTCGTCCGTCACGGTGATCTGATCAGCCACCTCTCCGCCGGCTCCGGTCACGGTGGTGGTGGCGAGGGTGATGCGCGTCACCTTGCCGCCATGGCGCAGCGCGTTGTCGATGAGGCCCTCCACCACCTGGCGCAGCCACTCGCGGTCGGCATGGACCAGGGGGCCGGGCGCCTGCGCCTCCAGCCTGAGGCGCACCCCCTGCCGGAGCGCCACGCTTTCAAAGCCGGCGACGGCGTCGGCCAGCAGCGGCACCAGCGGCACGTCCTGGAACACCAGCTCGATCTCCCCGCTTTCCGAGCGGGCGACCCGCAACAGGTCCTCGATCCGCCGATGCAGGCGCACGGCCCGCTTGCGGATGGTGGCCAGCACCGAGCGGCTGAGGTCTTCGGGAATGGCGGGCGCGCGCTGGGTCACGTCGCATTCGCCGATGATGACGGTGAGCGGCGTGCGCAGTTCGTGGCTCACGTCGGTGAAGAAGCGCCGGCGGGAGGCGTCGATGGCGGCAAGGCGGGCATTGGCGGCGGTGAGGTCGGCGGTGCGCTCGGAAATGGTCTTTTCCAGCAGGGCACGATCCTCGACCACGCGCCGCTCGCGACGGCCGAGGCGGGCGGCCATGCGGTTGAAGCGCGCCGTCAGCACGCCCAGCTCGTCGCGCGGGCCGATGGTGAGGCGGGTGTCGAGGTCGCCGCGGCCGATGGCGGCGGCGGCCCGGTCCATCTCCCCGAGCCGGGTGAGCAGCGGCCGGGCCAGCGCGCGATAAAGCAACGCCGCCGCCGCCAGCACCAGGGCGGCAAGCGCCACCGCGCCCACCCGGAGGCGGAAGGACAGCGCCAGCGCTTCTTCCCGTGCGCTGGTCACGGCGCGACGCTCGCTCTCCACCAGCAGCGAGAGGGTGGGACCGGCAGCCGCGGCAAAGCCGTTGAGCGCGCCGCGCACGCGGTCGCCGCGGGCATCGGCGTCGGCCACGGCTGCGGAGATCTGGCGGTCGAGGAGGATGAAGTCGGCCCGCAGATGCGCAAGCATGCGTTCGCGTGGCCGCACGCCCATCTCCGGAACGGGAGCGGTCTGCGCCGCGCGCACCGTTGCCGCCTCCAGCACGGCCGCGACGCGGGAGCGGGCATCCTCCATGCGTCCCAGATCCGCACCGGGGCTTTCGGCGACGGCCACGGCGGCGAGGCCGAAATCGGAGAGGCGGGCGGAGATTTCAGTGAGCAGGTCCAGCCGCTGCTGAGCCGAGACGGTCGCCTCCAGGGCACGATCCGCCGCCCCCACCGCGAGGAGAACCCCCACCGCAGCCAGGATGGCAAAGGATGCCGCCGCGCCGCTCAAGGCGGCGAGCTTGAAGCGGATGGATCTCATCGCCCGCGCCGGTCTCCTCCCGGGATACCCGCTGATGGTTATCCGCCTTTAGATACACGAAAACAGCAGGCACCAAAGCAAACGCCGCCGAACGCACAAGGCATCCGGCGGCGTCCTGTCGGTCAGGACCGCGTCAGCGGGCTCACGCCTGGACGCGCTGGCCTTCCTGCTGGATGCGCTGCTGGAACAGCGCGGCGAAATCCACCGGATCGATCATGAGGGGCGGGAAGCCGCCGTTGCGCACCGCGTCGGCGATGATCTGCCGGGCGAAGGGGAAGAGCAGGCGCGGGCATTCGATCAGCGCCACCGGCTGCAGACTCTGCTCCGGCACGTTGAGAATGCGGAACACACCGGCATAGACCAGCTCGAAGGCGAACAGGGTGTTGCCCTCGATGCTGGCGCCGCCGTCAATCTTCAGCTCCACCTCGAACTCGCCGTCGCCGCCGGGGCGGGCGTTGACGTGGATCTGGATGTTCACGTCGGGCTGGCTGGGCGGAGCGGCGAGGGAGCGCGGCGCATTGGGATTCTCGAAGGAGAAATCCTTGATGTATTGCGCGAGCACGTTCAGCGACGGCGCCGCATTCTGGGTGGGGCCGCCATTCTGCGTGGCCATGCGCATCTCCATCTCAAGGGTTGATTGTGGGCACCCGTCCGGATGCCCTAAAAGCGCGGCGCTGCTACCATGCTTTGCGCTTCAGGTGCAAGGATAGGCCACGCGACGGGCACGCCGCGCACCCCCGGCGCGACAGGACAGGAGACCGGAAAATGTCCGATGAGACCCCCGCGCCCCAACGCAAGCCCTTGAGCGAGGCCGCGAAACGCGCGCTCGCCGAGGCCGAGGCCCGCCGCGGCGCCATCGATGCCGCCGCGAAAGAGCGGCCGAAAGAGATCAACGGCCGCGACGGCCCCGAGCCGGTGCGCTACGGCGATTGGGAGGTGGGGGGCATCGCGTCCGATTTCTGAGCGGCGATGCCCCTGCGCAAGGGGGGTGAAGCGCCCCCTCAGCCCACCAGCGCGAGGCCGATGAGCCCGGCGACGCCGACGATGATGCGCCACCAGCCGAAAGGCGCGTAACCGTGCTTGGCGACGAAATCGAGCAGGGTCCGCACCACCAGCACCGCCGCGCAGAAGGCGGCGATGAAGCCGATGACGATCAGCAAGCCGTCATCCATGGAGAGGTTGTTGCGGTTCTTGTAGAGATCGTAGGCGAATGCCCCGGCCATGGTGGGCAGCGCCAGGAAGAACGAGAATTCCGCCGCCGCCCTCTTGTCCACGCCCATGAGCATGCCGCCCACGATGGTGGAGCCCGAGCGCGACATGCCGGGGATCATGGCCAGGCACTGGAAGAAGCCGATCTTGAGCGCCAGCAGCAACGGCAGGCCCATGGCGTTGTTGTAGCGCGGCTCCGGCACCACCTTGTCGATGAACAGGAGGACGATGCCGCCCAGGATCAGCGTCACGCAGATCAGGGCGGGCGTCTCGAACAGCACGCTCTTGATGAAGCCGTGGGCCAGCGCCCCGATGACCGCCGCCGGCAGGAAGGCGACGAGGATGCCGATCACGAAGCGCCGGGCGCCGGGATTGGTGGGCAGCTGCTGCGCCACCCTGAGGAAGCGCTGGAAATAGACGGTGAGGATGGCGAGCACCGCGCCCAGCTGGATCAGCACCTCGAAGGTGTGGCCGGCGCTCTCGAACCCCAGGAAATGCCCCAGGAGCAGGATGTGGGCGGTGGAGGAGACGGGAATGAACTCCGTCAGCCCCTCCACAAGGCCGAGAACGAGGGCTTCGAGCATATCGCCGAGGGTCATGGGTGGGATAATCCGGAAGGCGGTGAGGGTGGCGCATCCTGTTCCGTCCCCTTCGCAGGTGCAATCGCGCGGCCGTGACGGGAGGCGCCATGCACCATGCGGCCGCGTCATTTCCTGATGGCATGTGGCGCGTCCGCCACAGGCCACTCTGCCGCAGCGGAAAGCTCTAAGGCTTGAATTAGCGATGAAATCTGCTCCCGGCGTGGCAGTCATCGTCGCACTCTGTTTACCATGTTTCGGCGGGGCGCCCGGCTGCGCCCTGCCCAGCACGAAATGCTGCACTGCGGTGGAACCAATCGGAAAGAATCGCGCTCTAAAACGGGAGGGCGCCGGTGACTGGCCTTCTCCCCACCTGACCCCCGGCGAAAATTGCATCATGTATCTGCATCACCATCCCTTTTGCCCGCATTCACGGTTTGTCCGCCTCCTGCTCTCCGAATACGGGCTCGAACCGGAGCTTGTCGAAGAGCGGGTGTGGGAGCGCAGGCCCGGCTTCCTGGCCCTCAACCCGTCCGGCGAGACGCCGGTGATCGTCGAGGAAATGGCCGCCTCGGTGCCCGGCGCTAGCATCATCGCCGAATGGCTCGACGAGACGCGGGGCCTTGCCCTCGGCGACCACCGCCTGCTGCCGGACTCCCCGGCGGCGCGGGTGGAGGTGCGCCGGCTCACCCAATGGTTCAACGAGAAGATGTATGTGGAGGCCACCGAGCCCCTGGTGCGCGAGCGCATCCACAAGCGCTACATGACGCGCGAGCAGGGCGGCGGCTCGCCCGATGCCACATCCCTGCGCATGGGCCGCAGCAATCTGCGCTATCATCTGAAATATATCGGCTGGCTGGCCAAGGCGCGCAAATGGCTCGCCGGGGAGAAGCTGAGCCAGGCCGACCTTGCCGCCGCAGCTCATCTCTCGGTGGCCGACTATCTGGGCGACGTGCCGTGGGACGAGGACGATCACGCGAGGGACTGGTACGCGCGGATCAAGTCGCGCCCGACCTTCCGCGCCCTGCTGACCGAGAGCATCCCGGGCATGCCGCCCTCCAAGACCTACGCGGACCTCGACTTCTGACCGAGGCGGCCGGCGCCTCCCTTGAAGAGATCATCGCCGGCCTTGCCCGCTCGGAAGCCTTCGACGCCGTCGGCATCGCCCGGGCGGACGCTAGCCCCGAGGCCGGTGCCCGGCTGAAGGCGTGGGTCGCCGGCGGCGCCCACGGCGACATGGGCTGGATGGCCGAGACGCTGGAGCGCCGGGCCGATCCCGCCGTGCTGTGGCCGCAGATGCGCTCCGTCATCATGCTGGGGCTCAATTACGGCCCGGCGGAAGACCCCCGCGCGGTGCTGGCGCAGCGGTCGGCCGGCGCCATCTCGGTCTATGCGCGGGCGGAGGATTACCACGACATCATCAAGCCCAAGCTGAAGCGCGTCGCCCGCGCCCTGCTGGCCGAGGCGCACCGGCGCGGCCTTGAAGGCGACGTGAAAGTGTTCGTGGATACCGCCCCGCTCATGGAGAAGCCGCTGGCGGCGGCGGCGGGGCTCGGCTGGCAGGGCCGGCACACCAACCTCGTCTCGCGCGATTTCGGCTCCTGGCTGTTCCTCGGCGCCATCGCCACCACGCTGGAGCTTGCGCCGTCCGCGCCGGAACAGGACCATTGCGGCTCCTGCCGCGCCTGCCTCGAGGCCTGTCCCACGGCGGCCTTTCCCGCGCCTTACGTGATCGATGCGCGGCGCTGCATCTCCTACCTCACCATCGAGCACAAGGGGCCGATCCCGCGCCACCTGCGCGCCCTCATGGGCAACCGCATCTATGGCTGCGACGATTGCCTCGCCGCCTGCCCGTGGAACAAGTTCGCGGAACTCGGGCGGGACATGAGGCTCGCAGCGCGGGCGGAGAACGACGCGCCGCCCCTGGCCGAGCTCGTCGCGCTGGACGATGCCGCCTTCCGCGCCCGCTTCCCCAAAAGCCCCATCAAGCGGGTGGGACGCGACCGCTTCGTGCGCAACGTGCTGGTGGCCATCGGGAATTCGGCCGACCCGACCCTGCTGCCCCAGGTGGAGGCGCGGCTTGGCGATGCCTCGGCGCTGGTGCGCGGGGCGGCGGTGTGGGCGCTGGGGCGGCTGGCCGACCTTGATACCGCCGCCGCCCGCGCCCGTGAGGCGCTGCCGCGGGAAGAGGACGCGACGGTGCGGGCGGAATGGGATGCCGCGTCGGTCCAATAGCTCCAAGTTCCGTCGCGGGCGGTGCGGGCGCTGTTTCCAACCGGCACGTTTGCCGGTAGGATTGCCACCTCACGAATTATGAGGGGGGCGACAAGAGCTGGCGTCACGATCGCGTCGCGCCCACGCGCGATGATCGACGGCGACAGAACAGGCAACATGCACGAGCCCCGCAAGCTTTATGTGAAGTCATTCGGCTGCCAGATGAACGTCTACGATTCCCATCGTATGGCGGACACGCTGGCACGCGAGGGCTTCGTGGAGACGCAGGACCCGGCCGAGGCCGATCTTGTCATCCTGAACACCTGCCATATCCGCGAGAAGGCCGCCGAGAAGGTCTATTCGGAGCTGGGACGCCTGCGCAAACAGAAGCAGGAGGCCGGTTCCGACACCATGATCGCGGTGGCCGGCTGCGTCGCCCAGGCCGAGGGCGCCGAGATCATGCGCCGCGCGCCGGTGGTGGACCTCGTGGTCGGCCCCCAGAGCTACCACCGCCTGCCCGAGCTGCTGGCCGAGGCCAGGGCCGGCAAGCGGGTGGTGGACACCGAATTTCCCGCCGAGGACAAGTTCGACCACCTGCCCGCCCCGACGCGGGCGGCGACCCGCTCCCGCGGGCCGGCGGCGTTCGTCACCGTGCAGGAAGGCTGCGACAAGTTCTGCACCTTCTGCGTGGTGCCCTATACCCGCGGCGCGGAAGTCTCCCGCCCGGTGGCCAAGATCATGGACGAGGCGGCGCGGCTGGTGGACCAGGGGGTCCGCGAGATCAGCCTCATCGGCCAGAACGTCAACGCCTTCCACGGCGCGGGGCCGGACGGCACCAGCTGGAGCCTCGCCCGGCTCATGGAGCGCATGGCCGGCATCAAGGGCCTCGCCCGGCTGCGCTACACCACCTCCCACCCCCGCGACATGGACGACGACCTCATCGCCGCCCACCGCGACCTGCCCCAGCTGATGCCCTACCTGCACCTGCCGGTGCAGTCCGGCTCCGACCGCATCCTCGCCGCCATGAACCGCAAGCATGGCCGGGACGACTTCTTCGCCATCATCGAGAAGATGCGGCAGGCGCGGCCGGACATGGCCCTGTCGTCCGATTTCATCGTCGGCTTCCCCGGCGAGAGCGAGCAGGACTTCGAGGACACCCTCGACCTGGTGCGCAAGGTCGGCTTTGCCAGCGCCTATTCGTTCAAATACAGCCCCCGCCCCGGCACACCCGCCGCCGACCACGCCGCGCAGGTGCCGGAGGAGGCGAAGGCCGAGCGCCTTGCCGAGCTTCAGCGGCTGCTGGAAGCCTCCAAGGCCGCGTTTGACGAAAGCTGCCGCGGCCGCACCTTTGACATCCTGCTGGAAAAGCCCGGCCGCCAGGCCGGCCAGCTCATCGGCCGCTCGCCCTATCTGCAGAGCGTGGTGGTCAACGACCCGCCCGCCGCCATCGGCGACCTCCTCACCGTGACCATCACCGACGTGGGCCCCAACAGCCTCGCGGGTATTCCGGCCGAGGCGAACGACACTTCCGTTTCCCAGTCCCCAGCTTCTTCCGCCCTGTCCCGGCCGCTTGCGGCCATGGAGGCTTGAGCTTGCGCAGATCCGGCAGCGACCGCGACCGTCCCCTTGAACGCTCCCTGGACCGCTCCTCGGAGCGTTCCACGGAACGCCCATCCGAACGCCCCTTGCCGCCCTCCGGCCCCGCCCGCGCGGCGGTGACGCCGCCGTGGGCGAGCGCCGAGGACGAAGGCCCCGCCCATGTGGTGCTGGCCTTCGACGACAACCGGCTCGCCACCCTCCTGTTCGGCCACTACGGGCGCAACCTTGCCGTCATCGAGCGCAAGCTCGGGGTGAAGGCCGATTCGCGCGGCAACCACGTGACCCTGGAAGGCGCGCGCGATGCCTGCGAGCAGGCCCGCGCCGTGCTGGAACACCTCTACGAGGCCCTGCGCAAGGGCCGCGACATCAGCCAGGGCGACGTGGACGGCGCCATCCGCGAGGTGACCTCGCAGGGCTCCCTGTTCGATTTCGATCCGGCCGAGAACCGCCAGTCGTTCGACGAGATCCAACTGCGCCGCCGCCCGGTCCGGGCGCGCACCGCCGCGCAGGACGCCTATATAAGAGCGCTGAAGCGTCACACCCTCGTCTTCGGCTCCGGTCCCGCCGGCACCGGCAAGACGTGGCTCGCGGTGGCCTATGCGGTGCACCTGCTGGAACGGCGCATGGTGGACCGCATCATCCTATCGCGGCCGGCGGTGGAGGCGGGCGAACGGCTCGGCTTCCTGCCCGGCGACATGAAGGACAAGGTGGACCCCTACCTGCGCCCGATCTACGACGCGCTCTACGACCTCATGGACCGCCCCTTCGTGGAGCGGGCGCTGCAGTCGGGCGAGATCGAGATCGCCCCGCTCGCCTTCATGCGCGGGCGCACCCTTTCCAACGCCGCGGTGATCCTGGACGAGGCGCAGAACGCCACCTCCATGCAGATGAAGATGTTCCTCACCCGCCTGGGCGAGAACTCGCACATGATCGTCACCGGCGACGCCAGCCAGACCGACCTGCCCCAGGGCCAGATCTCCGGCCTTGCCGAGGCGGTGCGGCTGCTGGAGGGCATCGAGGGGGTCGGCGTCTGCGTCTTCAAGGCCGAGGACGTGGTGCGCCACGAAATGGTCGGGCGCATCGTCTCGGCCTACGAGAAGCTCGACGCGGCCAAGCTCGAGGCCGCGTCCGCCCGCCTCGGCGGGAAGGTCGGAGCCTGAGCCCATGGCCGCCCTGAAGCTTGTCGCTCCAAGCGTCCCTCCCGAGGAAGACGCCATCGCCATCGACGTGCTGGTGGAGGCGGACGGCTGGGCCGCCGTCCCCGACGCCGAGGCGATCTGCGAGCGTGCCGCCAGGGCGGCACTCGCGGCCTGCGGCGACGCGGTGCCGGAGCCCTGCGAGGTCGCCATCACCCTCACCGACGACGCGCGTATCCGCGTGCTGAACCGGGAGTGGCGCGGCAAGGACAAGGCCACCAACGTGCTGTCCTTCCCCCAGCCGGACCTTCCCGACGACGTGGACGCGCCCCAACCGCTGGGCGACATCATCGTCGCGCTGGAAACCCTCACCGGCGAAGCCCGGGCAGAAGACAAGACGGCGGGGCACCACCTCGCCCATCTGGTGGTGCACGGCACGCTGCACCTTCTGGGCTACGACCACATCGACGAAACCGAAGCAGAGGAAATGGAGGCGCTGGAACGGCGGATCCTCGCGGGACTGGGGATCGACGATCCCTATGCCCTGCCCCAGGATTGACGTTCCAAGGCGAAGATCAGGCCATGTCCAACATCGACCAGCCAGCGACCGAGACCAGCGCGGAGCCGCAAAGTTTTCTCGATCGATTGCGTGCCCTCCTCGGCACGTTCCGCCCCCACGGCTCGCTCCGCACCGACCTCGTGGAGGTGCTGGACGCGGCGGAAGCGCCCGAGGAGGAAGGGGAGTTCACCCCATCCGAGCGCAAGATGCTGCGCAATATCCTTCATCTGAAGGAGGTGGGCATCGGCGACATCATGGTGCCCCGCGCCGAGATCGTCGCGGTGCGCAAGGATGTCTCGCTCGGCGAACTGCTCAAGGTGTTCGTGGCCGTGGGCCATTCGCGCCTCGTGGTCTATGACGACACGCTCGACGACCCCGTGGGCATGGTCCACATCCGTGATCTCATTGCCTTCGTGGCCGGCGACCTCACCAGCCAGCCCGGCAACAAGATCGATCTGGGCGCGGTCAACCTCGACCGCTCGCTGGAGGATGCCGGGCTCATCCGCCGCATTCTCTATGTGCCGCCCTCCATGCCGGCGGTGGACCTTCTGGTCGCCATGCAGGCGGCGCGCACCCATCTCGCCCTCGTCATCGACGAATATGGCGGCACCGACGGCCTCGTCTCCATCGAGGACGTGGTGGAGGAGATCGTCGGCGAGATCGAGGACGAGCACGACGAGGCGGCCGAGACCCTTCTCATCCGCCAGCCGGACGGCAGCTTCCTCGCCGATGCGCGCACGCCTCTGGAGGCCGCCGTGGAGGTGCTCGGCCCCGCCTTCGCCTCCGAGCAGGCCATGGAGGAGGTGGACAGCCTGGGCGGCCTCCTCGTCATGGTGGCCTCGCGGGTGCCGAAGCAGGGGGAAATGATCGCCCTGCCCGGCGGCTTCGAGGTGGAAGTCCTGGAGGCGGATCCGCGCCGGGTGAAGAAACTGCGTGTCATTCCGCCGCAGGAGAATGCGTCGGTGCCCGCCACCGCATCCAGCGCATCCGACCTGTAGCGACCCCGCGTGCTTCCACTCTCCTCCCCGACCGCGCGGCTGCGCGGGCGCCTCCTGGCGCTGCGCTTCCTCTCCGGATGGCGCCGGCGCCTTGTGGCGTTCGTTGCCGGGGCGATCGGCGCCCTGGCCATGCCGCCCTTCGGCCTGTGGCCGGTGCTGGCGCTCAGCTTCGGCGTGCTCGTCCTGCTCATCGACGGCTGCCGCGGCGGGCTGGAGCGCCGCCTGTGGGGTGCCGCCGGCGTCGGCTGGTGGTTCGGCTTCGGCTATTTCCTCGCCTCCCTGTGGTGGATCGGCGACGCCTTCCTGGTGGAGGCGGACGTGTTCGGCTGGCTCCTGCCGTTCGCGGTGCTGGCCATGCCCACGGGGCTCGCCCTGTTCACCGCGCTCGGCGCAATGCTGGCGCGGCTGCTGTGGTCGAAGGGGGGCATGCGCCTGTTTGCCCTCGCCTTCGGCCTCACCGTGTCGGAGTGGCTGCGCGGCCACGTGTTGACCGGCTTTCCCTGGAACACCTTCGGCTATGCCTTCGCGCAGTCGGACCTGCTGATGCAGAGCGCCGCGCTGGTGGGCATCTGGGGACTCACCTTTTTTGCCTTGCTGCTGCTGTCGAGCCCGGTGCTGCTGCTGGTGCCGGGCCGGCGGAGCCTTGCCGCCGTCGCCGGCGCGGCGCTGGTGCTGGCGGGCGCGGCGGGCTGGGGCGGCTGGCGGCTCGCCTCCACGCCGCTCGACGTGGTGCCGGGCGTTCATCTGCGGGTGATGCAGCCCAACCTGCCGCAGGACAAGAAGTTCGCCTACGACCGCCGGCGCGAGATCCTGGCCGACTACCTCGCCTTGAGCGCCCGTCCCAGCCCCACCTATCCGGCGGGTCTTGCCGACGTGACCCTCCTCATCTGGCCGGAATCGTCCTTCCCCTTCATCTATGAGCGCGAGCCCTGGGCGGCGGAAGATATCGCCGCCGCGCTGCCGCCCAACGTGACCCTGGTGGCCGGGGCGGTGCGCATCGACCTGCCCCCGCCCGGCCAGCATTCACCGTTCTTCAATGCGATCCGCGTCATCGACGCGAAAGGCCGGGTGTTGCGCAATACCGACAAGGTGCATCTCGTACCGTTCGGCGAATACCTGCCGTTCCAGTCGTTCCTTGAATCCATGGGCATCGAGCAATTGACGCGGATCAGGGGAGGCTTCTCGTCGGGCAGCACGCTGGCCGGGCTCGACGTGCCCGGCGCCGGCCTTACCGCTCCGCTGATATGTTATGAGATTATCTTTTCAGGAAAGGTAATCCCGGACGGCCCACGCCCCACCTGGCTCCTTAACGTCACCAACGACGCCTGGTTCGGAACCACCCCCGGTCCCTACCAGCACTTTGTGCAAGCGCGTTTGCGTGCGGTCGAGGAAGGCCTTCCCCTGGTGCGCGCAGCCAATACGGGCATCTCTGCCATCATTGATCCTCTGGGTCGTATTGTCGCAGGATCACGCCTCGGTGAAACCAGCCTTGTCGATGGCCCCCTGCCTCGGCCGCTGGAAACGGTTCCCATAGCGGCGCGTTTCCATCTCGCAGTCCTTGCCGGCCTGTTGATAGCCGCGCTGGCGCTCGCGATAGCGACTCCGGGCGGTTGCATTACACGCAAAGGTTGATCGACGCTCGTAGATTGTATGCCTATGTTCGCCGGCAATCAGGGCAGCCTTCGCACCGCGAAGTAATGATTAATCTTTTCCGACATAGCCGGAGAGACCATGGCCAAGAAGGCGCCGAACCCTATTGACAAGCACGTCGGCTCGCGCGTCCGCATGCGGCGGATGATGGTCAGCATGAGCCAGGAGAAGCTGGGCGAGCATCTGGGTATTACCTTTCAACAAATCCAGAAATATGAAAAGGGCACAAATCGCATCGGAGCCAGCCGCCTTCAGCAGATCTCCACCGTGCTCGGTGTGCCCGTGGCGTTCTTCTTCGAAGGCGCACCGGCCTTCGGCCCTGAAGGAGAAGGCTTCTCTGAAGACCAGTCGCCCGCCTACGTTTCCGACTTCCTCGCGACTTCGGACGGGCTGACGCTGACCCGCAACTTCATGCGCATCACCGATCCGAAGATTCGCCGGCGGATCGTGGAATTGGTCATTGCCATCGCCGGAGAAGCGGAGACGCCCGCCTAAATCGTTCGTTTTGACGAACGATTTCGTGCAACCGACCTTGACCGCTCGCTGCCGCGTTGCCACAAGAAGGGACCGCAACGCGGCGCGGGCGCAAGAGGGTTCGGAGACATGGCGCGTCAGTCTTATCTGTTCACCAGCGAGTCGGTTTCCGAAGGCCATCCGGACAAGGTTTGCGACCGCATCTCCGACGAGGTGGTGGACACCTTCTTCCGGGCCGCCGAAGTCGAAGGCTGGGACCCGAGCCAGGTTCGCGTCGCCTGCGAGACCCTTGCCACCACCAACAAGGTGGTGATTGCGGGCGAGACGCGCGGCCCCTCTTCCATCACCCGCGACCTGCTGTCCCATGCCGCCCGCCTCGCCATCAAGTCCATCGGCTATGAGCAGGAAGGCTTCCACTGGGCGACTGCGGACATCGACGTCCTGCTGCACGCCCAGTCCGCCGACATCGCCCAGGGCGTGGACATTGCCGGCAACAAGGACGAGGGCGCCGGCGACCAGGGCATCATGTTCGGCTATGCCGTGCGCGAGACGCCGGAGCTGATGCCCGCCCCCATCTTCTATGCGCACAAGATCCTGAAGACCCTGGCGGAAGCGCGCCATTCCGGCGAGACCCACGCCCTCGGCCCCGACGCCAAGAGCCAGGTCACCGTCCGCTACGAGGACGGCAAGCCGGTGGGCGTCACCCAGATCGTGCTGTCCACCCAGCACCTGGACGAGAACCTCTCGTCCCACGACGTGAAGTCCATCGTCGAGCCCTATATCAGCGCCACCCTGCCCGAGGGTTGGATCTCCAAGGACACGGTCTGGCACGTGAACCCCACGGGCAAGTTCGTGATCGGCGGGCCGGACGGCGATTGCGGCCTCACCGGGCGCAAGATCATCGTGGATACCTACGGTGGTGCGGCCCCCCACGGCGGCGGCGCCTTCTCGGGCAAGGATCCCACCAAGGTGGACCGCTCGGCCGCCTATGCCGCGCGCTACCTGGCCAAGAACGTGGTGGCAGCCGGCCTCGCCGAACGCGCCACCATCCAGCTCGCCTATGCCATCGGCGTGTCCGATCCGCTGGCGGTCTATGTGGACCTGCACGGCACCGGCAAGGTGGACGAGGCCAAGCTCGAGACCGTGCTGCGCGAGGTGATGAATTTGCGCCCCCGCGGCATTCGCGAGCATCTGGGCCTCACCAAGCCCATCTATGCCCGCACGGCCGCCTATGGCCATTTCGGCCGCGCGCCGGAAGCGGACGGCGGCTTCTCCTGGGAGAAGACCGACCTCGTGGACGCCCTCAAGTCCGCCGTGGCCTGACACCATTCCAGCCTCCGGCCATCCGCGCCCGAGCCTGGGCGCGGATGGCCGGACGGGAGTGCTCGGCGACGTTGCCAAGGGATCCCGGATGCCGCCGCATCGTTCGGGATCCGCTATGACATGCAGGACATGACCGAAGAAACGGAACGTCACGGCGCCTTCTACGGCCGACGCGTGGGCAAGGCGCTGCGCGGCGCCCAGCAGGATGCCGTGGTGCGCCTCCTGCCCGTCTCGCGCTTCGCTCTCGACGAGGCGCGGACCCCGGCCGCCTTGTTCCCCCACGCCATTGCCGGCCTGTGGCTGGAGATCGGCTTCGGGGGCGGCGAGCACCTCATCTCCCACGCCGCGCGCCGGCCCGACATGGGCTTCATCGGCGCCGAACCGTTCCTGAACGGCATGGCGCGCATGCTGGTGGACCTGGAGAAGGCCGGACTGTCCAACATCCGCCTGTTCGGCGAGGACGCAGCCCTGCTGCTCGACCGCCTGCCGGAGGCGAGTCTCGACGGCACCGACCTGTTCTATCCCGATCCCTGGCCCAAGCGCCGCCACTGGAAGCGCCGGTTCGTCCGGCCGGACAATCTCGACCGGCTCGCCCGCGCCATCCGGCCGGGCGGCGTGTTCCGCTTCGCCTCCGACGTCGCCCATTATGTGGGCTGGACCCTGGCTACGGTGCGCGCCCACGGCGCCTTCCGCTGGACCGCGGAGCGGGCCGACGACTGGCGCCAGCCCTATCCGCACTGGCCCGGCACCCGCTACGAGGCGAAGGCCCTGGAGGAGGGGCGCAGTCCCACCTACCTGACGTTCGAGCGGGTCTGAACAGGTCCAGCTCAGGCCGCTCTAGAGTCTTGTTTTGACGCGCTTTCTTCACGCGAACCCATCCACTTCGCGCGAAAACGCCCTAACAGCCTCAGGCGCCCGTATCGGGAAGCGCCGCGAGGCCCTCGCGATAGGTGGGATAGGCCAGGCTCACACCCAGTTCGGCCTTGAGCCGGTGGTTGGCCACGCGCTTGTTGGCGGCCCAGAAGGTCAGCGCCATGGGGCTCATGTCGCGCGCCGCCTCATCGAACGGGATCGCCGGCGGCACCGGCAGGCCGAGAAGCTCCGCCGCATAGGCGATGGGATCGCCGGGCGGGGCGGGCAGGTCGTCGGTGACGTTGAGGACGCCATCGAAACGCCGCGCCACCACCGCGCGGATGGTCCGGGCGATGTCCGCCACGTGGATGCGGTTGAACACCTGGCCCGGCTTGTCGATCCGCCGCGCCGCGCCCGCCCTGAGCTGTTCCAGCGCATTGCGGCCGGGACCGTAGATGCCCGCAAGGCGCAGCACCGAGATCGGAATGCCGCGCTTTTGCCCGAAGGCGAACCACTCCTGTTCCGCCGCGAGGCGCCGCTCCAGGCGCGGGCTGCCGGCGCGCGGGGGAGTGGTCTCGTCCACCCAGCCGCCGCCATGGTCGCCATAGACGCCGAGGGTGGTCAGGTAGACCACCTGCCCCAGCCGACCCTCCTCCAGCACCTGGCCGGCGCAACGCAAGACCGGATCGCCGCGGGCATCCGGGGGCGCCGATGCGATGATCAGCTCGGTACCGGCGAGGGCACCGGCAAGGGCGGCGGACAGGCTTTCCCCGTCGAACAGGAAGGGCGCGACCCCGGCCGGCAGCGCGGCCAGCCGCTCCGCTGTGCGGGCGGTGCCCACGATGCGGGAAAAAGGCGCCGTCCCGTCCGCCACCAGGTGACGGACGCAATAGCCGAAGCCCAGTGCAGCCAGCGCCGTCATGCTGCCGGGAGCGCCGGCCCCGGAGGGGCATGAGGGGTGTCCTCATCCGTCTCCACCGGCCGGCCGGCGAGGGCGTGGGCGAACATGAGCCGCACGGACTCCTCGCACTGGCGGGTGACGCTCTTGCGGTCGTGGGCCTCGTCGAGCCGCACCGGTTCGCCGAAGGAGACCTCCACGTCGATGGAACCGTGGCGCAGGACCTCCAGCAGGTGCGGCGCCAGATCCATGTCGCCATACCAGGCCGCGATGGCCCGGTGGAGGCGCCCCATGGGCACGCCCTGAAGCCGCACATAGGATACGGCGAGGGGCTGCACCGTCACCTCGGCGCCGTCGGCAATGGCTTCGCGCACCGCGCCCACCAGCGCCGTGCGGAACGGCAGCACCCGGTTGCCGTCGCTGGAGGTGCCCTCTGCGAACAGAACCACCGGGTCGCCGTCCTGCAGGCGCTCGGCAATGGTGCGGTTGACGGCGCCGGTGGCGTGCCGGCGCTGGCGATCCACGAAGACGGTGCGCTGGAACTTGGCCAGAAGCCCGATGAGCGGCCAGCGCGCCACCTCGCTCTTGGCCACGAAGACCAGCGGCGTGAGCGATCCCATCACCGGAATATCGATCCAGGACGCATGGTTGGCGAGGATGAGCAACGGCCGGTCGGCCGCCGGCGCGCCGTGCACCTTCACCCGCACCCCGATGAGCTTCAGGAGAATGCGGTGGTACAGCACCGGGATACGGCGGCGGCTGGGCAGGGACAGCTTGAGCGACACCCATTGCAGCGGAATGCCGACCAGCGTGACCAATGCCACCGGAACCAGAACGGCCGCCGTTCTCAGGCGATCGAGAACGCGCGAGACCGCCGGCTGCTCGGGTCCCAGGGGCTCCAGCCCGCCGAATTCGAGGGGCAGCCGCGTGGCCTCGGCCGCCCGCCCGGGGGCGGGCGTCACGACTTGTCGTCCTCGTCGAGGGGGACGGCGTAGAGCTCAAGGCGATGGCCCCGCAGCTTGAAGCCGAGACGGCGGGCGATGGCCTCCTGCAGCGCCTCGATCTCCTCGGAGCGGAATTCGATCACGTGGCCGGATCTCAGGTCGATGAGATGGTCGTGGTGCTCGTCCGGCATCTGCTCGTAGCGGGCACGACCGTCGCCGAAATCGTGGCGCTCGATGATTCCAGCATCCTCCAGCATCTTCACCGTGCGGTAGACGGTGGAGATGGAGATGTTGTCGTCGATGGCGACGGCGCGGCGGTGCAGTTCCTCCACGTCAGGATGGTCCTGCGCGCCGGACAGCACGCGGGCGATGATCCGGCGCTGCTCCGTCATCCTCATGCCCTTGGCAAGGCACGCTTCCTCGATGACGCTCATGTTGCTGCCGCTCAAGCGGGACCTCCGCGATCCAACGGGACAGACGCCTTATCGCCCCCCGGCCCGATCCCTGCAAGGGGGCGGGCGGGCCTCAAAAATCCCGCCGCAGCAGGAGGGCATCCGCGCCGCCGGCATAATACCCCCGCCGGCGCCCCACCTCGCGGTAGCCGAGGCGCTCATAAAGGGTGCGCGCAGGACCGTTGCCTTCCTCCACCTCCAGGAACGAGGTGGCGACCCCCTCGGCCGCGAGGCGCGCCAGATGGTGGGACACCAGCGCCCGGCCGATGCCCCGGCGGCGCCGATCGGTCACCACCGCGACCGTCAGCACCTCGGCTTCCGGCGGCACCACATGGGACAGGATGAAACCCACGGGCGGGCGGCGGACCCCGAGCGTCGCCACATGGGCGCGCACCGCCCGGTCGGACAAGAGGCGTTCGAACTCGTCGGTGTCCCAGCCGCGGGCGAAGGCGCGGGCGTGGATGGCGGCAAGATGCGGCACGTCGGCGGCCACCGCATCGCGCAGCAGCGGCGGGCGGGGCGGGAAGAAGCGATCCAGGAGGCCGATCATCGGCGGGCGACGCGCGCCTTGTCCTGCGGCTTGGCGTCGGGCGAGCGCAGATAGAGCGGGCGGGGCTCGGCGGCTTCCGGATCGGCCACGGCGCCGAGCCGCGCCACCCAGGCCACATCCGGGGCGGGGGTTTCGTCCACCAGCAAAGGCGGCTGCTCGGCCGGCGGCCAGGCCTCCGCCACCAGGGCCGCGCCCGAGCCCACGAGGCGCACCGCCCCGATGGCCACGGAGCGCGCCGCCTCCCGCACGCTGGTGACGCGCGGGGCGATCAGGGTGCGGGCACCGACGCCGAACATCTGGAGAAAGACGTGGCCGTGCCGGGCATCGATGGCGGTGACCACGGGAACCGCATCATCCTGGGCAAGATAGGGGGCGGCCAGCGCCGCCAGCGTCGTCACCCCCACCACCGGCCGGTTGGCGGTGAGCCCGAAGCCGCGCGCGGCCGAAAGGCCGACCCTCAGCCCGGTGAAGCTGCCGGGCCCGATGGTGACGGCAATGCGCGAGAGATGCTCGAAATCGAGGCCCGCCGCCGCCATCACCTGCTCCACGAGCGGGATGAGCGTCTCGGCGTGGCCGCGCTCCATGAGGATCGAATCACCGGCGACAATGCTGTCCGTCTCGGTGTCGAGCACCGCGGCGGAGCAGGCGGCAAGCGCCGTATCTATGGCTAGGACGAACATGAAACCGGGTGCCCCACTCCTCGCCACGATCAACCCAAACCGTGGCGAGGGGAAGCGACCCCGAACGCTTACCTTACAGAAAGGTTAACGGCTATTTACCTTTATACCGCCTGAACCTCGGCAACCTCGGGCACGAAGTGCTTGAGAAGGTTCTCGATGCCGTTCTTCAGGGTGGCGGTGGAGGACGGGCAGCCGGAGCATGAGCCCTTCATGTTGAGGAACACGATGCCGTCCTTGAAGCCGCGGAAGGTGATGTCGCCGCCGTCGTTCGCCACCGCCGGACGCACCCGCGTGTCGAGCAGTTCCTTGATGGTGGCGACGATCTCCGCGTCCTTCGCCTCGTAGAACTCGTCCGCGTCCGCCGCATCCGGCTTCACCCCGTCCGACAGGACCGGAGCGCCGGACATGAAGTGTTCCATGATGGCGCCGAGGATCGCGGGCTTGATCTGCGGCCATTCCGCCTCCGCCTTGGTGACGGTGACGAAATCCGAACCCAGGAACACCGCCGCCACGCCGCGCACGTCGAACAGGCGCTGGGCGAGGGGGGAAAGGTCCGCATCGTCATGGGAGCGCAGGTCGAGCGTGCCTTCACCCAGCACCGAACGGCCGGGCAGGAACTTCAGGGTGGCCGGGTTCGGCGTGGTTTCCGTCTGAATGAACATGGCTCAATCCTCAAAAGAAAAGCTGCGGGCGGGGCCGCGCGTTTCCTTGAAGATAGGAGGTCGGGCGTGAAACGGAAAGGGCGCCTCGGGAAAGGTCCCGAATTGACACAGGCCGGCGGACGTGGGGAACGCGGCGGGAACGGATAGGGCGCGAATCGCATGAGGCGACCGGTTGCGGGTCTGTTCTGCGGGGGTGGAGCCGCGGTCCCTTATCCGATTGTGCCCCGGTCTTCCGAAAACAAGCATGGTCGGCCCCCTCTCCCGCTTGCGGGGAGGGTTGGGGAG
>NZ_JAIVFO010000420.1 GCF_029991245.1 Xanthobacter autotrophicus
CGCGCAGGCCGGGCCGGTGGCCCTGGGCATGCCGGTCGCTTTGGGCATCGCGGCCTGCCTGGTGGCCACGGGCTGCTATGGGCTGGCGGGCTTTCTCACGCGCCGCTGGATCACCGCCCGCGGCGGGCTGGACAGCCGCCTGGTCGCCCTGGGCAGCCAGTGGGGCGCGGTGCTGGCGCTGGCACCGTGGGCGGCATGGCAGGCCTTCAGCCAGCCCGGCCTTGCCGCCCGGTGGGGCGCGGCGCCTGCGCCGGTGTGGGGGGCGCTGCTGGCCATGGGCCTGCTCTGCACCGCCTGGGCCTACGTGCTGTATTTCCGGCTGATCGCGGACGAGGGGCCGCTCAAGGCGCTGGCCGTGACGTTCCTGGTGCCGGCATTCGGCGTGGCCTGGGGCTGGCTGCTGCTGGAC
>NZ_JAIVFO010000421.1 GCF_029991245.1 Xanthobacter autotrophicus
CGCTAAAGCCGTGCCCGACCGCGTTGGGTCGGGAACGGCTCTAAGCTCTTGTTTTGACGCGCGCTCCTGCGACGAACCGGAGCCACGTCGTCGGAGCGCGACCTCGAGCCGCGCGCGGCAGGCGCAACGATCCGGACGGCCCTGCCGGATCCGGATCGCGGTTCCAGCCGGGGTCCCTCCCCTTTTCGCGCGCCTGCGCCCCGTGACAATCCGCTCGCGTCGCGTGCGGATCCCGCCGCGCCCGATACATCGGGACGCGGTTCCCGCCAGGGACGCGGATCCACCGGCATAGAACGAGCCGGTGTTGTCGATCGCACCATCTTGACCGGTCATGGCAGATGAAGTGACATCGCGCGCGACGGTAAATCTGTTGATCGGCTTCGCGACCCGCGGAGGCGCGATTTACAT
>NZ_JAIVFO010000422.1 GCF_029991245.1 Xanthobacter autotrophicus
TCCCCGACCTCTCCCTGCCGCTGACCGCGATCCTCAACCGGCGGCTGACGTCGGTCTACCTCGCGATCGAGGCCGCCATGACCGGCTCGCGGGACTTCGTGGTCGAGGCGATGCTCGCCGACGGCGGGGTGACCGACGGCGACGTCGCCGTCGCGCTGGCCGACGACCTGATCGAGGCCCAGATCGACTACCTGCCGAGGTTCCGATGAGCGACATGCCGCCCTCTCGACCGTTGCGCAGCCAGGCTTGGTTCGGCGACCCGGGCAAGACCGGGTTCATGCACCGATCGTGGCTGCGGTCCGAGGGACTGCCGGACGACAGCTTCGAGGGCCGGCCGATCATCGGCATCACCAACTCGTGGTCCGAGCTGACGCCGTGCAACGCGCACCTGCGCGAGGTGGCCGACTA
>NZ_JAIVFO010000423.1 GCF_029991245.1 Xanthobacter autotrophicus
GACTGCGGCGAGCGGACGATACAATCACTGTCCTGGCAGCGCTTCCAGCTCGTTAATCAGCGGCAGTATGCGCGTCACATCAGCCTGTCGTGTCACCTCTGCCTTCAGGAACTGGAGTAACCAGGCACGCAACTGCACCTCCTCCGGCTTTCTGACCTTTGCCAGCAATGCTGCACCCACAATGACCTTCTGCGCTGTGTCCAGACTCCTGCTCTTCGCCTTCAGGCGCTGTAATCTGGCCTCAGCATCAGCAATCTTCTGTTCGAGTGTTCTGCTCATGATGTAACTCCGTGCGCGATGAAAAATCGCATTTTAGCGCGTCACTGGTAGTTTAAAAACTGAGCTGGCATAATGCACGGCAAATCACGAAGTGCGCACTTATACAATCTCCACTCCGTTTCGATTGTG
>NZ_JAIVFO010000424.1 GCF_029991245.1 Xanthobacter autotrophicus
GACCACGTGGTCGGTCTCGGTGCGCAGCCGCGCCAGCAGGGCGGCGTACCCCCAGGCGTCGAACGTGTCGGGCGCACCCTTGCGGTCCAGCCGTCCCAGGGCGCTCAGCGTCACGTCGGCGAGGTGGAACCCGTCCATCGGCAGGTACGCCGCGGGGACCGGGCTGTCGGCGACCAGCCGGGCGGCGTACGTCGTCTTGCCGGACCCAGGGGCGCCCGCGATCCCGACGATGCGGCGATTGCCTCGCGTCGTGGCTCCCACGCGGGCACGATAGCCACGTGCCGGATCGCGAGTTCGACCACTTCCTGCTGACCCGGTTCAGCGCGGTGCTGTCACCGGGCGCCGCACCGGCCGGCGAGGACTGGCTGCGCTACCGCCTGGCTTTCTTCGTCGACGCGACCTACCCG
>NZ_JAIVFO010000425.1 GCF_029991245.1 Xanthobacter autotrophicus
TGCGCTACATGGCCGACGGCACGCCTGCCGACATCGTCCTGAACCCGCTGGGCGTGCCTTCGCGGATGAACATCGGGCAGGAGCTGGAAGTCCACCTGGGCTGGGCCGGCAAGGGCATCGGCCAGCGCATCGGCGACATGCTGCGCGACCAGGCCAAGGCGGCCGAGATGCGCACGTTCCTCGAAGAGGTCTACAACTCGCGCGGCCGCAAGGAAGACCTGTCGAAGCTGAGCGACGACGAGGTGATGGCCATGGCCGGCAACCTGACCAACGGCGTGCCGTACGCGACGCCGGTGGTCGATGGCGCGTCGGAAGCCGAAATCAAGGACATGCTGAAGCTGGCCTATCCGGACGACATCAAGGAGCGCAAGGGCCTCACGGACAGCCGTACCCAGGCGTACCTGTAC
>NZ_JAIVFO010000426.1 GCF_029991245.1 Xanthobacter autotrophicus
TCCACGTGCTGTCCGGCGACCCGATTCCCGGCAAGAGCGACCAGCTGTTCTACGTGCAGGTCGATCCGCGCCCGCGCGGCGGCTATACCCCGGGTGAGGAGCCTGAGGAACAGATGACACGGCGCGACGCCGAGACCCTGCTGCGCGAGAAGCGCGGCATCCGCCAGGCGATGATGAGCGCGGGCGGCGGCACGGTGGAACCGGAGCTCAGCACGCTCAAGCCGTTCTCGGTGGATACGCGCTGGACGTCGGCCGATTTCTTCCCGATGTTCGACGTGCCGATGCAGTACGGGCGTGCCTGGAACAGCAGCGATGATGACAATCGCAGCCGGGTGGTGGTGCTGTCGAAAGCGATCAACGACAAGCTGTTACAGGGTGCCGACAGCACCGGTCGCGAGATCCGCCTG
>NZ_JAIVFO010000427.1 GCF_029991245.1 Xanthobacter autotrophicus
CTAATTTAACAGTTTCAATACGTTCTTCAATTGTATGAGTTGTCGCAATTAGTTCTTTATACTTAGGAGGGTTTACCTGCAAATTGTGGTTATAATGAACAACTTTATGATCTGCTAATGCTTTTGCAGTTTCTTCACTTAAAATTCCAAAAGAACCGCATACTTGCAAGTTGGGAAATTTTTCGTAGAGCTTATCTATTGTATCCAATATTTGTTGAAATGCTCTATTAATTTTTTTGTATCCATAGCCTTGAGTAACTAACCCAAATATATTAACTCCATTGTTTAAGGTTTTTTCTGCAGCGGAAGCGATAATATCAAAATCTTGAAAAGGATAAACTTCAATTGCTGTTTTAAAAAAAGAGGATTGAGCACAGTAACTGCAATTTTGTGAGCATGCTCCAC
>NZ_JAIVFO010000428.1 GCF_029991245.1 Xanthobacter autotrophicus
GTATAAGAGACAGGTCTGGGGCTTGACGGGAGCGGCGCCGGTCATCACGAGAGTCTCTCTGCCTCCGGTTGCGGCCGGGAGGATGCGAAAAGGCGAAAATCGGGACGATCTTTATACCGGTTTTCGCGATTTCGAAGCCCTGCCGCGCGCCCTTTCTCTCCCATCCGCCACGAACATGCCGCCTTCGGGCGACAGGAACACCGCCGCGGAGGTCCGATATGCATGTAACGAAGCCCGCGGCCGTTCTGGTCGCGCTCTTCCTGTCGATGGTTGCGTCGATGGTTCCCCTGGCCCAGGCCGGGGCGCAGACGACACAGGGGCAGAACGCCCCGCCCCCGAGCGTGCCCGCCGCGGGCGTGCCGGCTGCGCCCGCGCCTTCCGCCGGAACCCCTGCCGCCGGAGCCC
>NZ_JAIVFO010000429.1 GCF_029991245.1 Xanthobacter autotrophicus
ATCCAGCACAGTGCAGCTTCGATCGCGCCTGAAGCACCCAGCGTATGGCCGGTCAGCGGCTTGGTCGAACTGGCCGGCACCTGGTTGCCCAGCACCTGCGACACCGCCAGGCTTTCCATCGCATCGTTGTGGCCGGTGGCGGTGCCATGCAGGTTCACGTAGTCCACTTCATCGGCCGCCCAGCCGGCGCGCTGCAGCGCCTGCTGCAGGGCCTCCATCGCGTCCTCGGCCTTGCCCTGCTGCTGCAGCGCAAGCGCCAGCCAGCGGTGGGCCTCGGCCTGGCCGGGTTCATCACGGGTCCACGCCTGGGCCAGCTGCACGGCCTGGTCGGCCTCGTTCTGGCGCAACGCTTGGATGATCTGGTCTTGCATGGCGGTCCGGTTCAAGGGCAAACCCGCATTGTAG
>NZ_JAIVFO010000043.1 GCF_029991245.1 Xanthobacter autotrophicus
AGCCCGAAGCGGTCCGGCCCGCGCCCATGGAGCCCCGCAAGGCCCCCGAGATCGAGCTTGCGCCGCCCGCGAGGGTCGAGCCCGCGCCGATGATGCCCCGGCTGGAACCCACCCGGTCCGAAGCCCCGGCCCCGACCACGGACAGCCGTCTCGACGAACTGACCCAGCGGCTTGATGCGGCCCTGGCCCAGCCCGCCCCGGCCGAACCGCAGCTGAGCCTGGCCGATCTGCTCGGCGAGACCCCGCAAAAGCCGGCCGAGCCGGAAGCGGCTCCCAAGGTGGACCCCCGGGCGGACCACAAGCCGGAGGCGCCTGCGCCTGTGGTCCATTCGGACCCCCATCCGGACCCCACGGTCGACAGCCCGCAGGTGCGCCCCTCCGACCGGCCCCTGTCGCGCTTCCTCTACCAGTCGCGCTCCCGCCCCGAGCCGCGCGGCGGCGATGAGGTGCGGCCGCGCCTGGACCCCCTGCCCCGCATCGAACGCCCGTCGGAGGATGGCGCCCGCCCGGTGGCGCCGGCCCGCTCCGAGCCACCCTTGCGGCCGCGCGAGTTCGCGTTCCGGCCGGTGGAGGCCAATCCCCGCGAGCCTGCCACCCGGGACGGCCTCGACGTGCCGCGCCGCGAGCCGCCGGCCTTGCGCGAGATCACCCGTGAGCCGCTGCGCCCGAGCGCGCCGGCCCCGGTCCTTACCCGTCCGGACGCCGCGATCGAAGCCAAGTCCGAAGCCAAGCCCGAAGTCAGGACCGAGGTGAAAGCCGAGGCCAAGAGCGAAGCCAAGGCCGACGCCAAGGCGGACGAGAATGCCGCAGGCCGTGCCGGCTTCATCCCGTCGGCCGCGCCCAAGGCTGCGGACGCCCTTCCCGACGCCACGGCCCCCGCGCCGGAGCCGAAGGAGAAGGATCCGCTTGAGGATTTCGATGCGGAGATGGCCAACCTGCTCGGCCGCACCAGCGCCCGCGGGCACTGAGCGGCACCCGCTCGGCGCCGGTGGTTCATCGGCGCCGTCGGTATGATCTGAGCAAACCGAACACAAAGGGCCGGCGACGCAATCCCGTCGCCGGCCCTTTTTCAATCTTGTCCGTGGCCCCTGAGACGGCGCCCGCCTTGGGCCACAGTTATTTTGGGCCTCAGTCGTCGCGATAGACGCGCTCGCGCCGCTCGTGCCGCTCCTGCGCTTCCACCGAGAGGGTGGCGATGGGGCGGGCCTCCAGGCGCTTCAGCGAGATGGGCTCGCCCGTGTCCTCGCAATAGCCGTAGGTGCCGTCCTCGATGCGCTGGAGCGCGGCATCGATCTTGGCGATGAGCTTGCGCTGACGGTCGCGGGCGCGCAGCTCGATGGACCGGTCGGTCTCGGACGAGGCCCGGTCGGCGAGATCGGGATGGTTCTGGTTCTCGTCCTGAAGGTGCTGCAGGGTCTCGCGGGCCTCCTTCAGGATATCCTCCTTCCAGCGCAACAGCTTCACGCGAAAATATTCGCGCTGCCTGTCGTTCATGAAAGGCTCGTCCTCGCGGGGCCGATAGTCCTCGTCGATTTGGATCGACATCAGCAAGGTCCTCAATATGCGTCGCTGACCCCTTGGCGGCGGGTCGCTTTAGGCCCTCATCCCAGGGAAGCCGGGTCCCCGGGATGCCGGACCGGGGCGAGCCCTGCCCCGTCAACGACCTGAAGCGGCCTCCTGGCGATCTGGCCGGCGGAGCCGGACCCTCCCGGACAGGAATGACGCTCCATTGTCGGGGGCGCTTATATCCACGCCGCCGGTGGACTACAACCGCCATCGCAACGGGCATCGGGGCTTGACGCCGCGCCCCCGTCCCCCGACCCTGCTGCGGTGCGGCAGGATGGCCGCCGGGAGGACGGGTACCCATGCGTTTCGAGGGCACGCAGAGCTATGTGGCCACCGATGATCTGAAGGTGGCCGTCAACGCCGCCATCGTGCTCGAACGCCCCTTGCTGGTGAAGGGCGAGCCCGGAACCGGCAAGACCGTGCTGGCGCAGGAGGTGGCCGGGGCGCTGGGCGCGCCGCTCATCGAATGGCACGTGAAGTCCACCACCAAGGCCCAGCAGGGCCTCTACGAGTATGACGCGGTGGCACGCCTGCGCGACAGCCAGCTCGGCGACCCCAGGGTACACGACATCACCAATTACATCCGCCGCGGCAAGCTGTGGACGGCGTTCGCCTCCGAGGTGCGGCCGGTGCTGCTCATCGACGAGGTGGACAAGGCCGACATCGAATTCCCCAACGACCTGCTGCTGGAACTCGACCGCATGGAGTTCCACGTCTACGAGACCGGCGAGCAGGTGAAGGCGCACCGGCGCCCGCTGGTCATCATCACCTCCAACAACGAGAAGGAGCTGCCGGACGCCTTCCTGCGCCGCTGCTTCTTCCACTACATCCGCTTCCCCGACGCCGAGACCATGCGCGCCATCGTCGAGGTGCACTTCCCCGGCATCAAGCAGCGGCTGGTGGGCGAGGCCCTGCGCCTGTTCTACGAGCTGCGCGAGGTGCCCGGCCTGAAGAAGAAGCCCTCCACCTCCGAGCTGATCGACTGGCTGAAGCTGTTGCTCGCCGAGGACGTGGACACCGAGACCCTGCGCCAGCAGGACCTGCGCAAGACCATTCCGCCGCTGGCCGGCGCGCTGCTCAAGAACGAGCAGGACGTGCACCTGTTCGAGCGCCTGGCTTTTCTCGCCCGCCGCGAGCAGCGCTGAGGGAGCCCACCGCCCCATGGACGCAGCCGGCTTTCTCGTGACGCTGCTGGTGATCGGCGTGCCGCTCGCCATGTTCTTTGCCTTGCGCCGCACCACGGGCCCGGCGGGGCCGGAACGACCGGGCGCAGCACCCACGGCGCCGGCGCGCCGGCCGCCCGACGATTTCGGCATGGCGCGGGAATCCCACACGGCGCCGGCCGCCGCCGCGGATCAGGCTGCGGCCACACCTGCTTCAGGGGCGGCTGCGGCAGCCGCGGGCGGCGCCTTCATCCTGGCTGCAGAGGTGGCGCGCCAGCATGCGGGCGAGGGCGGGAGCGAATCGTCCCGAACGGGCCAAGGGGCCGGACACGGGGGAAGCGGACCGGATTCCGGTGCCGATTCGGGCAGCGGCGGCGCTTAGGGCGTCGTCCGATCAAACCGCCTCGCACGCTGATCGGGTGCGGACTCATTCCTGAGGTTTCGAGACGGCTTCGCCGTTCAGGTCGCGGCCACGGCCGCGACGGTCAGGCTATCCCTCGCAGGTTCTGGCAGCCGAGAGACGGACGGCTCAGGGCGTCAGGCGAGCGTTCACCACCAGGCCTTGCCGATGTTGAAGGTATAGCTGAGCGAGAGGCCGGCCATGAACTGGTTGGCATCGCTGGTGAGCGGGGAGGACGAGGCGTCGCCCAGAAGGTGGCCGTAGGTGCCGTAGACGCCAGCCTCGAAGCCGTTGCGGAAATTGTAGGTCAGCTGCGCCGTGGCCCCCACCAGGTCGAACCCCGCGCCCGCGCTGTAGACCGGCAGCGGATTGCCGAAGGCGGTGGCCACCGCCGACTGCACCGGCGTAATGCCGAAATAGGTCTCCATATAGCCCGAGCCGCCATAGGTCAGGCGCGGACCGACGGCGAAGCGCCACTGGCCGTAGGGCACGATGACATCCGCCCCGAGGAGGCCGCGAACGCCCTCGAAGCCGCCGACGCCGTAACGCAACTCGGCGCGGGTGCGCAGCCAGGGCGTCACATACCATTCGGCAAAGCCGCCGGCTTCCACCGAGACGTCGACATCGCCAAGGCCGGTCAGGAGGTCGTCGTCACTCGCGCTGCGACCCCAATCGAGCCGGCCGACCGCGCCGATGCGGAAGGTGCCGGTGTCGAACAGGGCGATGGAGGGATTGTCGTCAACGCTGCGGAAGGCGTTGAGCTGGCTGGCCTTGCTGATGGAGAAGATGAGGCCCGGCCGCACCGTGTACCCGTCGGAACCGGGATAATTGGGTTCCATCTGGCCCGAAGCACCGATGGTGAGGTACCAGTCTTCCTGCGCCGAGGGGGCGACCGGATTGGCCGGCGGCGGCGAAAACAGGTCGGCCGCCGTGGCGGGAACCAGCCCGCCGGCGGAAAACACCGCGGCGAGAAGGGCGAAGCGCAGCGACCGATGCATGGACAACCTCTGACTGAAACCGCGGCCATCCTGCGGCCGAGCGGTTTGCAAATTCCGAACGCGGCGACCCCGGCCACCCTGTTCAGAGAAGATGGCTAACAGCTTGTTGCGTCAAGAGCTTGCCGGCGATACCGGGCGCACCGTTGCAAAAGCGCCACGCCCACCAGGGCCGCCGCGAGGCCGTACCAGGTGAGCGCATATTCCAGATGGCGGTTGGGAAACACGAGGCGCGTGCCACCGGACAGGGGCAGCCCCCCGGGCACCGCGTTCACCGCCTCGTCGATGATGAAGGGCGCCGCACCCGAGATACCGCGGGCCGCGGCGATGCCGGCCGGGTCCATGCGGAAGAAGCCGCCGTGGGCCGGATCATTGGCCGGCACGAACCAGCTCGCCTCCTCCGGCAGGCGCAGGAGGCCCACCACCTCCACCTCGCCCGTCCCCTGCCCCGCGGCGCGGGTGGCGGGATCACGCCGGTCCGACGGGACGAAACCACGGTTGACCAGGATCGGCGGCCCGTCCGTGCGCAGCAGCGGCGTCACCACAAGGTAGCCCTGCCCCTTTACGGGACCCGCTGCATCCTCGCCGCGCACCGTATAGACGAGGGTTTCCCGACCGTGATCGAAGGTGCCGCGCACCTGCACGCGGCGATATTCATCCGCCTCGCGGGTCAGCTTCGGCCAAAGCTCCGGCGGCGGAACAGGCGCGGGCGGCGCATGGACCCGCGCTTCCACGCGGGCGAGCAGCTCTTCCTTCCAGGCGAGCCGCTCCAGCTGCCAGGTCCCGAGGCCGATCAAGATGAGGAAGGCCGCCAGGGCGGCCACCGCCGGCAGCACGAGGCCGCCGCCCGGACGCCGCTCGCGCCCGGCCGCATCGTCCGGCGCAGTGCTCACGGGGTGTGCGAATCCAGCCGCCCTTCGGCGGCCTTGTTGCGGTATTGGAGTGCCACCATCACGCCCTTGAAGGGGCGCAGCAGGCCCAGCGTGACCACAAGGATGGCGGGAATCCAAAGCAGCGCGTGGACCCAGAGCGGCGGCTCGAACGTCACCTCCACCCAGAAGGCAAGCGCCACCACCACGAAGCCGCCGAACAGGATGACGAACACCGCCGGGCCGTCGCCGGAATCGGCAAAGCCGTAGTCAAGCCCGCAGGCGGTGCAGGACGGCGCCAGATCCAGGAACCCCTTGAACAACGAACCGCGCCCGCATCGGGGGCAGCGGCAGCCGAGACCGGCCGACCACGGGGAGATCGGCGCAAAATAAGGCTCCAGGGGCATCATCGTTTTCCTCGCGGCCGGGCACACGGGCGGATCGTCCCGGCGCGGGCCGAAGGCGGGGCGGGATCGGCATGCCGCCCCGCCCTGCCTGTGCCCTGTTCAGTGACCGGCGGAACCGCCGGACGCCCACACATAGACGAAGGTGAAGAGGAACAGCCACACCACGTCCACGAAGTGCCAGTACCAGGCCGCCGCCTCGAAGCCGAAATGCTTCTGGGGGGTGAAGTCGCCCTGATAGGACCGCAGCAGGCACACCGCGAGGAAGATGGTGCCGACGATCACATGGAAGCCGTGGAAGCCCGTGGCCATGAAGAAGGTGGCGCCATAGATGTTGCCGGCGAAGGCGAAGTGGGCGTGGGCATATTCGTAGGCCTGCAGCGTCGAGAACAGCACGCCGAGGATCACGGTGCACCACAGGCCCCACTTCAGGCCCTGCCGGTCGCCGTGCACGAGGGCATGGTGGGCCCAGGTGACGGTGGTTCCGGAGGTGAGTAGGATCAGCGTGTTGAGCAGCGGCAGGTGCCAGGGGTCGAGCGATTCGATGCCCTTGGGCGGCCATACGCCGCCGGTGAATTCCAGCCGCTGGAAGTTGATGGCCTCGTTCGTGAAGAGCGAAGCGTCGAAGAAGGCCCAGAACCAGGCCACGAAGAACATCACCTCGGAGGCGATGAACAAGATCATGCCGTAGCGCAGGCCCAGCACCACCACCCGGGTGTGCAGGCCGGCGCGGCTCTCATGGACCATGTCCCGCCACCAGCCGAACATGGTGTACAGGACGCCGAGGAAGCCGACCACCATGGCAATGGCGGTGCCGCCATGCATCCACACCACCGCGCCGGCGGTGAGGATGAGCGCCGAGACCGAGCCGATGATCGGCCAGGGGCTCGGATCAACGACGTGGTAATCGTGTTTCTTGACGTGTGCCTCGGCCATGGCGATAGGCCTCCCTTCCCCTGTCACGTGAAGGCCCCGCCGAAAACCCGGCGCATGGCCCCGTCCCTGCCGGACAGCCCTTCGGGCCACCCGATTTTCTGCCCCGCGCTAGGCGGAGCCTCCGCCCTAAAGCGGCCTGCCGTCCGCCCCCGTTGCGTTCGCCCGCGCCACCGGCTTGTCCGGCGTCTTTACGGGGAAGAAGGTGTAGGACAGCGTGATATCGGTCAGCGTCTTCAGGTCCGGGTCCTGCGCGATGGCGGGGTCCACGTAGAAGACGACCGGCATTTCCAGCTTCTCGTTCGGCGCCAGCGTCTGCTCGTCGAAGCAGAAGCACTGCAGCTTCACGAAATAGGCCCCCGCCTGCGGCGGGGAAACGTTGTAGGTGGCGTTGGCGTGCGTCTCCAGGGCAGAGCGGTTCGCCGCCGTGTAGTGGGCAAGGCTGGTGGCCCCCACCTTCACGGTCAGGTCGCGCGCCACCGGGGCGAAGGCCCAGGGCAGGCCGGGCGCCACATTGGCATCGAAACGAATGGTGATCTCGCGCTCGATGGGGGCGGAAGTGGGCGCCGCGCCCACCCGCGTGGCACCGCCGAAGCCCGTGAGCGCGCAGAACATGGCATAGAGCGGCACCGACGCGTAGGTGACGCCCACCATGGTGGCGATGAAGGCGACGCAGGCCGAAGCCACCACCAGATGGCGGCGGCCCTCGGTGCGGCGTCCATTGCCCGCTGTGCGTTCAGCTGCTGTGCGTTCAGCCTTGCCCGCGCCCATCCTTCACCCTCGTCGCCCGGATCGCCCCCGATCCCTTTCGCTCGTCTTTACATCCTGTCCGAAAGGCCCCCTTTGCGGGGCCTTTCGCGGTCCCTCAAAGGGGCCGGTTCAACACATTCGGTCCCAGCTTCACGATGGTTACCACGTAGAACAGCAGCGCCAGGAAGCCGAGCACGGAAGCGATGGCGATGTTCCGCGCCCGCCGCCGCCTGATCTGTTCCGGCGTCAGAACCACGCCCTCCTCTTCCGAGGGGCGCGGCGTCTTCTTTTCCATGCTCATCGCAGCAGCCCGCCAATCACCGCCTCGCCGAGGAGTGTGGCGAACAACGCGAACAGATAAACGATGGAGAAGCCGAACAGGCCCTTGGCCGCCTTCACCGCGGCTTCTCCTTCGCGGCGGCGATAGACCCGCCAGGTCAGCATGATCATCCAGGCCCCCGCCAGCACCGCGACGGCGCCATAGGCGAGGCCCGCATAGCCGAGCACGGCCGGGCTCGCGGCCAGCGGCACTAGGAACAGGGTGTAGAGCAGGATCTGGAGCCGCGTCTCGTCCGGGCCGGCGGTCACCGGCAGCATGGGCACACCGGCGCGGGCATAGTCGTCCGCTCGGTAGAGGGCGAGGGCCCAGAAATGGGGCGGGGTCCAGAAGAAGATGATGGCGAACAGCAGCACCGGTTCCAGCGACACCGTTCCGGAAGCGCCGGCCCAGGCCACCAGCGGCGGAAATGCGCCGGCGGCGCCGCCGATGATTATGTTCTGCGGCGTCGAGCGCTTCAGCCACATGGTGTAGATCACCACGTAGAAGAAGATGGTGAAGGCGAGCAGCGCGCCGGACAGCGCATTGACCAGCAGCCCCAGCACCACCACCGAAAAGGCCGAAAGGGTGAGGCCGAAGGCCAGGGCCTCCTGGGCGGAGACCCGGCCCGACGGCACCGGCCGCTTGCGGGTGCGGGACATGATGGCGTCGATGTCCGCATCCCACCACATGTTGAGCGCGCCGGCCGCGCCCGCGCCGACCGCGATGCACAAAAGGGCGGTGAAGGCGATGACCGGATGCACATCCCCCGGCGCCCGGACCAGACCCACCAGCGCCGTGAAGATGACAAGCGACATCACGCGCGGCTTCAGGAGTTCGAAATAGTCGCGCGGCGACGCCAGTCCCTCTCCGGCCGCCGCGAAGGCATACGGCTCGGAATTGGTCAGGCTCGCTGGTTCGTCACGCATCCCGAAACTCCCTCAAACCCTGCCGGCCCAGACCCAGGGCGGACCTGCGCGCCTCTCCGGGCGCCTTGAACACCCCAATCCCAAGCCCTTCTTCGCCCGCAAAGAACCGCCAGTGCGGCACCTTTCGATCCCGAAGGTGGAAGAAGCCGCGGTCGCCCGCGGCCTCCCTGATCACGGCCGCTCGGGGCCAAGGCGTCACTTGATGCGCGGCAGCACTTCAAACTGGTGGAAGGGCGGCGGCGAGGACAGGGTCCACTCCAGCGTGCTGGCCCCCACGCCCCACGGGTTGTCCCCGGCCTTCTCCTTGCGGATGAAGGCGAGTGCCGTACCGGTGAGGAAGATCAGCACCGCCACGCCCGAGATGTAGGAACCGATGGAGGAGACCAGGTTCCAGCCCGCGAACGCATCGGGATAGTCCGCATAGCGGCGCGGCATGCCGGCGAGCCCGAGGAAATGCTGCGGGAAGAACACCAGGTTCACGCCCACGAAGGTGACCCAGAAGTGCAGCTTGCCCCAGAATTCCGGGATCATGTAGCCGCTCATCTTGGGGAACCAGTAGTACCAGCCGGCGAAGATGGCGAACACGGCGCCGAGCGACAGCACGTAATGGAAGTGCGCCACCACGTAATAGGTGTCGTGCAGCGAGCGGTCGATGCCGGCGTTGGAGAGCACCACGCCCGTCACTCCACCCACGGTGAACAGGAAGATGAAGCCGATGGCCCACAGCATGGGGGTGCGGAACTGCAGCGAGCCGCCCCACATGGTGGCGATCCAGGAGAAGATCTTCACGCCCGTGGGCACCGCGATGATCATGGTGGCGGCCACGAAGTAGGACTGCGTGCCGCTGGACAGGCCCACCGTGTACATGTGGTGCGCCCACACCACGAAGCCCACCACGCCGATGGCCACCATGGCGTAGGCCATGCCGAGATAGCCGAAGATGGGCTTGCGCGAGAAGGTGGAGATGATGTGGGAGACGACGCCGAACCCGGGCAGGATCAGGATGTACACCTCGGGGTGACCGAAGAACCAGAACAGGTGCTGGAACAGGATCGGGTCGCCGCCGCCGGCCGGGTCGAAGAAGGTAGTGCCGAAGTTGCGGTCGGTGAGCAGCATGGTGATGGCGCCCGCCAGCACCGGCAGCGACAGCAGCAGCAGGAAGCCGGTGATCAGCTGCGACCAGGCGAACAGCGGCATCTTGTGCAGCGTCATGCCCGGGGCGCGCATGTTGAAGATGGTGGTGATCAGGTTGATGGCGCCCAAAAGCGACGACGCGCCGGCGATGTGCAGCGAGAAGATCAGCAGGTCCATGGCCGGGCCGGGATGGCCGAGCTTGGACGACAGCGGGGGATAGATGGTCCAGCCGCCGCCGAAGCCATTGGAACCGGCCGCACCTTCCACAAACAGCGACGACAGCGCCAGAATGAAGGACGGCGGCAGCAGCCAGAAGGCGATGTTGTTGATCCGCGGGAACGCCGTGTCCGGCGCGCCGATCATCAGCGGGGCGAAATAATTGCCGTAGCCGCCGATGAGGGCGGGCATCACCATGAAGAAGATCATGATGAGGCCGTGGCCCGTGGTGAAGACGTTGAATGTCTGCGGATCGGAGAAGATCTGCATGCCGGGGTGCTGCAGTTCCATCCGGATGGCGATGGACAGGATGCCGCCCACGATCCCCGCCACGATGGCGAAGATCAGGTACATGATCCCGATGTCCTTGTGATTGGTCGAGAACACCCAGCGCTTCCAGCCGGTGGGGATGTGCGCGTCGTGATCGTCGTTTCCGTAGTGGCTGTGGGTGACTGCCTCGGTGGCCATTCCCGCTATCCTTGTCTGCCGGCACTGACGCCCGTTCCGCCGCACCGTCGCTTGCCTGCTCCCGCCACCGGCCGCAACCGGGGGCGCAATTTCAAAAGAGACGCCAGCGCAGGGCGCCGGCCGAAGCCTCAGCGCGCCAGAGGGCCGGCGGTTTCGCCGGCGTCGGCCAGCTTGCCGGCGGCATCGGCCGCGGACGCGAACTTCGCCTTGGCCTGGGCAACCCAGGCCGCAAAGTCCGCCTCGCTCACCGCCCGCACCGCGATCGGCATGAAGGCATGGTCACGGCCGCACAGCTCGGAGCACTGGCCGTAATAGATGCCCTCGCGGGTCACCTTGAACCAGCTTTCGTTCAGGCGGCCGGGATTGGCGTCGATCTTCACCCCGAACGAGGGCATCGCGAACGAATGGATCACGTCGGAGGACGTGACCTGGATGCGCACGATCTTGTTGACCGGCACCACCACCTCGTTGTCCACCGCCAGCAGGCGCGGCTGGCCCGGCTTCAGGTCCTTCTCGGACACCAGGTAGGAATCAAAGCCGAAGGCGCCATTGTCGGGATATTCGTAGGACCAGTACCACTGGTGCCCCGTCACCTTCACCGTCATGTCCGGCTTGGGGATGTTCAGCTCAAGATGCAGCAGGCGGAAGGACGGGATGGCGATGAGCACGAGGATCATCACCGGAATCACGGTCCAGGCCACCTCGATGAGGGTGTTGTGGCTCGTCTTCGACGGCACCGGATTGGCGCGCTCGTTGAACCGCACCACCACGATGGCGAGCAGCACCAGGACGAACAGCACGATGGACGTGATGATGATGAGCATCAACGTGTTGAAGTCGTGAATCTTTTCCATCACCGGGGTGACGGCGGCCTGGAGATTGATCTGCCACGGCGATGGCTGGCCGGTCTCGGCGTAGGCGGCGCTCGCGGAAAGGCTTGCGGCGCACGTGCCCACGGCAAGGGTAGCGAAGCGAAGGAACGACATCATCTTCAACGGCTCTCCCTGGCCCGGCGGATTGAACCGCCGTACGTACTGCGCCCGCCCCGCACGCTCAGCGGCGCGCCGTCCGGACCACTTATCCAAGTGAGCTGCCCATCCGGCGGAAACCGCTGGCAAGTGCACTGTTTTTTAAGGCAGCCACTCTCCCTAGAGTTCATCAAACATAATTGGGTCCGCCTTGCAATCGCCCAAGCTTGGGCCTCGGTGCGACAATAAGTCGGAGGATTGGGGTACGATACGAGCGCCCCTTGGACGGGTGGTGCACAGGTCCTTGCGCCACCGTGCTCGGCCTCCGCCCCGCCTGCGTTGTGGGCGCGGCCGGAGCCCGGATATGCCGTAGCGGAAGGGAGACAAAATGGCGCGTGCGCCGGGCTCCTGAATGCCACCGTTGCAAGGGCCTCGCGCCCCTGAAACGGGCCATGGGGAGAATCCCCGCGGCAGGCATCTGCGCCACGCAGCCGCCGCATTGTTGACAGGATGGCTAGGCCATTAAGGCATTGGTTCACTAAATCAGATAAGGCAGGTGTGCCTGGCGCCCGCCGGGTCCCTGCCGGAGCTTGCGATGGTCGTGTCGTTCCCTGCCCGCCGCCTCTTCCTTTCGGGCCGTGCCGCGAGGGCCCGGTCCGGGATGAGAGCCCGTGCGCTGCTTGTCCTGTTCGGCGCGCTCCTTGCCGCGGCTTTCGCCACCACACAGCCTGCCGCCGCGCAAGGCGTGGTGAAGTCGGTGCACGGGGAATGGCAGATTCGGTGCGACACGCCGCCGGGCGCCCAGAGCGAGCAATGCGTGCTGCTCCAGTCGGTGCAGGCGGAAGACCGGCCGAACGTGGGCCTCACCGTCATCGTCCTGAAGACCGCGGACCAGAAGAGCCGCCTGCTGCGCGTCCTGGCCCCCCTCGGCGTGCTGCTGCCGGCGGGCCTCGGCCTCAAGATCGATGAGCAGGACGTGGGCCGCGCCGGCTTCGTGCGCTGCCTGCCCAATGGCTGCGTCGCCGAGGTGGTGATGGACGACGCGCTGGTCGCCCGCCTGAAGGCCGGCAAGCAGGCGACCTTCATCATCTTCCAGACCCCGGAAGAAGGCATCGGCGTCCCCCTCAGCCTCAACGGCTTCGGTCCGGGCTTCGACACGCTGCGCTGAACCGGACACCCGCCCGGCGCTGAGCATCACCCCGCGGCAGGCCCGCGCAAGGTGCCCACGCGGGGGGCGGATATCTTCAACGCCGCGCGCGAGCGCCTGAACGCTGCGTGTGGAGGCTTGGGCCAGGCTGACCTGCGTGGGAAGCGAGACGTGAGGATGTCTCTAGACACGAGGATGTCTTTAGGCGTGAGGATGTCTCTAGACACGAGGATGTCCTGCGCGGAACCATCGCTGCGCCGCAGCATCGGCACGGTTTGGACATGCTTGCTGCGCACAAAGCTGAAGCGGAGCGGGGTAGCGACGTTCGGGCGGCCGGGGCGGCGCCGGGGCGAGGGCTTCGGGGGCCGGCAGGGAGAGGTGGATGCACGGGGATGAACACGCACTTTTCGGCGCGGCGCTCGCCTTCCTAGCCGCAGCGGTCGTCTCCGTTCCCATCGCCAAGCGTCTCGGCTTCTCTCCGGTTGTTGGCTACCTCCTTGTCGGCATCGCCATCGGTCCGGTGGGCTTCAACGTGGCCGATCCGGGGGTGGTCTCCACCGTCGCCGAGCTTGGCGTGGTCATGCTGCTGTTCCTGGTCGGGCTGGAGCTGAAGCCGTCCAATCTGCTGTCCATGGGGCACTACATCTTCGGCCTGGGCACCGCGCAGCTCCTGCTGACGGCGCTGGCGTTCGCGCTCCTGGCCTATTTCGGCCTCGGCTTCGGCGTGGCCGCGGCGGTGGTGAGCGGGCTCGCCCTCTCGATCTCCGGCACCGCCATTGCGCTCCAGCTGCTCGGCGAGCGCGGCGACCTCGCCTCGCCCTACGGCCAGCGCACCTTCTCCATCCTGCTGTTCCAGGACATCGCGGTGGTGCCGCTGCTCGCCCTCGTGCCCCTGCTGGCGCCCGGCGGCGAGGCCGAGGTGACGCGCGATCCCAAGGCCACGCTGCTCGCCGCCTCCCTGGCGGTGGCGGCCATTGCCGTCATCGTGGTGGCGGGGCGCTACCTGCTCAATCCGCTGTTCCGCGTGCTCGCCCGCTCCGGCGCGCGCGAGGCCATGACGGCGGCGGCCCTGCTCGTGGTGATGGGCGCCGCCGGCCTCATGGAGGCGGCCGGCCTGTCGGCGGCGCTCGGGGCGTTCCTCGCCGGCCTGCTGTTGTCGGAAAGCACCTTCCGCCATGAGCTGGAGGCCAATGTGGATGCCTTCCGCGGCCTGCTGCTCGCGGTGTTCTTCATGAGCATCGGCATGTCGCTCAACATCGACGTGGTGCTGGGCCACATCCCCGCGCTCCTGGTCGGGACGCTGGCGGTGGCCGTGGTCAAGTCGGTGATCGTCTATCTGGTGTTCCGGGCCGACAACATTGCCCCGCAGGATTCGATGCGCGCCGCGGTGGCGCTCATGTCCGCGGGCGAATTCGCGTTCGTGCTGTTCCCGCTGGGCCTCGACAACGGCATCCTGAAGCCCGAGCAGGCGGACCTGCTGATCGCGCTCGCGGCGCTCACCATGATTCTCGGACCGCTCCTCTTCGCCGCCCTGTCGCGCCTCCTCCCGCGCTTCGCCCGCCCGGTGGCGGAGCCGCCGGCGGACGACTTCGCCGATGCCGACGGCTCGGTGCTGGTGATCGGATTCGGCCGATTCGGCCAGATCGTCTCCCAGTGCCTCCTGGCCCAGGACGTGACCGTCACGATCATCGACAAGGACGTGGAGATGATCCAGAGCGCCGGGCGGTTCGGCGTGCACATCTATTACGGCGACGGCACGCGGCTCGACGTGCTGCGGGCGGCCGGCGCCGAGAGCATGGAAGTCATCTGCGTGTGCGTGGACAACAAGGAGGACGCCAACCGCATCGTCGAGATCGTGCGCGGCTCCATCCCCAACGCGCGCCTGTTCGTGCGCAGCTTCGACCGGGTGCATTCCATGGAATTGCTGCGCCTTGGCGTTGATTTCGAGCTGCGCGAGACGCTCGAATCGGCCCTCTCCTTCGGCGCCCGCACCCTTGAGGCGCTGGGCGTGCCGCAGACCGCCGCCGCCGCCCGCATCGCCGATGTGCGCCAGCGCGACCGCGCCCGGCTGGAACGGCAGATGGAGGAAGGCATCTTCGCGGGTGCCGAGGTGTTCCGGGGCCAGAAGGTGGAGCCCGAGCCGCTGACCCAGCCCGAGAAACCCGCCCGCCCGCTGAACCCGGAGGCGCAGGACATCCTCTCCCACGAAACCGAATTCTCCGGCTGAACCGGGGCCGTCCGGCCACGGCTGCGGCCGGGTCCGGCGGAGTCTTTGGATAGCCCCGAGGCTGTTGCAACCATTTCGTGATTTCGGCGAGACGATGGCGTAAGGTCGCAGCACCGGGTACGCGATCGGGCAACGGGAAACGGGACGGACAGGCTCGCCAGATCGCACATCTGGGCGCCGCGCTCCTGCGGAGTTGGGCGTATGGATCAATTCTTGGAGATGCTCCGGGCAGCACAGGGCGGCCACGGGCTCGAGAATATCGGGCGCATGTACGGCCTGTCGCCCCAGCAGGCACAGGCGACAGCCGAGGCGGTGATGCCGGCCTTCACCGAGGCGTTCAAGCAGGCGACCCAGTCTCCCGAAGCCCTCGCCTCGCTGATGGCGCTGATGACGAGCGGGCCCTACGGCGCCTTCTATACCCAGCAGCCCGCCGCGCCGGCTGAGCTGTCGCGTGCCGGCAGCGAGGCGCTCGACACGGTGTTCGGCTCGTCCGAAGTGAGCCGGGCCGTGGCCGCGCACGTGGCCTCAACCACCGGTCTCGGTGTCACCGTGGTGCGGCAGATGATGCCCACCTTTGCCACCCTCGTGGTCGGCGGCCTGGCGAAGTCGCTGGCCGCCTCGGGCGCGCTCCAGCAGATGCTCGCGGCCATGCTGAGCCGCATGCCCGGCCAGACCACGCAGCGCATCGCGCCCATCTCCTCCGGCAATCCCTTCATCGACGCTTTCCTCGCCTTCACCAGCACGGCGACGGAGCAGAGCCCCAAGGCCTTCGCCACCGGCAATCCCTGGGCCGACGCCTATGCCCAGATGATGTTCCAGCGCGCCCCCCAGCCGGCGCCGCAGCAGCGCAGCACGAATCCGATGGACGCCTGGCAGGACGTGGTCAACGCCATGACCAAGACCATGACCCAGGCTGGCGTCCCGCCCGCGCGCACACCGCCGCCGGAACCGCCACCCCCGCCGCTGGCCCCGTTCCAGAATTTCTTCGCCCAGATGTTCGCGCAGGGCTTCCCGCCGGCCTTTCCGGGCACGGAAGGGCAGCAACGCGCCTATTCCATCCCGGACTTCTGGCTCGACATCATGCGCGCCGCCGGGACCGGCACGCCTCCCGCACAGCCGGTGCAGGAGGCCGAGACCCTGCCGCCCGAGCGGCCCCGCCTCGTCAATACGTCATCCCAGAACCGCACCGGCGGCCGCGACGCGAAATAGCGATTCGTCGCGCGCGGGGAAGCACGATCTCCAGATACAAAACGACCCGCGCCGGTTGCGGTCGGCGCGGGTCGAGGTTCGGCGGAATCGAGGGGCGTTCCCGCCGGATCTTTCAGGACGGACCCAGGCCGGTTGAAACCGCCTGACCGGGTCGCCCTCCACTCATTTGCCTTGGCCCGTGCGTGTCACACCCACCGGCATCCGCTTCCCTTCAAGCTGCGCGAAAGCCTCAATGCTGCTGTGCGCGGCCTGCAAGCCTTGCGGCCGCACGGCGCTCTGTGGCGCGCAGGATGAGCACGCGGGTCGGATCGGCGAGCAGCGGTCCGGAGGTAGCATCGCGCAGGTCGGCGCGGGTCACCCCGATGTCCCGCAGCATGCGATCATCGAGGCCGGCAAGCTCGCTCATGACGCGGCGGCGTTCGATGGCGCGACCGATGGCGCCCGCCGTCGTTGCCACGTGACCGACCAGCGAAACCGCCGTCAGGCACAGGGCCGCCAGCATCTCGCCGGCGGGGGCAAAGGCAATCTTCCGGGTTTCACCATAAACGCTCATCTTCATCTCCATCGCCGGGGTGGGGATCGCGGACAGTCCTTTCTGGGCTCCCGGGGGCTCGTGGAGCCACCCGATTTCGCATCCCGCCGCTTCGGCGCGCCCTTTGTGACTCCCTGGGATAAATCACGCTAGCGAATGTTTTTCATCTCACGTATCATTCTGCGTGATGAATGCTCCGGAGCCGCACCCCATGACGGCGATGCTCGACCCCGACCAGCTGCGCACTTTCGTGGCCATTGCCGAGACCGGCAGCTTCACCCGCGCGGCGGAGGTGGTGCACAAGACGCAGTCCGCCGTCTCCATGCAGATGAAGCGCCTGGAGGAGCGCGTGGGCCGGCCGGTGTTCGTGCGCGACGGCCGCGCCTCGCGCCTCACCGAGGATGGCGAGCGCCTGCTCGATTTCGCCCGGCGTATCGTCAAGCTGAACGTCGAGGCGGTGCTGAGCTTCGCCGACGCCGCCCTCTCGGGACGGGTCTGCCTGGGCGTGCCGGACGATTATGCCGACCGCTATCTGCCGGACATCATGGCCCGCTTCTCCCGCACCCATCCCTCGGTGGAACTGACCGTGATCTGCGAGCCGTCGAGCGAGCTGGTGCAGCACATCGCCGCCGGCACCATCGACCTCGCCATCATCACCGCCACCGAGATCACCGCCCGCAACGCCCACGTCATCCGCCGCGAGCGGCTGCTGTGGGTGTCCTCGGCGCGGCACAGCGTGCATCTGGAGACGCCGGTGCCGCTGGCGCTGGGCCGGACCACCTGCCAGTGGCGCGACATCGCCGTCTCCCGGCTCGCCGGGGCGGGGCGCAGCCACCGCATCCTCTACACCAGCCCCAACAGCGGCGCGGTGGCGGCGGCGGTGCTGGCGGGGCTGGCAGTCTCGGTCTTTCCGGAATCGGCGCTGCGCACCGGCATGCGCGTGCTTGGCAGCGGCGACGGCTATCCGCCTTTGCCCCCGTGCGACATCGGCCTTCTGCGCAATCGCCACGAGCCGTCGGTGCTGGCGGATGCGCTGGCCCAGCACATCGTGCAGGGTCTCGACAACCTCACGGATGCCGAAGCGGCGCAGTGAGGATCGGCGCGGCCCCGCGCAGCGCCGCCCTCACACGCTCTCGGCGTAGCGCTCGTAGGCGACCTCGACGGTGAGGATATGGGCGCGCATGGCGGTGGCGGCCTCGGCCTTGTCGCCGCGCAGGATGGCGGTGACCACCCGGTCATGCTCCTCATAGGAGCGCGCCAGCCGCCCCAAAGTGCGGAACTGGGCGCGGCGGAACGGCTGCAGCCGGGCGCGGGTGGCCAGCGTCAGTTCGGCCAGGTAATCATTGTGGGAGCCGGCATAGAGCGTGGTGTGGAAGCGCTCGTTGAGCACGGTGTAGCCGCCCTCGTCGCCGCGCCGGGTCAGGTCCGCAAGCTCGGCATGGGTGGCTTCCAGCCCGGCACGCTCGACCGCCGTCATATGGACCGCGCACAGGCCGGCGCACAGGGCCTCCAGTTCCGCCATCACATCGAACATGCCGCGCAGCCGCTCCAGCGAGGGCTGGGCCACCAGCGCGCTGCGATGGGGCCGCGCCTCCACGAGGCCGGAGGCGGCGAGGTCGCGCAACGCCTCGCGCACCGGCGTGCGGGACACGCCGTAGCGCTTGGCGATCTCCACCTCCTCCAGCGGCGTGCCGGGGGCCAGACGGCCGCGCACGATATCGTCGGCGATCTGGAGGCGCAGTTCCTCCGTCCGCGTCACCGGCCGGCCGGCGGCACGGCGCCTGCGGGGGCGCGATGCAGAGGCGGCGCTCTTGGTGGCAGCGCTCTTGGTGGGTTGCGGCGGAAGCAAGGTCATAACGTTACAAACTACCTGGATTCGAAGGCGGCGCGAATTCCGGTAAAGTCCTGACGGGGAGGAAACCGGAGCATGCCGTGTCCCCTCCCCGCTTCGGCCGCCGCGCCCCTGCCCCGATGCGGGGGAACCGGGGAAGAGGCGCGGCTTAGAGTCGGATCGAACCGGACTCATTCGACCTGATCGGGAATCCCTTTCCAAACTTGAGAGAAGAGAACGCGCACAGGGACACCGACCAAAAAGCAATTCTCACGCCACGCCTTCGTCCGCGATGACCGACACATGGGCCGCCACCACGCGCCAGCCCTGCGGAAAACGAACCCAGCTCTGCTGCTGCCGACCGATGCGCCCCGGCGCGTTCTCCCGGCGGAACAGGGTCGAGGCCACCGCGAAATCCCGCCCATAGGTGGTGATCACCGTCTGAGCCAGCGTGCGCTCAAGCCCCGCCGGCGAGCGGGCGCGGCGGAATTGGCGGATGGCGTCCATGCCGTAGAGGTTCTCCCCGCCGCCATAGCGGATGGTGCGGCCATCGTCGTGGAACAGGGCTTCGAGGGTGGCCACATCATTGTTCACCAGCGCCGCCTCGTAGCGGGCGAAGGCATCCTCCACCTCGGCCTTCACCTGCAGAATGTCGATTTCCACCACGCTCTCCTGCTCACAGTGGGGCCACGGGCGCGGCGGCGACGCCGGCCTGCTCCAGGGCCGCCGCGACGCGCAATGCCAGGTCCTCTCGCCACGGCGGGGCGATGACCTGGACCGCCAGCGGCAGCTCCGGCGCATCCCCCACCTCCACCCGCACCGGCACCGCCACCACCGGCAGGCCGATGAAGGAGATGGGCTGGGTGAACAGGCCCATGTTGGGCCGCACCAGCATCTCCTCACCGTCGAGCACGAAGGTCTTCTGCCCCAGCCTCGGCGCCCGGCAGGGGGTGGCGGGGGCGAGCAGCACATCGTGGGTCTGAAACAGCCTCAGCATCTCGCCATGGAAATGGCGGCGGAAGCGCTGGGCGGCATCCACCCACGAGGCCGGAATGGCGAGGCCGGCGAACAGGCGGTCGCGGACGGCGGGATCGAAATCCTCGGCCCGGGCGGCAAGGCGCCGGGCATGGAAGCTCGCCCCCTCCGCCGCCGTGATGATGAAGGCCGAGGCGCGGGCGCGGGCGGCGTCCGGAATGTCCACCACTTCGCTGACGCCCAGGGCGGCGGCCACGCGGTCCACCGCCGCGAACGCCTCCGGCAGCGCGCGCGAGCGGAACCAGCCGCCGGCAATGGCGATGCGCAGGCCCGCCGCCCCCTGCCCGATGAGCCCCGAGACCGGCTCGAACGGGCGCGGGGTCTGGCCCGGATCACGCGCGTCCGCGCCCTGCATGGCGTCGTAGAAGGCGGCAAGGTCCGCCACCGAGCGGCCGAGCGGCCCGAGATGGTCCAGCGCCGTCACGAAGGGAAAGCTGCCGCCGCGCGTGAGGCGGCCATAGGTGGGCTTCAGCCCGAACGTGCCGCACAGGGACGACGGCACCCGGATGGAGCCGTTGGTGTCGGAGCCGAGCGCGATGGGCACCAGCCCCGCCGCCACCGCCGCCCCCGAGCCGCCCGACGAGCCGCCCGACATGCGGGTGAGGTCGTGGGGATTGCGCGAGGCGCCGTCATGGATGTTCTCGCCCGTGAAGTCGTAGGCGTATTCGCCCATGTTCAGCGCGCCCACCAGCACCGCATCGGCGGCTTCCAGCTTCTCGATCAGTGTGGCGTCGGCTGCCGCCGGGCTGAGGTCGCGATTGATCTTGGAGCCGGCGCGGGTGGGCAGGCCCTTCACGTCGAACAGGTTCTTCACCGCGAAGGGCGCGCCGGCGAGCGGCCCCAGCGGTGCGCCGGCGGCGCGGCGGGCATCGATGCGGTCGGCGGTCGCACGGGCGCGCTCGGCGGTCACGTCGGTGAAGGCGTTCACCCTGGGGTCCACGGCGGCGATGCGGGCCAGCGTCGCCTCGATCACCGCGCGCGCGGTGACGGCGCCGGCGGCGACCGCAGAGGCGATCTCGGCAGCAGGGGCGGTGGCGAGGCTGGCGGCGTCGGTTCGGGGCATCTGGACGTTCATGGGCACGGCCTCAGGGGCGATAGACGGGGGCCGGCTCCTCGGCATCGCCGAGGTCGAGGCTGCGCACCAGGGTCGCCGCATCGGCGATGGCGCGCAGGTAGGACAGCGCCTCGGCCCGCCATTCCGGGCGCGGGGCGATGGCGTGGGCGCTGAGCGCGCCGTCGAGCAGCTGCTCCAGCGCCGTGTCCTCCACCCTTGGGAGTTCGAGTTCGGTGCTCATGGGGGGCCTCAGACCGGGGGATGGGGAATGGCGGCGATCAGCTCGCGGGTATAGGCGTCCTTGGGCGCGTCGAGCACCTGCTGCGAGCTGCCCTCCTCCACGATCCGTCCGGCCCGCATGACGATGACCCGGTCGCACAACAGGCCCACCACATGCAGGTCGTGGGACACGAACAGGTAACTCATGCCAAGGCGCTGCTTCAGATCCTCCAGCAGGTTCAGCACCACCGCCTGGACCGACACGTCGAGGGCCGCAGTCGGCTCGTCGAGGATGACGAGGTCGGGGTCGAGCGCAATGGCCCGCGCGATGCCGACGCGCGCCTTCTGCCCGCCGGAGAGCTGGTGGGGGAAGCGCTCCAGCAGGTTCTGCGGCAGGCCGACCATCTCGGCCAGGTCCGCCACCCGGGCGCGCAGCTTCGCCCCGCCCGAGAAACCGCCCATGCGCAGCAAGGGATCGGCGATGGCGCGCTCCGCCGTGTAGCGGGGATTGAGGCTTTCGGTGGGGTCCTGAAACACCATCTGGATGCGCCGGCGCATGGGATGGTGGGCAAAATCCTTGGCCGGAATGGCGCTGATGTCCTCGCCGGCGAAGCTGATCCTGCCCGCCGTGGGATCGATGAGGCGCATGACGATGGTGGAGGTGGTGGACTTGCCGCAGCCGCTCTCCCCCACCAGGCCGACGCTCTCGCCCTTCAGGACCGCGAAGGAGATGTCGTCCACGGCGCGGAAGATGCGCTCCTCCGGCGGCGCCTTCTTGCCCAAAAGGCCGGAGAGGAATGCCGAGGGCGCGCCCTGCCGGGGATATTCCTTCACCAGGTTTTCCACCTGCAGCAGCACCTTGGTCGCGGGGGCGCTCGCCGCCTGCGCTCTGGCTTCCGATTGCGGCGGAGGGTTCTGCGCCGGTGCCGCCGATACCGCCGGCTCCTCCGGCAAGAGGTCCCGCAAGGTGATGCCGGGGCGTGGCGTCGCGCGCATGAGCTTGCGGGTGTAGGGGTGCTGGGGATCGCGGAAGATGCGCTCGGCGGGCGCGGTCTCCACCACCTTGCCCTTTTCCATCACCATCACCGTGTCGCAATAGGCGGCGGCGAGGCCCAGGTCGTGGGTGATGAGGAGCGTGGACATGCCGCGCTCGCGCGTCAGCTCGGTCACGAGGTCCATGACCGCCTTCTGGGTGGTCACGTCGAGGCCGGTGGTGGGCTCGTCGGCAATCATCAGCTGCGGCCGGCAAGCCAGCGCCAGCGCGATGACGATGCGCTGGCACATGCCGCCCGACAGCTCGAACGGATAGGCCTGGTAGCGCTCCTCGGGCCGGGCGATGCGCACCTGCTTGAGGATGTCGATCACCTTTTCCTTCACGTTGCGGGCATCGGCCTGCACATGCTGGAGCTGCACGTCGCCGATCTGCCGTCCCACCGTGCGGATGGGGTTCAGCGCGGCGCGCGGATTCTGGAAGATCATGGACATTTCACGCCCGCGCAGGTCGCGCATGGCGCTTTCCGGCGCGTGGGCCACATCCATCCCCGAGAAGGTGATGGAGCCTTCCGCGATGCGTCCCGCCCGGTCGAGGATCCGCATGACCGTGTAGGAGGTCACCGACTTGCCCGAGCCGCTCTCGCCCACGATGCCGAGGGTCTCGCCCTTGGCGAGGGTGAGGTTCACCTGGCTCACCGCCGTCACCACGCCGCGGCGGGTGGCGAACTCCACGGTGAGGTCGCGCACCTCCAGCAGCGGGCCGCTGGGGGTTTCGGAGGTCTTGGCTGCTTGTGCCGTCACGTCCACGTTCCCATGCATGGTGGCCTCCCTCAGGTGCGACGCTGGGGGTCGACGATGTCGCGCAGACCGTCACCCAGCAGGTTGAAGCAGAACACCGCGAACATGAGCGCAAGGCCCGGGAACAGGGCGATCCACCATTCGCCGGAGACGATGTAGGCAGCGCCTTCGGCCACCATGATCCCCCATTCCGGGGTGGGCGGGCGCACGCCGAGGCCGATGAAGCTGAGGCCCGCCGCGTTGAGGATGGCGTAGCCCATGGTGAGCGACATCTGCACCATCATGATGGGCATGATGTTGGGCAGGATGGTCGTCAGCAGGATGCGCCATTCCGAATTGCCGGTGAGGCGCGCCGCCTGCACGAAGCCCGCCTGCCGGCGGATGGCCGCTTCCGAGCGGGCCACCCGCACATAGAGCGGGAAATTGATGATGGCGGTGGCGATCACGATGTTGGTCACCGTGTTGCCCAGCGCCGCCACGATGCCCATGGCCAGCACGAACAGCGGGAAGGCCATGATGGTATCGGAGATGCGGCCGATGATGCGGTCGGTCCACCCGCCGAAGAAGCCCGACGCGATGCCGGCGATGCCGCCGGCCGCGAACACCAGCGCCACCGAGAACACCGCGATGGCCATGTCGAGCCGGGTCGCCACGATGACGCGGGAGAAGATGTCCCGCCCCAGATTATCCGTGCCGAACCAGTGGGTGGCGGACGGCGCCTGGAGCGCGGCCGCCGTGTCGCTGGCGAGCGGATCGTAGGGCACGATGAACGGCCCCAGCAGCGCGCACACCACCAGCACCAGGAACATGCCGAAGGCGATGCCGGTGACCGGGTTGTCGGAGATGACGTAGCGCGCGTGGGCAAGGGTCGCGGCAAGGCCGCGGGGGTGGGTGTCGGCCGTGGCGAGGGTCATGCTTCGCTCCGCGCGCGGGGATCGATGACGCCGTAGGCGATATCGATCAGGAGATTGAGGATGACGTAGAGGATGGCCATGGCGAGCACGAAGCCCTGCACCGGCGCGTAGTCGGAGGTGATCAGCGCCTCGACCGCGTAGGAGCCGATGCCCGGCCAGGCGAACACCTTCTCCACCAGCACGTTGGCGCCGAGCAGGAAGGAGAACACCATGCCCAGCGTGGTCACCACCGGCAGCATGGCGTTGCGAAACGCGTAGGTGATGATCACCGTGGTGTCGGTCAGCCCGGCGGCGCGGGCGGTGCGCACGAACTCGGAGGACAGCACCGACAGCATGGAGGCGCGGGTCATGCGGGCGATGGGCGCCAGCGCGAAGATGGCGAGCGTGATGGCCGGCACCGCAAGCTGCGCCAGCGCGGCGCGGAAGGTCTCGAAGTCCCGCGCGATCAGGCTGTCGATGAGATAGAAGCCGGTCACCGTCTCGGGCGCCGAGAAGAACACGTCCAGCCGCCCCAGCGGCGCCGGCGCCCAGCCGAGCTTGAAGTAGAACACATAGACCAGCAGCAGCCCGGTGAAGAACACCGGCAGCGAGACGCCGGCCGTGGTGATGAGCCGGCAGGCATGGTCCACCCAGGAACCCTGCTTCACCGCCGCCATGATGCCGAACGGCACCGCGATGGCCAGCGCCAGGATAAGGCCCGCCAGCGTCAGCTCGGCGGAGGCCGGGAGCCGCGCGGAAATCTCCGCCGCCACCGGCTGCCCGGTGGAGAGCGAGCTTCCCAGGTCCCCCTTCGCCAGCGCCGAGACATAGTCCACGAACTGCACCGGCAGCGGCTTGTCGAGGCCCAGCTTGGTGCGGATCTCGGCGATGGATTCGGCCGTGGCGGCGGGACCGGCGAAATAGGCGGCAGTGTCGCCCGGCAACACCCGCGTGAGCATGAAGGTGACGATCACCACGCCGATCAGGCTCGGCACGGCTGTGGCAAGACGACTGCCAATGAGCTTCAGCATGATGTGTCCTCGCTTGGTCTGGCTTGGGTGGCGGCCTGATGCCGCCCTCCCCTGTCCTTGCCTCTTTCGTCATTCACCCGGTCTGACGGCCGGCGTGTCCCGGCCGACTGGAACGCAGCGCAGTGGAAGGAGAGCCGGGATCCAGCGCAAGAGTTCGCCGAAGGCGACAGCATCGCCCCGCGGCCCCGGATACCTGCCTGCTTCGCAGGACTTTCGCGCTGGACCCCGGCTCGGCGCTCCAGCTGCGCTGTCGCTTGGCCGGGGAACTTGGCCAGTGAACTGGCCCCTCACCCCTTCTGGAAGGCGCGATAGTCGAGCCGGCGGTGGAACCAGTATTCGTAGCCGGTGATGTTCTTCTGCATGGCGACATTCACATAGGGCTGGTAGAGCGGAATGCGCGGTACGTCGGCGAAGGCGAGGTCCACCATGCCCTTCACGCCCGCATCATAGGCGGCCTTGTCGCCGTTGGCCGCGGCGGCGCGGGCGCCGTCGATGAAGGCATCCATGGCCGCCGACTGGTAGCTCATGGTGTTGAAGATCGAATTGTTGCCGTGGTAGCACCAGAAGAAGAAGTATTCGGGATAGTCCAGCCAGCCCGAAAACACGTTGGTGAACAGCGGCAGCACCTTCTTCGTCAGCTCGGTGCGCCAGTTGGCGCCGGGGATCTTGTTGATGGTGGTCTTGATGCCGATCTGAGCCAGGTTCTCCTGCAGCAGCACGCACAGCGGCTCGTTCACGCCGGCAAAGCCGAGGTCGAAGGAAAGCGTGGTCTCCAGCCCGTTCGGATAGCCCGCTTCCGCCAGCAATTGCTTGGCCTTGGCAAGGTCGGTGACGAACTTGGTGGGCTCCGGCCACGCCACCTGGGTCTTGGCATCCGCCGGGGCGCCGAACATGGGCTTGGCGAGGCCAAACAGGGCGGCGTCCATGATCTTCTGGTAGGGAATGGCGTAGGCGATGGCCTCGCGCACCTTGAGATTGTCGAAGGGCGGGTTCTTCACATTCATGCCGATATACTGGACGCCGTTGGAATACGGCACCGACACGATGTTGAGCTTGCCGGACTGCTTCAGCTCCACGAAATCCTTGTTGGGCAGGTCGTAGGAGATGTCGGCGTCGCCGCGCTCCAAGAGCGCCCGGCGGTTGCCCGCGGAGGGCACCATGCGCCAGATCACGCGCTTGATCTTCGGCAGCGGGCCGCCCTTCCAGTCCTCGAAGCGCTCGAAGATCACCTCGGTGCCGGGGGTCCACTTGGTGACGCGGTAGGCGCCCGAGCCCGCCGTGTTCTGCTTGGTGTATTCGAGGCCCCAGGGGTCCTTCTCGGTGGCATTCTTCTGCACCAGCCCGGAATTGATGACGCAGGGCACGATCACCGCAAGGTCGGGGATGGTGAGGCGGTCCTTGCGGATGAAGTCGACGCGCACGGTGTGGTCGTCCACCACCACGAACTGCTCGGGCTTCTCCAGCGAGCCCGCCTTCATCTGGAAGGTGGGGAAGCCGCCCACCGAGACGGCGCGGTCCAGCGACCACTTCACGTCCTTGGCGGTGACCGGCGAGCCGTCCTGGAAGGTGGCGTTCTTCTTCAGCTTGAACGTCACCGACATGTCGCCGATGTTCATGTCCTCGGCGAGTTCGCCCTTCAGCTTGTCGCGGTCGTAGTAGCGGACCCCGTCCTTCTCGGTCATCTCGTGGGTGATGAGGCGGTCGTAGGTGTTCCAGTTCGCCTCATAGCCCGGCACGTTGGTGCCGACGCCGTGGATATCGAGGTTGTTGGGTCCGCTCTCGGACACGATCAGCAGCGTCTCGTTGCGCGCCTGCGCCTGCGCCGAGGAGAACACCGCAGGGGCGGCGACACCGGTTCCGGTGGCGACGGCGGTGGCGGACGCAGACTTCACGAATTCGCGGCGGTTCATCGGACGGCATCCCCAATGGTGATAGTCACCCTTCCCATTCAAGCTGCATGCCAATTGCATACAAAAATGTGAATTATATTTCAGATCAGATACCTGGAGCAGAACATGCCCGGTCCTGCGCCCGGCGTAGACACGCCGCGATGCACAATAATTACGCACGATTGCGCCAATTGCATGCAATCTGATTGCCGACAGTTCGGCGCCGTCTCCCCGCGCTCAGGCGGCGGGGATGCCGTCGGATCGCCCGGCGCGCCATGCCGTCATCTGCCGGCGGTATCGCAAGGTGGAAACCGGCAGCAGTGCAAGGTAGATGATCGAGCACACCGAGAGCACGATCCACGGATAGCTCGCCAGCAGCGCAAAAAAGATCGCCACCGCCACGAAAAGCGGCAGCACCATGTCCCGCCGCACCCGCCGTCCCAACGTCTTCCCGGACCAAGCAGGCACCGTGGAGATCATGAGAAAGGCGATGGCCAGGCAATAGATGAGGGCCAGCGGCGCGCTCACGCCCCCGTGGGGCACGCCGATCAACTCCAGGTAGATGGGCAGCAGCACGGTGATGGCCCCCGCCGGCGCCGGGATGCCGGTGAAGAAGTCGCCGGCGAACGGCGGCTTGTGCGGATCGTCCAGCATCACGTTGAAGCGGGCGAGGCGCAGCGCCGCGCAGATGGCATAGGCGAGCGCCGCGATCCAGCCCACCGAACCGGTCTCCTTGAGCCCCCAGAAATAGAGCATCAGCGCCGGCACGCAGCCGAAATTGACGAAGTCCGCGAGGCTGTCCAGCTCCGCGCCGAAACGCGACGTGCCCTTCAGCGCCCGGGCGAGTCGGCCGTCGATGCCGTCGAGCAAAGCGGCGAAGACGATGGCGGCCAGCGCCAGCTCGATCCGCTCCTCGATGGCGAGGCGCACCGCCGTCAGCCCCGAGCACAAGGCGAGCAGCGTCACCAGATTGGGCAGCAGCACCCGCAGCGGCACCCGGCCGAGGCGACCGAAGCGGGGACGCGGCCGGCCTTCCGGATCGAACGGGGGAAAAGGGGTTTCCATCAGCTCACCCGATAGGCCGTCTCGCGCGGCTGCTGGGCCGACAGATCGCACAGAACCGTCTCGCCAGCCACCGTCAGCTGGCCTTCGGACACCTGAACCCTGGTCCCCACCGGCAGATAGACATCCACCCGCGAGCCGAAGCGGATCAGGCCGAAGCGCTCGCCGGCGCCGATCGATTCACCTTCCCGCACGAAGGAGACGATGCGGCGGGCGATGAGGCCGGCAATCTGCACCACTCCCACGCGGCACAAGGGCGTGGAGATCACGAGGCCGTTGCGCTCGTTGTCCTCGCTCGCCTTGTCGAGGTCGGCGTTGAGGAACAGGCCGGGCTTGTAGGCGAGCCGCTCGATGCGGCCGGTCACCGGCGCCCGGTTCACGTGCACGTTGAACACGTTCATGAAGATGGAGACGCGCAGCAGCGGCTCGTCGGACAGATCCAGCTCCCGCGGCGGCCGCGCCAGGCCCACCTGGGAGATGCGCCCGTCGGCCGGCGCCACCACCAGCCCGTCGCGCACCGGCGTCACACGCGGCGGATCACGGAAGAACAGGGCGGTCCAGATGGCGAGGCCGACCCCGATCATGCCGAGGAAGGTGGAGAACACCATGAGCCCGAGCGCGATCACCACCGCGATGGCAATGAAGGGGTAGCCTTCCCGATGGATGGGAACCAGCGACTTGCGGATGGATGTGACGACGGACAACACGGCCTCCAGTGCGCCGCACCGGCGCCGAACCGCGCAAGAGGTAGTGAGGGCTTGGCCAGCCGTCAAATGGCCCGCGCGGAAGGGGACCGAAGGCGGCGCTGTGGGGACGGTTTCGCCCCGCCCCGTACCGCCGCGATTCAGGGGTGCCCAAGATTTGACGGCGCGGCGAGTTGACAGCCGGGCAAAGCAGCGCTTGCGTTACTTGGCCAGACCAGCACCAACACGCAGAAAAAAGGTCGGTGGAGGAAAACATGCCTGACGATCACGTCTTCAATGTCCTCTTCCTGTGCATGGCCAATTCGGCGCGCTCGCTTATGGCCGAGAGCATTCTCAACCGGCTCGGCCAGGGCCATTTCAAGGCCTATTCCGCAGGAATCGCGCCCACCGGAGAGGTCCATCCGGAAACGACGAAGCTTCTCGCCGGCCTCAATTACGACGTCAGCGGCCTGCGCTCGAAGAGCTGGACCGAATTCACCGGGCCGGATGCGCCGCATTTCGATTTCGTCTTCACCGTCTGCGACGACGCCGGCAACGAGACCTGTCCGGTGCTGCCCGGCGAGCCGTGGCGGCGCATGTCGGCCCACTGGGGCATTCCCGACCCCAAGCTTGCAAACGGCACCGCCACGGAGCTGTCCTTTGCCTTCGCGGATGCCTACCGGCTGCTCCATCGGCGCATTGCCATCTTCGTCGCGCTGCCGTTGCGCTCCCTCGACCGCCTCGCCCTCCAGGAGCATCTGAAGGAGATTGGCCAGGCGACGGTCGCGGCGGAAACGCAGACGCTGGCGGGCTGACAGCGCCTCAGGCAGCGCCCCGCCGGTAGGCCCCCGGGCTCTGCGCCGTCCATTTGCGGAAGGCGCGATGGAAGGCGCTGGGTTCTGAAAACCCCAGCTCCGCCGCGATCTCGCCCACCGGCTTTGCGCCGTCCCGCAGCAGCGTTTCGGCCAGCACCCGGCGCAGCTCGTCCTTGATGTCGCGATAGGTCTGGCCCTCGTCGGCGAGGCGCCGGCGCAACGTTGAGGCGGGCAGGCGCAACTGCCGGGCGAGGTCCTCGAAGCCCGGCCAGGCCGTGGCCGGCGCGGCGCGCAGGCGGGCCTTCACCCGCGCGGCGAGGCCCTGGTCGTGCCGGTAGCGCACCAGGATATTGGCCGGCGCCCCGCGCAGGAAATCCTTCAGCGCCCGTTCGCCACGGGTCGCCGGCAGGGTCAGGAAGGCGGCGTCGAAGGCGAGCCGGCTGACGGGCTGGTCGAAGCGCACCGGCGCGCCGAAGAACAGGCGATAATCGGCGCCATGCTCCGGCGGGCCGCAGCGGAAATCCACCTGCCGCAGCGGGATGCGCCGGCCCACCAGCCAGCAGGTGATGCCGTGGACGATGATCCAGTAGGTGCGGTAGGCAAAGGCCGAGCGCGCGGCGCCCACGTCCTTCAGCACGATGGCGGCGAGCCCGTCCGCCACCTGAAGCTCGCCTTCGGGATCCTCCAGCACCACCTTCAGGAAGCGCAGCGCGCGCCGCAGGGCCTGCTCCAGCGTCGCGGCACCCATGAGCGCGTGGCACAGCAGGGTGAAGCTGCCCAGCCGCATGGGCCGGCCGCCGAGGCCGAAGAATTCGTCGTCCAGCGCCTGCGACACGGCCAGCCACAGCGCGCCATACTGCTCGGCGGAGACCGCGGCCCCGAACGGCACGGTAAGCCCCGCCTGCGCCAGCACCGGCGCGGGATCGATGCCGCGCCGGGCGAGGCAGTCCAGCGCGTCGTCCACGAAGCCGGCGGAAATCATGCGCCGTTCCAGGGCGAGGCTCCTTCATGGCAAAACCGCTCATCATTTTAGATCGATTGCGCCATCGAATGCCACTTCGCCTTTCGCTAGATGAAGGATCAACCGGCCCTGCGAACAGGAGCGGCCGCAAGAGCCCATAGACACCACCACGGGGAGGACCTCATGAAGATCGACGGTCGCGTCTTTATCGTCACCGGCGCCGGCTCCGGCCTTGGCGCCGCGGTGTCGCGCATGCTGGTGGGCGAAGGCGCGCGGGTGGTGATCGTGGACATCAATGCCGAGGCCGGCAACGCCGTCGCATCCGAGCTGGGCGAAAGCGCCCGGTTCCAGCGCGCGGACGTGACCAGCGAAGCGGACGGCATCGCCGCCGTGGCCCTCGCCCGCGAGGCCTTCGGCCATCTCCACGGCCTGGTGAATTGCGCCGGCGTCGCGCCCGGCGAGAAGGTGGTGGGCCGCGAAGGGCCGCACCGGCTCGACAGCTTCGCGCGGGCGGTGGGCATCAACCTCATCGGCACCTTCAACATGCTGCGGCTTGCCGCCGACGCCATCGTGAAGGAAGAGCCCGACGCCGATGGCGAACGCGGCGTCATCATCAATACCGCCTCCATCGCCGCCTTCGACGGCCAGATCGGCCAGGCCGCCTATGCCGCCTCCAAGGGCGGCGTCGCGGCGCTCACGTTGCCGGTGGCGCGGGAGCTGGCGCGCTTCGGGATGCGGGTGGTCACCATCGCGCCGGGCATCTTCGAGACGCCCATGATGGCGGGCCTGCCGCCGGACGTGCAGGAGTCGCTGGGCAAGACGGTGCCCTTCCCGCCCCGGCTCGGCCGGCCGGCGGAATATGCCGCCCTCGTCAGGCACATCTGCGAGAACACCATGCTCAACGGCGAGGTCATCCGCCTCGACGGCGCCCTGCGCATGCCCCCGCGCTGACCTTGCCGTCCGCGTTGACCTTGCCCCGCTCTGACTCTTGCCCCGGAAGGACGATCCCATGACCACCCGCACGGAAGATCCCATCGTCATCGTCGGCGCCGCCCGCACCCCCATGGGCGGGTTCCAGGGCGACTTCAAGGATGTGGCCGCCCCCATCCTCGGCTCAACCGCCATCGCCGCGGCGCTGGCCCGTGCCGGCCTCGCGCCGGAGGCGGTGGACGAGGTGGTGTTCGGCTGCGTGCTGCCCGCCGGCCTTGGCCAGGCCCCCGCCCGTCAGGCGGCGTTGGGGGCCGGCCTGCCGCTCTCCACCGGCGCCACCACCGTCAACAAGATGTGCGGCTCCGGCATGAAGGCGGCCATGTTCGCCCATGACCTGCTGCTGGCCGGCTCGGCCGAGGTGGCGGTGGCGGGCGGCATGGAGAGCATGAGCAACGCCCCCTACCTGCTCGACCGCGCCCGCGCGGGCTATCGCATGGGCCACGGCCGGGTGCTCGACCATATGTTCCTCGACGGGCTGGAGGACGCCTACGAGAAGGGCCGCCTCATGGGCACCTTCGCCGAGGATTGCGCCGAGGCCTACCAGTTCACCCGCGAGGCGCAGGACGCCTTCGCCATCGCCTCCCTGACCAAGGCGCAGAAGGCCATGGCGGACGGCGCCTTCGACGCCGAGATCGCCCCGGTCACGGTGAAGGCCGGCAAGGCCGAGCGCGTGGTGGCCGCCGATGAGCAGCCGCCCAAGGCCAAGCTGGACAAGATCCCCACCCTCAAGCCCGCCTTCCGCGACGGCGGGACGGTGACGGCGGCCAATTCGTCCTCCATCTCGGACGGCGCGGCGGCCCTGGTGCTCATGCGCCGGTCGCAGGCGGAAGCGCGCGGGCTCACCCCGCTCGCCACCATCGTCGGCCATGCCACCCACGCGCAGGCGCCGAACCTGTTCGCCACCGCCCCCGTCGGCGCGGTGGGCAAGCTGGCCGAACGCACCGGCTGGGATCTCAAGGACGTGGACCTGTTCGAGATCAACGAGGCGTTCGCCGTGGTGCCCATGGCCGCCATCCACGACCTCGGCCTGCCGGAGGACAAGGTGAACGTCCACGGCGGCGCCTGCGCGCTGGGCCATCCCATCGGCGCCTCCGGCGCGCGGGTGATGGTGACGCTGCTGGCGGCGCTGCAGAAATACGGCCTCAAGCGCGGCATCGCCTCCCTGTGCATCGGCGGCGGCGAGGCCACAGCGGTGGCGCTGGAACTGGCGCACTGAGGCTGGAGCAGAAGGCCCTCCACTCCGCGCAATTCTGCCCCCTCTCCCGCGTGCGGGGGAGGGTTGGGGAG
>NZ_JAIVFO010000430.1 GCF_029991245.1 Xanthobacter autotrophicus
CTGTAATATTTTCTCATTAACACTCTGTTTACCCAACATGCGCTCCGCACTACACTATGTGGGCATTTTTTTAAGGGGTGGTAATGAACGATTATAAAATGACGCCAGGTGAGAGGCGCGCGACCTGGGGTTTAGGGACCGTATTCTCGTTGCGCATGCTGGGCATGTTTATGGTTCTGCCGGTTCTGACCACGTACGGCATGGCTCTGCAAGGTGCCAGCGAAGCATTAATCGGTATTGCCATTGGTATTTATGGTCTGACTCAGGCCGTTTTTCAGATTCCGTTTGGCCTGCTTTCCGACCGCATTGGTCGCAAACCATTAATTGTCGGTGGGCTGGCGGTGTTTGCCGCCGGTAGCGTTATCGCTGCGCTTTCCGACTCCATCTGGGGAATTATTCTGGGC
>NZ_JAIVFO010000431.1 GCF_029991245.1 Xanthobacter autotrophicus
CAACTTCCTCCACTGGAAGCCCTGATCCTTCCGCCTCCGCCTTCCTCCCACCCCGGCCGGACTCCGTCCGCCACGGCATTCCTTCATCTTTTTCCTCCATCATGCTGCTCATCCCCGCCATCGACCTCAAGGACGGACACTGCGTGCGCCTCAAGCAAGGTGACATGGATCAATCCACCACCTTCGGCGAAGACCCGGCGGCCATGGCGCGCAAATGGGTGGATGCCGGCGCGCGGCGCCTGCACCTCGTGGACCTGAACGGCGCCTTCGCCGGCACGCCCAAGAATTACGCCGCGATCAAGGCCATCCTCAACGAGGTGGGCGACGACCTGCCCGTGCAGCTGGGCGGCGGCATCCGCGACCTGGACACGATCGAGAAATACATCGACGGCGGACTGCGCTAC
>NZ_JAIVFO010000432.1 GCF_029991245.1 Xanthobacter autotrophicus
GACCAGGTTGGCCTTGTCGTCGCCGGTGGCCGCGATGACGACGTCGCACTGGTCGAGGCGGGCCTCCTCCAGCGAGGACAGCTCGCAGGCGTCGGCGAGCAGCCACTCGGCCTCGGGCACCCGGTCGGGCTTGATCGAGACCGGGTCCTTGTCGATCAGCAGCACCTGGTGGCCGTTGGTGATGAGCTCCTGGGCCACGGAGCGCCCCACGGCGCCGGCCCCGGCGATGGCGACTCGCATCAGTGGTCCTCCGGACCCTTGTTGATCACGGCGAAGACCTCGGCGGCGTTCTCCTCGCGCATCACCAGGTGCAGCAGGTCGCCCTCCTGGATCACCGACTCCCGGGTGGGGAGCATCCCCTCACCGAGTCGGTCGATCCAGGCGATGCGGCTGCTGGACTGCAC
>NZ_JAIVFO010000433.1 GCF_029991245.1 Xanthobacter autotrophicus
GCTCATCGTGGCCCTGCCGATGGCGCTACAGTGCGGTGCGATCTTCCTGCTCTCCTCCGCGGGCGAGTACCGCTATTTGCTGCCCTTTTTCGTGCTGCCGCTGGTGCTGCTTCCCGCCCTGGCGCTGCGGCACGAAGCGCCAGCGCCCTGAATAGTTTTCCTGTTGCATCCCTTCGCCCCATGTCGCTGCTACTCACATCCCTCACGCTCCTGTGCGTGTTCGGCATCTCCGTCGGACAGCTGCTGTTCAAGAAGGCGGCCATGCAGCTGCCGCCGCAGCCCGTGCTCACCGACTGGCTGTTCAACGGCTGGCTCATCGTCGCGCTGGCGCTGTACGGCATCACCACGCTGCTGTGGATCTGGGTGCTGCGCAGCGCGCCGCTGCACCTGGCCTATCCCTTCA
>NZ_JAIVFO010000434.1 GCF_029991245.1 Xanthobacter autotrophicus
GACGTGCAGACGCGCTTCTTCCAGAAGCTCAGGTCGCTGACCGATCGCGCGGCCGACCACCTGTGCAACGTCGACTACCACGACGAGATGGCCTTCGCGGCCGTCGTCGGCCCGCCCGAGTCCGAGCGGGTGGTGGCGACCAGCAGCTACTACCTCGACCCCCGCGAGCGACTGGGGGAGGTCGCCTACATGGTGGAGCCGGGGTGGCAGGGCACCGGCCTGGCGTCGGCGCTGCACGCGCGCACCGTCGAGTACGCCCGCTCCCACGACGTCCGCGGCCTCACCGCCGACGTGCTGATGAGCAACAGCGGGATGATGAAGGTGTTCCGCCGCGGCGCCGGCTACGAGCTGCGCAGCGAGCTCGAGGACGGTGTGTACGAGGTGCAGATGCTCTTCCCCGACC
>NZ_JAIVFO010000435.1 GCF_029991245.1 Xanthobacter autotrophicus
TTTTTGCCCTACACTAAGACCCAAAGATTCTAAATGTGGAATAAAAACTTCTTTACAGCTTGAAGGTGGAACTGTGGATTTTATCACCAAAATTGGCTCTTTTTGGCATTTATCTAAATTTTTTGCAGTTGTCCTAAGCGCATCCAATAAAAAACTCAAATCAGCGCTTCCATCTTCACTCATAGGTGTACCAATACAATAAAATATAATTTTAGCTTCTTTTAAAGCTTCTGTTGCATCGTTAGTGATTTTCAACTTTTTTCCCAAAACATCATTTAATGCTTCTGGCAATCCTTCTTCATGAAATGGTATTTTTCCGTCGTTAATCAATAAAGCTTTATTTTTATCTATCTCATATCCAATAACATCAAAGCCTTTTTTTGCAAATCCAACTGCTGTAGTA
>NZ_JAIVFO010000436.1 GCF_029991245.1 Xanthobacter autotrophicus
GCATAGTCCCATTCTATGCCTAAGGTTTCAAAATTATTTTTGTTAACAACTGGATTTGTAATAGAATTTTTTCTTCTTAAAGTTCGTTCTTTGGTTGTCCAAGAAGTAAGATATTTCCACTCAGTTCCCGGATTTTGTCCGATAACACCAACAACATCAATGTCTGACTTGGTTGAAATTCTATAAAGTGATACGTCATCATTGCCATCAAATTTCAAATTATCCCAGGAAATTGCTATCCCATTATAATTTAATGTAGCAGCACTATTTTTTATAACAATAGTTTCATTATCTTCAAGATAGCCACTTAAAGGCAGTTCATAAGTAGGAGTAGTTGCACCGTCAGAATAAATTCTCAGTGTATAATCATTTAAATTTGCTTTTACCCCTGTACCATTATAT
>NZ_JAIVFO010000437.1 GCF_029991245.1 Xanthobacter autotrophicus
GGATGACGATGAAGTACCCGATGAAGATCGAGGCGCCGATCAGGAACCGTCGCTCGGGAGGCGGCCCTTGCGGGTCGTTGGGGTCGTAGACCCCGGCCTGGGTGTCCCCCGCCTGGACCTGGTCCGGTGTCGGGATGGACTCGGAGACAGTGCTCATGTGGTCGAACCTTTCCTGTCGGCCCTCAGCCGACCCGCTCGGCGCGTCCCAGGAGGCCCTGCGGGCGCACCATGAGCAGCAGGATGAGGATCACGAGTGCGGAGGCGTACTTCAGGTCGCCCGGCGCTCCGAAGACCGGCGCCAGCTCGACGACCAGGCCGATGATCAGCGAGCCGACCAGCGCCCCGAACGCCGTACCGAGGCCGCCGAGCGTGACCGCCGCGAACAGCAGCAGCAGGATCTGC
>NZ_JAIVFO010000438.1 GCF_029991245.1 Xanthobacter autotrophicus
GGATGTCGGCGCCGACCGAGGCGGTGCGGATCTCGTAGCCGTCGACACGGACCGAGCCGCCCGCTCCCGAGGAGCCGTGCGGGGTGTTGATGACCAGGTCGATCTCGCCGTCGTTGATCATCTGCACGGTCGTCTTCTCGCCGTTCGGGCCGGGTCCGTCGAAGTGCTTGCGGACCACGACGGCGTGCACGCCGTTGCGGCGCAGCACCTCGGCCGTCCCCTGGGTGGCGAGGATCTCGAAGCCGAGGTCGGAGAGCACCTTGACCGGGAAGATCATCGAGCGCTTGTCGCGGTTGGCCATCGAGACGAAGACCCGGCCGCTCGTGGGCAAGGAGCCGAACGCCGCGGTCTGGGCCTTGCTGAACGCGCGGCCGAAGTCGGCGTCGAGCCCCATCACCTCAC
>NZ_JAIVFO010000439.1 GCF_029991245.1 Xanthobacter autotrophicus
TTTCCTGATCGTTGACGACTTCTCCACCATGCGGCGCATCGTGCGCAATCTGCTCAAGGAAAGCGGGTTTACCGACGCCGACGAGGCCGAAGACGGCGTCGTGGCACTGAACAAGCTGCGCAACAGCAAGTTCGACTTCGTGGTCACCGACATCAACATGCCCAACATGAACGGGTTCCAGTTGCTGGCCGAAATAAAGAAGGACGACAAGCTCAAGCACCTGCCCGTCCTGATGGTCACGGCCGAGGCCCGCAAGGAAGACATCGTCGCGGCCGCCCAGGGCGGCGCGGCCGGCTACATCGTCAAGCCTTTCACCAAGGCGACGCTGGAAGAGAAAGTCACGCTGATCCTCAAGAAGCTGGGACTCTGATCATGGACACGCCGGACCACAACGCCCCGGAC
>NZ_JAIVFO010000044.1 GCF_029991245.1 Xanthobacter autotrophicus
GCCCTCCCCCGCCCGAACTCGGCTGTTGCCGAGTTCGGTTCCCCAGAGCTGAAGCCGGAAACATCCGGCTTCAGTGCGGGAGAGGGTTCAGAGCGCGCCCAGTCGAAGCCGCAGATTTCAAACTGAGACACCGCCCACCTTCAGGCCTGCGCCAGACCTTCCCCCTGTCGCAGCACCGCATCGGCTGCGGCAGTCGGCGTGCCGTCCGCCTCGGCGAGGACGAGGCCCGGCAGCAGGGCCGGCGGCGTTCTACGCCCCTTCACCGCGCGCACCAGAAGCCGCACCGCCGGCCGGTCGGGCCGGGGATGCACCGGCAGGATCTCCACCGCGCCGAAGCGGCCGTCGAGCGCGGCAAGAAGCTCGGCCAGCGCCTGCGGCCGGTGGATGAGGCAGAGCACGCCCCGCGCCGCGAGGCAGCGGTCGGCGGCGCGCACCCAGTCCTCCAGCAGCGCGCCGTCCGCCATGTGGGCGCGGGCGCGGGCCTCGTCCGGGGAGATGCGGTGCTGCGCCGTATCGTTGAAGGGCGGGTTGGTGAGCACGAGGTCCGCCGCCCCCGCCTGCGGCAGTGCGGGTCCGGAGGGCCGGCCGAGGCCGGTGACATCCGCTGCCACCACCTCGGTCCGCGCGGACAGGCCGTTCAATGCCGCATTGTCCCGCGCCAGATCCGCCAGTTCCGGTGCGATCTCCACCAGCACCGCCTGCGCCTCACGCACGCGGGTGAGGAAGGCGAGGCCGCAGCTGCCCACCCCGGCACCGAGATCCACAACGCGGCGGCGGTCGGCCGGGGCGTAGGCCGCGAGCAGCAGCGCGTCGTGCCCCACCCGGTGGCCCGCCAGAGGCTGACGCAGCGTCAGTCGGCCGCCGAGAACGCTGTCGGTCGTTGTTACAGGTGCCGCAGCGTCAGTCGCCATCGCGGAGCGCCGCGCCGAAGCCGGCCTCCTGAAGCAGCCGCCGGGCGCGCACCACATCCTCATCCACCACCAGCAGGCGGCGGGGCAGGATACCGATGGTGCCTTCCATGACGCTCATATACTGGTCCGCGACCATGTGCCCGATCTGGGCAGAGGTAAACAGCGCCTCGATGGCGCCGATGAGCACCAGATCGTTGGTCCGCACCAGCTCCTGCATCGTATTCCACCCGGACTAGCGGCAATGTGCGCAGCTGCCCGGCCCTAAGAAAACCGCCCGGCGCTTGCACGGAACCCGTCAGCATCCCTATGGTGCGCCCCAAAGAAAGACAAGCGGGAGCGTTTCTTGGCCCTCGTCCTACCGTTCGAGCCCAACGAGCCGTCCATCGAGGCCCTGGTCGCCCTGGTGAAAGCGGACATGGAACGTGTGAACGCCACCATCCTGGCGCGCACCGGCTCCGACGTGGCGATGATTCCCGAGGTGGCGAACCACCTCATCTCCTCCGGCGGCAAGCGCTTGCGGCCGATGCTGACGCTCGCCTGCGCGTCGCTCTCCGGCTATCGGGGCGACGGCCATGTGAAGCTCGCGGCGTCCGTGGAGTTCATGCACACCGCCACCCTCCTCCACGATGACGTGGTGGACGAGAGCGACATGCGCCGGGGCAAGCTGGCCGCCCGCAAGCTGTGGGGCAACGAGGCCAGCGTGCTGGTGGGCGACTTCCTCTTGGGACAGGCGTTCAAGATGATGGTGGAGGTGGGCTCCATGACCTGCCTCGACATCCTCGCCACCGCCGCCTGCGTCATCGCCGAGGGCGAGGTGATGCAGCTCGCCGCCGCCAAGAACACCGCCACCTCCGAAGACGACTATCTCGCCGTGATCCGCGGCAAGACTGCAGAATTGTTCGCCGCCGCCTGCGAGGTGGGCGCGGTGCTGGGCCAGCGGCCCAAGGCCGAGCAGGCCGCCTGCCGCTCCTACGGCATGAATCTCGGCATCGCCTTCCAGCTGGTGGATGACGCCCTCGACTACGGCGGCAGCCAGGCCAAGCTCGGCAAGAATGTGGGCGACGATTTCCGCGAGGGAAAGATCACCCTGCCGGTGCTGCTCGCCTTCCGCCGCGGCGACGCCACCGAGCGCGCCTTCTGGCAGCGCTGCCTGGAAAAGGGCGAGGCGGACGACGCCGACCTCGCCCAGGCCATCGGCCTCATGACCCGCCACCGGGCCATCGCCGACACGGTGGAGCGGGCGCGCCACTACGGCGCCATCGCCAAGGATGCGCTGGCCCTGTTCCCCAACGGCCCGGCCAAGGACGCGCTGATGGAAGCGGTGGATTTCTGCCTGTCCCGCGCCCACTGAGGCGGCGACACGCCCCTGGAACAGCAAAAGGCCGGCCCCTTGCGGAGCCGGCCTTTTCCTTGGCAACCCTTGCGTCGCGGACGTTCAGGCGAGGGCGCGGCGGCCGCCGGGGATGAGGGCGGCGGGCTTCACCGCGAAGGCGCCTTCACCGGCCAGGGCCACCACCAGGGACGCCACCACGAGGAAGGCGGGATATTCCCAGCCGCCGCCGGCCGCGGAGAAGACCCAGCCGTTGGGCAGGTGGTAGTTGAGGGCGCCGAGCATGACGGGGATGAGCAGGATGGCCACCTGGCGGGCATAGACGCCGCCGATGAGCAGCAGGCCGCCAATCACTTCCGCCGCGATGAAGGGAATGGCGAGGAAGCCGGGCAGGCCCAACTTGTTGGTGAGGAAGCCGGCGAAGCCGGGAACGGTGAAGATGAACACCTTCATCAGGCCGTGCGAAAGCCACATGAGGCCCAGCGCCACGCGCAGGAGGAAGAGGCCGTAGGGAGCGGTGCGGGTGTCAACCATGGGAGTGATCTCCGGTTTGATGTGGCACCACCTCTAGCTTTCGCAAAGCCGCAACGCCATACTCAGGAAATCAAGTTGAAGTTTGCATTCGTGCAAATCAAATGATTGCGTGGGTTTCGCAATGATCGCCTGGGACGATTTCCGCCTGGTGCAGGCCATCGCGCAGAGCGGCTCGCTCGCGGGGGCAGCCGAGCAGCTGGGGGTCAACCACTCCACCGTGTTCCGCCGGCTCGGCGCCCTGGAGGACCAGCTTGGCGCCCGTCTGTTCGAGCGCGCGCGCTCCGGCTACGTACCCACCGCCACCGGCGAGGAGATGGTGCGCCTCGCCGAGCGCATGGCCGACGAAGTGCTGGCGGTGGAGCGCCGAATCACCGGCCAGGACCTGCGCCCCTCCGGCGAATTGCGCGTGACCACCAACGACACCCTGCTGGTGCACATGCTCACGCCCGTGTTTGCCTCGTTCCTCAAGGCCTATCCCGAGATCCGGCTCGACGTGGTCATCTCCAACCAGTCGCTCAGCCTGTCGAAACGCGACGCGGATGTGGCCATCCGTGCCAGCGACCGGCCGGGGGACACGCTGGTGGGCCGGCGCATGGCCTCCATCGCCTGGGCCATCTATGCCCGCGCCGACCTCGCGCCCGCGCCCCCGCTCGGCACCGGCGATTTCAAGCGCTACGACTGGATCGGGTTTTCCGACAATCTCGGCGGCATCAAGCCGGCGAAATGGCTGCGCGAGCGGGTGGACGAGGAGCGCATCGTCTATCGCGTCAACACGGTGCTGGGGCTGGCGGAAGCGGCGGCCGAGGGCATCGGGCTCGCGGTTCTGCCCTGCTTCATCGCGGCGGTGACGCCGGGCCTCGTCCAGGTCATGCCGCCGCAGGCGGACGTGGAATCCGGCCTGTGGCTGCTCACCCATCCGGACATCAAGGCCACGGCGCGGGTGCGCACCTTCATGGAGCATGCGGGCCGCGAGATCGGCAAGCTGCGCAGCCGCATCGAAGGCCGCGAGGCGTTGACGACGGCGGAGAGCCTGGCGATCGAGGGCCTGACGGTCGGGAGCTGAAGCACCCGCGCCAACGGCCCTTGTCTTGAGCGATGCCGAGGGGGCGTCACTCAGGCTCAGGCCAACAGCCGGACGGCTGCCTGATCGGCCGGGATTATTCCGCGGAGGCTTCGGCGGTGGAGCTGCGGGGCTTGGACTTGGCCCGGCGGGAGGCCACCTGGGACTTGTCCCCGCCGGCGCTCACGAACTCGCACCACATGGTCTGCACGCCGGCCAGCGACCCGCGGAAGGAGCCCGGCCCGGTCTTCACCAAGTCGAAGCAGGGCTCGAAGGTCATGCCCTTGACGAAGCCGCACACATTTTCCCCGCGCACGCGCAGGGTGTTGGCCGGCAGCCGGACAAAGCGCGGCTCCTTGTCGGGCATGGTGATCATGCCGGCGACGGAGCCGTCGGGATAGATCCGCCCTGCCCCCTTCGATCCCTCGAAGCAGCTGAAGGAGAACATCTTGCCCACCGCAAACTCGCGCGCCTGCTGGGCCGAGAGCTGCTGGCCGGAGTTCTGCTGGGCTAAGGCCGGGCCACTGGCGAATGCGGCAAAGCCCAAGGCCGCGAAAAGGATGCTGCGCATGGCTCGTTCGCGAATACCTGTTTGATCCCTACCACGTTGCGCAGAGACCGCGGGTTGTTGTCAAGAGTCCGGAACAGCAGGAGAACACCCAAGGCCTCCACCGCGTCGGATTTTGCCGGGAGCGTGCCTTCCATGTCGCGGAAAGGTCGCTGTCCCGGCCCCTGAGGGGGTGCTTAGGCGTCCAGCGTGCCCGAACTGTGGCGGCCAGGCCGCCCAGATACCCGAACTGTGGCGGCCTCAGGCCGCCACCGGCTCCCGTGCCACCGGGCGCTCCTTGATGGGCAGGTTGATGGCGGCGGAGGCGAACGACAGCGCCACCGAGAGCCACCACACCCAGGTGTAGGAGCCCGTCGCCACGTAGAGCGTGCCGCCCAGCCACACGCCGAGGAAGCCGCCCACCTGGTGGGAGAAGAAGGCGAAGCCGTACAGCATGGCCATGTAGCGGGTGCCGAACATGAGCATCACCAGGTCCGAGGTGGGCGGCACGGTGGACAGCCACAAAAAGCCCATGGCCGCCCCGAACACGTAGCAGCTGAGCGGCGTGATGGGCATGAGCACGAACACGGCGATGGCCACGCCCCGCCCGGCATAGATCCAGGCCAGCAGCCACTTGCGGGACATCCGGCTCGACAGGAAGCCCGCCGTGAGCGAGCCGAAGATATTGAACAGGCCGATCAGCGCCAGCGTATAGGCGCCCACCGACAGGCTCATGCCGTTGTCCACGAGGAAGGCCGGCATGTGCACCGTGACGAAGGCGAGCTGGAAGCCGCAGGTGAAGAAGCCGAGCACCAGCATGACATAGCTCGGGTGGCGCAGCGCCTCGCCGATGGCGGCGCCGATGCCCTGCTGGGGCGCCGCGGCCGCCCCCGCCAGAGGCTTTGACGCAGCCACGCCACGGGTCGCCAGCGCCAGCGAGAACGGCATGACGATGAGCAGCGCGGCGCCGAACACGATCAGCGTCTCGTGCCAGCCGATGGTGTCCATCAGGGCGCGGCTGAGCGGCGGGAACAGGAACTGGCCGAAGGAGCCCGCCGCCGTCGCCGCGCCGAAGCCGATGGACTTCCATTGGTCGGGCAGCAGCTTGCCGAAGGCGGCCAGCACCAGGTTGAACGAGGCGGCGGACAGGCCGAAGCCCACCATCACGCCGGCCGTAAGATGCAGCATGCCGGGCGTGTCGGCGTAGGCCATGAGGACGAGGCCGGCGGCATAGAGCAGCGCGCCGCAGCACATCACCCGCACGGTGCCGAAGCGATCGGCGATGGCGCCCGCGAACGGCGAGCCGAGGCCCCAGAGCAGGTTCTGGAGCGCCACCGCGAGGCCGAACACGTCGCGCCCCCAGCCGAACTCCTGCGACATGGGCAGCAGGAACAGGCCGAACACCGAGCGCGGGCCGAAGGTGATGAGGGCGATGACGCAGCCGGCGACCAGAATGAGCATGGCCGGAAGCGCGCGCCGCGTGCCGGAGGGCGCCGGCACCGAGGACGTGGCAGACATGGAAAAACTCGCTGTGCGGCGCCAGGGCGCGCCTTTCACAGCCATTCTATGGATTGGCCGGCCCTATTGAAAATCAATAATCGTCAACGGATCCATGAAGGATTCTCATGGACGTTGCCGGACATTGCGATTGGATCCACCCCGCACCAACGGCCGATGGCCGGTGACAGGATCACCGGCCATCGATCAAGGCCGCGAGGTCGCACTGTCCAGGCCGATTTGCATCGGCCGGCAAGCTCGGCCGGCAAGCGATGCCGGGGTCTGATGGTGCGGGCCGCAGGCCGTGGGCCCCATTGGGGGTCCACGGCCTGTGGATCAACCGCGGCGCGGGCCGTCGCCGCGCGGGCCGTGATGGCCGCCGCCCCCACCGTGAAACTGCTGGCGCAGCATCAGGTTGAGACGCTGCTTCTGGCCGTCGTCCAGGGTCTTGTAGAGCGGGTCGGCAGCGTCGGCGATCTTGCGCAGGTCGGTGGCGCTGGCATCCATGCGGGTGGCCATGGCGCGCATGCGGGCGATGGGATCGGGCACCGCATTGGACTCGCGGGCAGCCTGACGGGCGGCGCGGGCTTCGTCGCGACGGGCCAAGCGATCCTTCGACACCTGCTGCAGCGTGGACTGCACGCCGGGCCAGAGCTTCTCCTGATCGGGGGTCAGCTTGAGCGCGGTCTTCAGGGCGACGATGCGCGCGTCGGTCAGGATGGCGCGATCCTCGGCGCTGGGATGCCAGCGCCCGCCGGCATCGGGACCGGCGTTGGAATTGGCGGCAAAGGTCGCCGCCGAGCCGGCGATAAGTGCAGCGGCGGTGGCGGCAATAACGGCTCGTTTCATGTGCAGTCCTCCTTCAAGGGCGAAGGAAGCATCGGACCCGAACCGCCTGCGGGCAACTTAAAGTTCCGTAATCCGCTTTGAATTACAAGTTGTTACACTTTTCTACAATCAGTCATGTCCATGCCTTTTCGCAGGCACTCTTTCGCCACGGCGGTCAGGATGGATGCTCATCCCCGATGAGCACCTGACGCGTCAGCGACTGGACGCTCGTTGCATCCCTTGCATAGCCGCGCCGTTCCATGTCGCACCGCCAAGTCCCGGGCGCGCCGGAGATGCGGTAGAGGCAATAGCCGCCGGGACCGCGCTCCGATGTGGGCCCGGCCGAGGCGGAGGGCACGCCCACCACCGGGATCGGGCCGGCCGCCGCCGGGATCTGGCCGAGGGAGGCGCGATGGTCATGGCCGTGCAGGACCAGCTCGGCCCCCGCCTCCGCCAGCACAGCGCGCACCTGCGCGGCATCGCGCAGGTCGCGGTGGAAAGGGCGCTCGCCCACCGGCGGATGGTGGATCATCACCACCCGGAACAGGCCCTCCTGGCCCAGCCGCGCCAGCAGGTCCCTGAGCCGCGCGCGCTGGCCGCGGCCCGCGTGCCCGCTGGCAAGGAATACGGCGGTGGGCACGGCGGTGGATACGCCCACCACCGCCACCGCCCCGCGCCGGCGCACATAGGGGAAGGCGTCCACGTCCACCGGCGTGTGGGGGTGGGTGTCGTCCCCGGCGAGGAAGGGCGCCCAGTGCTCCAGGTGATAGTGCATGGCCGAGCGCACATAGGCATCATGGTTGCCGGGCACCACACTCACCTTCTGGGGCGCGCCGAGGGAGGCGAGGAAGGTGGCACCGGTATCGAATTCCGCCGGCAGGCTGACATTCACCAGGTCGCCGGTGACGCAGATATGGTCCGGCGCCTGGGCCAGCATGTCGGCGAGGAGCGGCGCGAGGGTGGCCGCGCCGAAATTGCGCCGCCGTGCGCCGATCCAGTTCATCATGCCGAAGAAGCGCTTGCCCAGAAGCTCGGAGATCCGCGCCTCGGGGATGGGGCCGAGATGGGGATCGGAGAGATGGGCCAGCACGAACATGCGGAAAACCTCAGCTTCTGCCGCGAACGCCGGCCTTATAGCAGATCGGCCGCCCCGTTCACCCGCCTGCCGCCTCAGCCTTGGCGGAAGGAGGCCGGCGCGGGACGCCCGCATTCATACCCAGGGTCGGTGAGCGGGCCTCACCGACCATGGGGTCAGCCCGCGCGGCACATGAGCGAAACCCTCTTGGCACCGGTCGCAGACCGGGGCCGTCGGCAAAAGTTGATGTTGCCGTCACGGTCCTGCACCCTTCATGGTGCAGTGCAGTGGCCAAGGTTTTCAACGCGAGTCTGGTTCCCGTGCGTCGTATCCTCCTCATCGCGCTCAGCGCGGTCCTGATGCCGTCCTCCCTCCATGCCGCGCAGGTGAGCGTGCGCGGCGCCGAGATCGTCGTGGACGGCAAGCCCTTCATTCCCAACGGCGCCAGCGGCGAGGCCCGCTTCACCGAGCTGAAAGCCCTCGGCGCCACCGTGGTGCGCACCTATGGGCAGGAACCGGGGGAGATCCTCGACGCCGCCCAGCGCGCCGGGCTGAAGGTGATCGTCGGCTTCTGGCTCGGCCATCCGCGGGTCGGCTTCGACTATGCCAACCGCGCCGCCGTGGCCCAGCAAATGGAGGTGCTGCGCCACATGGTGGAGCGCTATCGCACCCATCCGGCGCTGCTCATGTGGGGCATCGGCAACGAGGTGGAGGTGGATCTCTCCCCCGAGGAAGCCCTGCCGGTGTGGCCCGCCATCGAGGAGGCGGCGAAGCTCGTCAAGACCCTGGACGGCCAGCACCCCACCATGGCGGCCCTCGCCGAGGTGGGAAACGACAAGGCGGCGCTCGTCAAGCGCCTCGCGCCGAGCATCGACGTCCTCGGCATCAACGGCTATGGCGACGGCCTGCTCACCTCGGCGAAGCGCGCGCGGGCCCAGGGCTGGACCGGACCCATCATGCTCACCGAGATGGGCGCGCAGGGCCATTGGGACGCCCCCACCGCGCCGTGGGGCGCGCCGATGGAGCCCACCTCCTCGCAGAAGGCCGATCGCGTGCGGCGCTACCTGCTCGCGGCCAAGCAGGCGGGCGTGGGCGCCATGCCGTTCCTGTGGGGTCACAAGCAGGAGGTGACACCCACCTGGTATTCCCTGCTGCTGCCCACCGGCGAATGGACCGAGACGGTGGAAGCCATGGCCGACATCTGGGGCGGCACGCCGCCGGGCGGGGCCAACCACGCGCCGCGCATCCTCACCCTCGGCTTCGCCGGGCCGTCGCGCTTGGCCGCCGGAAGCGAAACGCATGTGCGCCTCGCCGCCACCGACCCGGACGGCGATTCGCTGAAGGTGGAATGGCAGGTCATGGCCGAGACCACCGTGCGCAGCGTCGGCGGCGATCCCGAGCCGGTGCCCCCGAGCTTCCCCCAGGCCATCCACGAGCCCCATCCCGCCGGGGTCCGCATCGCCGGCCTGCCGCCGGGCCGCTACCGCGTCTTCGTCACGGTGCGCGACGGCCGCGGCGCCGCCGCCACGGGGAACCTGCCGTTCGAGGTCCAGTAGGCCGGCCTCGGCCGCGCCGCCGAATCCACGCCAGGACAATGCGACAAACCGCTGGCCCCGACGCGGTCAGGTTATTGCATGAAAAGCGAAATGGCTCCGGCGAGGCCGGGGGCGCCTTTCAGCACGTCGCGCATTTTTGGAGGTTTCATGCCGAAGATCGATCGCCTGATGGTGGGCGAGGCCCTGGTGGGAGAGGGCAACGAGGTGGCCCATATCGACCTCATCATGGGCCCGCGCGGCTCCTCCGCCGAGATCGCATTCGTGAACGCCCTGACCAACAACAAGGACGGCTTCACCACCCTGCTCGCCGTGGTGGAGCCCAATCTCCTCGCCAAGCCCGCCACCGTGCTGTTCAACAAGGTGACCATCAAGGACGCCCGCCAGGCGGTGCAGATGTTCGGCCCGGCGCAATATGCGGTGGCCAAGGCGGTCACCGACTGCGTGGCCGAGGGCATCATTCCGGTGGAGGAGGCCGATGACGTCTTCATCTGCGTCGGCGTCTTCATCCACTGGGATGCCAGCGACAACGCCAAGATCCAGGCTTTCAACCACGAGGCCACGCGCCTTGCCATCGCGCGGGCGGTGAGCGGCACGCCCCGGCCCACGGACGTGCTGGCGCGGATCGCAAGCGCGCGCCATCCCTTCGCCGCCGGCTGACGGCCGCACGGGCGGATGAAAGGCAGGGGGCCGGCCCCGGCGAACGGCGGGGTTCACACCGGCGGGGTTCACAACGGCAGGATCCCGAACGAAAGATGGCGCCCGGCCCACCGGCCGGACGCCATCCTGAAAAATCGCGCCTGAGAAATCGCGCGATCAGCCTTTGATCTGGGCGACGAGACCCTTGGCGAACCACGCGCCCGTGCCCGCAAGCACGGCGCCGAATACGAAAGCCAGGGCCGGCCAGTGCGCGGCCGCGAGGCAAAGCCCCATCAGGAGGCCCGAAGCGGCGCACGAAAACGCCACCACGAGAATCGCCGCGCTCTGGCGCGCCACGTCATCACCCGCGGCGATGCTCCTCGCCGCAACACGTCCAATGGGCTGGCGCGAACGACCGTTCGTCTCGAATGTCACAATATCCCTCCCGCACCCCGTCGTTCCGGGAGCTTTTGTTGGAACGGGAGTAAAGCAGAAATCCGCGCGGACTTCACCCCGTTCCTTGACCTGGGGGTAATATATTCTTGCCGCATTGCGGTAAGGGGAGGCGTTTTGCCTGCTGCACTGCAATGCCGGGCCGCTCGTCTACGGCTCCTTTGGGCCGAGGTTCCATGGCCTGCGCGACCACCACGCCACGCCCCGATGGGGAGGTCTCTCCCCGAAACGGTGCGGCGCGGATGAAAGCTGCCGTTCGCGGCTCATCTTTCCGGGAGATGCGTTCAATACCCTCCCGCAGCCGGCATTTGCGTATTTGAGGCGCAGCGCCACAGTCGAAATCCGTATTCCACATTGTTGTGCCACATGCGGAAGCAAATCGACTTCGCTGGCCTTCAATCCAGTCCAGCCCTGGATCACCACCGGTGCTCCCTGACGCAAAAAGGCGCCGCACGCGGCGGGGCCTTCGGTCGGAAACGAACGGCGGGTCGTTCAGCGCCGCGTGCCGCTGGCCAGGATGTAGCCGGCGGCGAAGCCCACCAGAAGCCCCATCACGCCCGCAGACGAAAGCACCGCAGCGGCCGTGCCGGGATTGTCCCCGATGGCCTCGGAAACCGCGTGCGCCTGCCGGCGGACCGTCTTTGCGGCGCCGGTCGCCCGAGCCCTTACAGTCTCAAAGGCATCCTCGGCATCTTCAGCGACATCGGAAGCGCGCGCCTGAAGCGACTTGCTCAGGCGGCCCATCTCATTCCTCAACTCGATGATCTGCGCTTCGATGTTCGCGCGGGTGTCCTGGGCGAGATTTGCGTCGGCCATGATTTTCATTCCTCAATCCACTCGTGCTGCCACGGCGCGAAAGCCTGACCACAACTGCGAGGAAAAACGTTGCGCCGCGTCAATCGTTCCATGTGAACGGCCCCGCACGGGCGAATGGCGCTCGTCCCGGGGCCGAGGTTCCGCACCGCCGCTCTTGCGCAAGTCGCCGCGCCGAATCGGGAATGGCGGGGACGCGGTCGTACCGCGCCGGATCAAGGCGCTCGGCCATAGGCTGCATGCTCTTGCCCTCGCCCGGGCCGATCAGCCCCGCCACGGGAGAGCGGGCACATCTGTCGCCGCTTCTTGTGCCCCAGCAGGGCGACAAACGGCTCCGGAATATACCCCCAACGCCTCATCCCAGCTCGCCATGGCCTGCGCCCCAATCTGCGCGCAAAACTCAATATGTCAGCGCTATCAATCCGTTAGTCCGCCAAAGTAGTGCTCATCTGGATCTTCCAGATGCTGGCGGACCCAGGACGCCACGCCGGCGATGCTGGCGAACTCGCACACAGCGCGCGCCTGAAGGTGCGGCAGGCGCTCGCGGGCCATGCGCGACAGGCCGCTGCCCGGCCCCAGCTCCAGCAGGACCGTGCAGCGCCGTTCGTCAAGGGCATCAAGGCAGGCGGCCCAGTCGAGGGGATGGTCGATCTGGGTGGCCAGCGCCTCGATGGCCTTGGCCCGGTTGCGAACGGCGGCGCCCGACACGCCGGCCAGCACCGGGGCGGAAGGGGCCTGCCAGGCGGCCTCCAGCAGCCGCGCGCGGAATGGCTCGCGCGCCGGTGCCATGAGGGGCGTGTGGGAGGCGATGGCGATGGACAGGGGCGTCACCTTGCCGCCCTCCGCCTCGACCGCGCGGTCGAGGGCGGCGAGGTTCGCCGCACGTCCGCCGGCGATGAAGCGGTCCTCGCCGTTGACGATGGCGATGAAGCAGCCGGTCTGCCCGCACAGGGCCGCGAGCGCCGCCCGGTCGAGCCCGCGCACCGCGCACAGGCCGCCGGGCTCGGCGCTGGCCGCGTCCATGAGTTCCGCGCGCTGGCGCGCCAGCCGCACCACCTCCTCAGGCGCCAAGGCTCCGGCGCAGCCGTAAGCCGCAAGCTCGCCCACGCTGTAGCCGGCGAACACCGCCGGCTCGGGAATATGGTCCCGCAGCAGGGCGAAGGTGGCGAGGGCGACGGTGCACACCAGCGGCTGGGCGATGGCGTTGGCGTGGCACAGGTCGGGCGGGAGGGTCAGGGGATCGTGCCCGATCACCTCGGCGAGGACATGGAGCAGGGGTTTCGCCGCCGGCGATCCGCGCAGCAGGTCGAGCATTCCGGGGGTCTGGTCGCCCTGGCCGGGGCAGAGGATGGCGAGGGTCATCCTGCCGCCTCACGGGTCCAGCGACTGGACGAAGATCGCCGCCGCGAGGATGTCGGCGCTGCCGCCCGGCGACAGATGACGCGCGATGCAGGCGTGGTGCAGGCCTAGCGCCCGTGCGCGCCAGTCCGGGGCCGCAACGCCGCCGGCCTCCAGAAAGGCTGAGGCCTGCATGCGCACGAAGGCGAGCCCGTCCGCGCCGCCGCGATGGAGGAGGTTGGTGTCGTCGAGCCGCGCCATGACAGCAAAAAGGGTCTGGACCCGGGCCCGCTCGGCACAGCCCAGGCGGGCGAGCGTGTCTTTCAGCGCCGGCAGGGCCACCGCCATGAGGGTGGGGAAGCCGGACAGCACCTCCTCCCGCGCACCGCGCGCCCGGAAGCGGGCGACCATCCGCCGGCCGTGGCTCGCGGGCGCGGCTCCGGCGGCGGCCGCGATGGCGTCGCCCCATTGCTCCAGCACGGTGGCGACCAGGGCGTCGGGCGCCAGGCTCAGGCCGCGCGCCACCCGGAAGCCCGTGGCGGCGGCGAGCAGGCCGATGCAGAAGATGGCACCGCGATGGGTGTTGATGCCTCCCGTCGCCTTCAGCATGCGGGCTTCGGCGGCGATGCCGAGGCGCTGCAATTCGCTGAACGGGGCAGCGCTCATGCCCGCGTCCGCGATGTCCTGGAAATAGCGGCGCAAGGCGAACAGGCTGCGCAGGAAGGTGACGGCGTCCATGTCGTCATGGGCGCCGTTGTCCACGAGGCTCACAAGCCCCGGCTTGGGATAAAGCACCAGTTCCTGGTGCAGCGCCGTGACGGCGCGCTGGCCGATGGAGAGCGACAGGCGCGATGCCGCGCCGATCTCGCGCACATGCCTCATGCCGCCTCCCGTCCGCTGGCGCCGAACAGCTCCGCCGTGGGACGAAGCGCGAGGTTGCGCAGGTGCTTGACGAGGACGCGCTCGGGCCCGGCGAGGACTTCCCGCCACGCCGCGGCCCCGCCATCCGGCAGCACGAACTCGCCATCCAGCCGCGGACCGGGATGGGCTGCCGCGAAGTCCTCGAGAATCCGCCCGGCCGCGATGCAGGCGGTAGCGTCGGCGGGGAACAGCAGCAGGTCCACGTCGGACGCGGCGGTGAGATAGCCCGTGTCCCGCCCCTCCATGCCGTCGCACGCCAGAGCGTGCCAGGCAAGGGAGCCGAACACGCGGGGGGCAAGGCCCGCCGCGTCCAGCTGGGCGGCGAGGTCCAGAAGCGGGACGCGCCAGGATGCCGGCGCGAGCGCTGCCGTCGCGTCAAGCGTCAGGGGCGGCGCGACATCGCTGATGGCACCGGCCTCGATTACCAGCCCGACCCGGCGCCGGCCGGGCAAGGCGAGGCCGAGGCGGATGCCGTCTTCGGGATCGGTGGAGACTGGCCGGGCGGCAACCAGCGGCCGGCCGGCCGCGATCCAGTCGGCAACCACCGGGGCCTCGGCCGCGGGCAGCGGGAAGGCGAGGGCCTCCCGCCAGTGCGGGGCGAGCCAGACCCGATCGTGACGCCGCACTTGCGGATGGGTGGGCGCCGGATCACGGGGCGCCATGGCGCACCCGCTCGGCCACGTCGAGGGCGAGCCTGCGGCCGCCCCGCTCCGCCCCCCGGGCGCGGCGCCGGTCGGCAGTCTCGTGGGTGGAGAAGGCCGCAGCCAGCTCCCGGGCGAGGTTGCCGCTCCACAGGGCCTCGATGGCGCCCATGCGCCAGTAGTTCTCCACCCCGGGGGCGAACACCGGCGAGGTCTTGCTCAAGTCCTCCAGCCGCTCCAGCGGGATCTTGGTGATGCGCGACATGGCGGGCAGGTTCATCACCCGCACCTCTGCCTCCTTCAGTGCGAAGCAGCGGTCGGCGAACAGGCTGCTCGCGAGGAAGCCACCGCTCACCGCCTGCGACCAGACGAGCCCGAGGATGGGATGCCCAGTGTTGCGGGCAAGGGCGAGGCACTTGGCGAGGTGCGCCATGTAGCCGTTGATGCCCAGCAGTTCGTCGCGATGGCTGAGGCGCTGGCCCTGGGTGTCCACCAGCAGCAGGATGGGCCGGCCGGGATGGTCGCGCACGACGGCGAGCACCTCGCCCGCCATGCGGAAGGCAAGCTCGACGCCGATGGGCGCGGCATCCACGCTGCCGATCACGGCAACGCTCCGGCCCGCGCTGGTGCCGGTGCCGGAGAAGAACAGGCCGTCACGGGTGATGGCGTGGCCTTCGGGAAAGAGGCGGTCGAACAGGGTTTCGGCGTCCAGGGTTTGCGTGTCCATGTCAGGCCCTCCGTCCGGCTGCGAGCGCCCGGAACGCGTCGGCTTCGAGCAAAGGCAGGCGGTCCGGCGCCTCGAAGCCGAGGTCGCGCCAGATGTCGAGCGCATCGCGGCAGGCGCCGAAGCGCGTGATGCGGGCGCCGAGGCCGGCATGCTCGGCCTCCAGCGCCGCCAGCGACAGGTCGGGCCGGGCGTGCTCCAGCGCCGCGATGGCGGCGGCACGGAAGGCCGCCATGTCGTCGGCGACGATTTCGGCCGCCTCGCCCAGCAGGTAGCGGTGCTTGCCGCCCACCGTGCGCCAGACCAAGGCGCGGTCGCGGGAATCGAACTCCTCCACCCCGCAGGTGGTCTCGATCACCTCCGGGCCGGACAGGCCGAGCCGGCCTTCCTCGCTCATGATGACGGCGTCGCACAGCCGGGCGACGATGCCCATGCCGCCGAAGCAGCCGAACTGCCCGCCATCGAGCAGGATCACCGGCACCCCGGCGCCGCGCAAGGCGAGCACCGCGCGCATGATCTCGGACACGGCGATGAGCCCGGCATTGGCCTCGTGCAGGCGCACGCCGCCGGATTCCACCAGCAGGATCACGCCGGCCGGCCGCGTGTCCAGCGCCCGCTCCAGCAGTCCGGTGAGCTTGGCGCCGTGCACCTCCCCCACCGCCCCGCCCATGAAGCCGCCCTCCTGGGCCGCCACAAGAATGGGGCGTCCACCCAGACGGCCCTCGCCCACCACGATGCCGTCGTCGAAGGCGGCGGGGGTGTCGAGCTGAAGCAGATGGGGGCTCATGACCCGCTCCTGCGGCGGCAGGATCTCGATGAACGAGCCCGCGTCCAGAAGGCCGGCGACGCGCTCGCGGGCGCTCGCCTCGTAATAGCTGGTCATTGCCCGCCTCCCAGATAGGTCTCGATCGCCTGGTCGAGCCGCAGCGACACCACCGCCGGCGTCGCGCCCACGTCGTTGATGGAAATGCGCAGGTCGCCGAGGCCGTGCCGGGCGAAGAAATCGTCCATCACCGCCTGCCAGATGCGGCCGAAGCCCACCGCGGCGGTGGTGACCTCGATGGTCACGGCGCCATCCTGCGCCACCGGTTCCACCAGCACTTCCAGATTGCCGGAGCCGACGACGCCCGCCAGCGTGGCCTTTGCGTTGCGCGTTGCCGGCCGTCCGCCGGCATAGGTGAAGGTCAGCCGTTCCATGGGTGTCTCCTCACCAGTTGCGGAAGCGCTTGGGCGGGTCGTAGAGCCCGCCTGACGCCCGCACGAGGTCCTTGATGGAGCGGGCGGCGAGCAGGTCGCGCGTCGCGCTGCGCTTGTCGATGCCGAGGTCCTCGGGCCTGAGGATGATGCCGCGGTCGCGCAGGTTCTCCACTGCGCGCTTGTCGCGGCCGAGCCCGACCGGGGTGTAGCCCGCCACGCCGCGGATCGCCTGCTCGCGCTCCTCGTCGGTGCGGCAGAGCAGGAGGTTGGCGATGCCCTCCTCGGTGAGGATATGGGTGACATCCTCGCCGTAGATCATCACCGGCGGCAGGTCCATGCCGGCGCTCTCGGCGAGGGCGAAGGCATCCAGCGTCTCGACGAAGGCGGGCTGCATGTGCTCGCGATAGGTCTCCACCATCTGCACCACCAGCTTCTGCCCGCGCGGGACCAGGTTGCGCCCCGCCCGGGCCTCGCGTCCCGCCTTGAGCCAGGTGGGGCTGGCATGGCGCCGGCCGCGGGCATCGGCCCCCATGTTGGGTGCGCCGCCGAAGCCGGCGATGCGCCCGAGCGTCGCCGTGGAGCTGTTGCCGGCGAGGTCGATCTGCAGGGTCGAGCCGATGAACAGGTCGCAGGCATAATGGCCCGCCGCCTGGCACATGGCCCGGTTGGAGCGCATGGAGCCGTCCGGGCCGGTGAAGAACACGTCCGGCCGGGCGCGGATATAGGCCTCCATGCCCAGCTCGGAGCCGAACGAATGCACCGATTGCACGAAGCCCGCCTCGATGGCCGGGATCAGCGCCGGATGCGGGTTCAGCGCCCAGTGGCGGCAGATCTTGCCCTTGAGGCCGAGGCTTTCGGCGTAGGTGGGCAGGATCAGCTCGATGGCCGCGGTGTCGAAGCCGATGCCGTGGTTGAGCCGGTTGACCTCGTAGGGCGCATAGATGCCCTTGATGGCCATCATGGCCATCAGCACCTGGATGTCGGAGATCTGCGCCGGATCGCGGGTGAACAACGGCTCGATGTAGTGCGGCTTCGGGCTCGCCATGACGAAGTCGACCCAGTCGGCGGGAATGTCCACCCGCGGCAGGGTGTCCACCAGCTCGTTCACCTGGGCGATGACGATGCCGCGCTTGAAGGCGGTGGCCTCCACGATGACCGGCGTGTCCTCGGTGTTCGGCCCGGTATAGAGGTTGCCGTTGCGGTCCGCCGCCTGGGCGCAGACCAGGCTGACGCGCGGGGTGAGGTCCACGAAATAGCGGCTGAACAGTTCGAGATAGGTGTGGATCGCGCCGATGGCGATCTGCCCGCCCGACACCAGCCGGGCAAGCCGCGCGCCCTGCGGCCCGGAGAAGGAGAAATCCAGCCGGGACGCGACCCCGCTCTCGAACACGTCGAGATGCTCCGGCAGGGCGAGCACCGACTGCACCATGTGCAGGCCGTTCACCCGGGCGGGATCGAGCCCCGCCAGCACCTTGGCGAGGAAATCCGCCTGCTTCTGGTTGTTGCCCTCCAGGCAGACGCGGTCGCCGGTCTCGAGGATGGCCTCCAGCAGCGCCGCCGCGTCGGCGCTTTTCACCACCTTGCCGCGGGCGAGGGGGGCGGCGCGCGCGAGGCGCGCCTCCCGGTTGCGGGCCTGCGTGTTCCAGTCCCGCGCGGCGGGGGCGGAAGACGGGGCGCAAGATGGGGCGGTTGCGGGCGCGGTCTGTTGCAGCATTCCGGTCACCAGGTGATGGCCTTGACGGCGAGATAGAGGACGGAGGGTCCGAGGAGGCAGCCGAGGCCGGTGTGGAAGGTGGCCACCAGCGCGCCATAGGGCACGAGCTTGCGGTCGGTGGCGGCAAGGCCGGCGCTGACCCCGCTCACCGTGCCGGCGAGCCCGCCGAACACCATGGCCGATTGCGGCGTCGACAGCCCCATGAAGCGGGCGAAGACGGGGGTGAACACCATCACCATGATGGCTTTCACCACCCCGGTGGCGATGCTGAGGGCCATGACGTCCGACGAGGCGCCGATGGCTGCCCCGGTGACGGGCCCGACAATGTAGGTGACCGCGCCGGCGCCGATGGTGGTGAGCGCGATGGGGTCGGTGTAGCCGAACGACCAGGCCACCAGCACGCCGATGATGAAGGGCAGCACGGTGCCGAGCAGCAGTGCGATGACGCCGAGCCAGCCGGCCTTCTTCGCCTCGTCCACATGCACCTCGCTGGCGGTGGCGACGATGGTGAAGTCCCGCATCATGGCGCCGCCCATGAGGGCAAGGCCGCTGAAGGTGGCGATGTCCGCAAGGCCCTTGGCCTTGCCGGTCACGGCGCCGCCCCAATAGGCGAGCGCGAGGCCGCCGAGCACCGCGATGGCGGAGCCCGCCACGCGCCCGCCGGTCAGGTGGCGGCCGATCTGGTTCGACACCCAGATCACCACGCCGACGAAGGCGAAGGCGGTGATCAGCGGATTGTCGGCGATGGTCTTTTCCAGCATGTGCAGCATGGCGCGCTCCTACCGGGACTTGAGGGCGTCGGGGGCGGAGGCGAGCGCGGCCGATGCGTCGGCCTCTTCCGGCGATGCGTGGCGCTGCATGGAGCGGTTGATCAGCGCCACCACGCCGAAGCACAGCAGGAAGGAGCCCACCGCGCTGAGGAGGGCGATGGGGCCGCCCTTGATGGCGACGACCACGTTCTGCGTCGCGGCCATGGCCACCACCACGGGGATGTACATCATCGCCCAGAAGGTCACGCCCTTCTCGGTGTCGGCCGGAAACAGGCCCTTCGTCTTGAGAAAGTGCTGGGCCGCAATGAGAAAGATCATGGCGATGCCCACGCCGCCCACATTGGCCTTGACGCCGATGAGCACCGCGATCGCCTCGCCCACCCATATGCCCGCGAGGTAGCACGCCGCCAGCAAGGCGGTTCCAAAAATGACCATTGATGTTCCTCCCTCTGCCTTCATTGCGGCCAGGCGATCACAGCCTGCCGCGTCTCGGCGCCGGCCCACGAATCCTGTATGGGCAGTCACGGTACGCAGATGACTCTTTTACGCATTCTTATGATGCTATTTCTGTATACAGAGAAGGCCATTGAGAATTTGGTGTCAAGGTGTATCTATGCAGAAGCCGTTTTTTTGGGATTCGACGCACGTGGACAGCGGACAGGTGCACCCCAGCAGCCTTTCGGAGCAGCTGCGGGAAGACGTCGAGGAGCAGATCGTCACCGGCGCCTACGGGCCCGGTGCGCGTCTCGACGAGGTGGAGCTTGCCGCCGCCTTCAACGTGTCACGCACGCCGGCGCGGGAAGCGCTGATCCAGCTCGGGGCGGCGGGCTTCATCGAGAAGCGACAGCGCAAGGGGTGGGTGGTCGCCGAGATCCCCGCCAACCGGCTGTGCGAGATGTTCGAGGTGATGGCCGAGCTTGAGGCCATGTGCGCGCGCCTTGCCGCGCGCAGAGGGACGGAAGCCGAGCACCAGGCTATCCTCGCGGCCCACGAAGCCTGCAGGCAGGCCTGCGAGGCCAAGGATCCGGACGCCTATTTCCGGCTGAACGAGGAGTTCCACTTCGCCATCTACAACGCCAGCCAGAACCAGTTCCTGATCGATCAGGCGCGGGTGCTGCAACGCCGGCTGCGGCCATATCGCCGCCTGCAGCTGCGCGTGCGCTCGCGCATCGGCAAGTCGTTCGAGGAGCACGAGGCCATCGTGAAGGCGATCATGGCGGGCGACGCCGATGCAGCCTCGGCCCTGCTCAAAGCCCATGTGGTGGTGCAGGGTGAGCGCTTCGCGGACCTCGTCGCCTCCCTGGAGGCCTGCAAGCGGGCGGCGCAATAGATCTCTTCGGCGGTCCAGGGAAATGCTGGTTCAGCAAAATCCGCTGGCGGCTTTGGGGCCTCTGCGCACAGGCTCGGACGTCTCGTCGAAGATTGCCTCAAATGGCATCCCATTTCGACAGGCTCGCCGTCGTGCCCTCCACATTTTTGGACAGGTCAGCCACGGTGGCAGCGGATTTGACTACGCTCAGCCCAAGGCTGAGAGGGCTATCCCTGCCACACCACATGACATCAGGATCGCGCGCATCCCGAGCCTGAGCCGGAACATGGCGAGCATGGCTACGACGGACAGCGTGGCCACACGCCAGTCGATGAAGGAGGACACGGGAAGGTTAGGCCCGATGCCGTGCCCCTTTTGCTTCCGAACGGCACCGGCGTGGTCCACGAAGGTAAGGCCGCGCCAGTGCTGACCGGATGGTTCGCTTCCGCGATGGCTCCAGGCGAGTCACGAACAAATCGTCCCTCGTCCAAGCCATAGCCGAATGCAGATTATTTAGTGGAGACACGCACCCAATGCGGTCAGATCGCAGACTTCGGCGAAAACCGGTGCGAAAACCGTTTCAGTTCTCGAAACTGAAACGGTGAAACCGCCTTAAGTCTTTGATTTAAGTGGTGGGCGCACTAGGGCTCGAACCTAGGACCCGCTGATTAAGAGTCAGCTGCTCTACCAACTGAGCTATGCGCCCGTTCCTGGGGTGCCCCCGGAAGGAGGCGTCCGTGTAGCAAATGCGTTCGGGGCTGGCAAGAGCGGGAGGGACGGTTTTTCCACAGGCACGTCGCGCCCGCTGCGGAAGTGCGCCCCTCCCCTCGTCCTCCCGGCTATTCCTTGAAGGCCTCCTCGCGGGTCTTCTGCACCGAAGGCAGCAGCACGACCACCAGCGCCGCCAGCGCCAGCCCCAGCAGGATCGCGGAGATCGGCCGCGTCACGAACACCAAGGGATCGCCGCGCGAGATCAGCATGGCGCGGCGCAGATATTCCTCCAGCATGGGGCCGATGACGAAGCCCAGCAGCAGCGGCGCCGGCTCGCAGTCAAGCTTCACCAGCGCGTAGCCGAGCACCCCGAACAGGGCCATGGAATAGACGTCGAACGTATTGTTGTTCACGCTGTAAACACCGATGCAGCAGAACGCGATGATGGCCGGGAACATCACGTGGTACGGCACGGTCAAGAGCCGCACCCACAGCCCGATCAGCGGCAGGTTCAGCAGCACCAGCATGAAATTGCCGATCCACATGGAGGCGATGACGCCCCAGAACAGGTCCGGCTTCTCGGTGACCACGTTCGGCCCGGGCGTGATGCCCTGGATGATCAGCGCGCCGATCATCAGCGCCATCACCGGGTTGGAGGGGATGCCCAGGGTCAGCATGGGGATGAAGGAGGTCTGCGCGCCGGCATTGTTGGCGCTCTCCGGCCCGGCCACGCCCTCGATGGCGCCGCGCCCGAACTCCCGCGGGGTCTTCGAGATCTTCTTCTCGATGGAATAGGACGCGAAGGAAGACAGCATCGCCCCGCCGCCGGGCAGGATGCCCAGGAAGGAGCCCAGCGCCGTGCCGCGCAGCACCGGGCCGATGATGCGCTTGAACTCGTCCTTCGTCAGCATCAGGCTCTTCACCTTGGCCGCCACCAGCGAGCGCTGGTGCTCGTCCTCCAGGTTGCGGATGATCTCGCTGATGCCGAACATGCCCATGGCGAGGGCCACGAAATCGAAGCCGTCGGAAAGCTCGGGCAGGTCGAAGGTGAAGCGCGGCGCGCCGGTGTAGATGTCCTGCCCGGACAGGCCCAGCAGCAGGCCCAGCACGATCATGGCGATGGCCTTCACCACCGAGCCCGACGCCAGCGTCACCGAGGCGATGAGGCCGAGCACCATCAACGAGAAATATTCCGGCGGGCCGAACTGGAGCGCCAGGTCCGCCAGCGGCGGGGCGAACACCGCGAGCAGGAAGGTCGCCACCGTGCCGGCGAAGAACGAGCCGAGCGCCGCCGTGGCCAGCGCCGCCCCGGCGCGGCCCTTCCGCGCCATCTGGTGGCCGTCGATGGCGGTCACCACGGAAGACGATTCGCCCGGCAGGTTGATGAGGATGGCAGTGGTGGAGCCGCCATATTGGGCGCCGTAATAGATGCCCGACAGCATGATCAGCGCCGACACCGGCGGCAGCCCGAAGGTGATGGGCAGCAGCATGGCGATGGTGGCGATGGGCCCGAGGCCCGGCAGCACGCCGATGAGGGTGCCGAGCAGCACCCCCAGGAAACAGTACAGGATATTCTGCAGCGAGAGCGCGACCGAGAAGCCGAGGGCGAGGTTGTCAAAGAGTTCCATGGTCGTCCCCCTCAGTAGCCGCCGAGCCACGGGCCGAGCAGCGGCAGCGGCAGGCCCAGGCCCTTGATGAACACCCCCCAGGCGAACACCGCCATCGCCGCCGTGATGGCGAAAGCGGTCACCACATGGAACTTGCGGCTCGCCAGCGCCGAGACGAACACCGAGATGGCGAGCGCCGGCAGGAAGCCGAGCGGGCGCACCGCGAAGCCGAAGAACAGGACGGCGAAGGTGATGATGCCGAGCGCCCGCCAGGCGATGCCGCTCGGCATCTCGCCGGGAAAGCGCAGGCCGTTGACGAGCACGATCAGCCCCAGCCCCCCCAGCAGGATGGCAAGCAGCAGCGGGAAGAAGCCCGGCCCCATGCGCACCGCGGTGCCCATGGGCAGTTCCTGCGTCTGCCAGGCGAACAGCAGCGCAAGGACGATGAACAGAAGGCCCGAAAGGACGTCCCTGGGATTGCGGATGATGTGCATGAGCCCCTCGCGGCGGCGTGGAAGGTGAGGGTGCGGCCGGGCACGCGGATGCCGGGACGGGACCGCCCGGAGGAGCTTCCACCGGGCGGAACGTTCGGCGGCCGGTCCGGCCGTCTGTTCTTGTTGGGTTCTGGCCGGTCGGCGCCGGCCTTCAGCGTCGGGGGCTTGATCCGGGCGGCGACTGCGCCATCTGCCGGAAGACTCCGGCTTGGAGCACCGATCAGATGGCACCGCAATCTGATCGGGTGTCGCGTTCTCTTGCCTCTGACGCGTGCTCTTGCCTGAGGTTTGGAGGCCGATCAGTCGGCGTAGACGCCGGCGGACTGGATGATGGGCTTCCACTTGGCGATCTCGGCGATCACGAAGTCCTTGTGGAAGGCCGGGCTGCGGCGGTCCTTGGGCTCCGGCTCGGTGCCGAGGTCGGCGAAGCGGGCGATCACCTTGGGATCATCCAGCGCCGTGCTGATGGCGGCGTTCAGCTTGTCCACGATGTCCTTCGGCGTGCCCTTGGGCACATAGACGCTGTGCCAGACCGCCACCTCGAAGTCCTTGAGGCCGCTTTCCTGCATGGTGGGCACGTCGGGCAGCGACGGCACGCGGTCCTTGGTGGTGACGCCATAGACCTTCACCTTGCCGCCCTTGATCTGGCCGGTGGTGTTGGTGGTCTGGTCGCACATGAGGTCGATCTGGCCGCCCACGAGGTCGTTCATGGCCGGGCCCGTGCCCTGATAGGGGACGGTGGTCATCTGCGCGCCCATGGAGGACATCAGCAGCATGCCGCACAGGTGCGAGGCCGAGCCGACGCCCGCATTGCCGTAGGTCACCTTGTCCTTGTTCACCTTCACGAACTCAACCACCTCGGCCATGGTCTTGGGGGCGAAGCCGTTCTTGGCGATGAGGGTCATGGGCACGGCGGTGACGAGGCCCACCGCCTCGAAATCGGTGGCGGGGTTATAGGGCAGCTTGCGGTAGAGGCTGGCGGCGGTGGCGTGGCCGATATGGTGGAGGAGGATCGTGTATCCATCCGGCGCGGCCTTGGCCACCTGGCCCGCGCCACGGGTGCCGCCGGCGCCGCCCACATTCTCCACGATCACCTGCTGGCCGAGCGACTTGGACATGGATTCGGCTACCAGCCGGGCCACCGTGTCGGTGGGCCCGCCGGCGGCGAAGGGCACCACCATGGTGATGGGACGGCTGGGATAGGCCTGGGCGCCGGCGACGGTGGCCGTTCCGGTCGAAAGTCCGAGCGCGGCCGCGAAGGCCAGCGCCGCTGACAGAATGCGCATCGGGTTTCCTCCTTGAGGGCGTTTCTGACGAACACCCTTCTCTCTTTTGAAGGTCGCGTAGCGGCAAGCGTCAAGTCCGAAATGGAGGTAACCTACCCATGAGGATGCCGCTCCGGCATCGAGACCGGCGCGAGACCTGCCGCCACGGCGCCGGAGCGCACCGCACAATCTGGACCAATGCATTGGAATGGATCGATATTGTTGCCACCGTCATGCGGCAGCGCAATGTATGAATCCGGACCGAAGGCGTCGTGCAATTTTCGCGGCGCCGGGCCTGCGCCGGGCACGGCGCACCGGCGGCGAATCCTGTTTGCGCCGTCTCGCCGGCCAAAGAAAAAAGGCCGCCCAACCGGGCGGCCTTTCCAATTGGGGCAGCGACGTGCTGTCTCTTACGATGGAGCGCCGGATCAGCCGACGGCGCTCTGCGGGTTCATGGTCTGGCGCTTCATGTGCAGCTTGTTGAGCGCGGTGATGTAGGCCTGCGCGGAGGCGACCAGCGTATCCGGGTCCGCCGCCCGGGCGGTCACGGCCTTGCCGTTCTCTTCCAGCCGCACCGAGACTTCCGCCTGGGCGTCGGTGCCCTCGGTCACGGCGTGGACCTGGTAGAGGTCGAGCTTCACCTGGTGGGGCACCAGCGCCTTGATGGCGTTGAAGGTGGCATCCACCGGGCCGTTGCCCTCGGCCTCCTCGGTCTTCACCACGCCGTCCACCTCCAGCCGCATGGTGGCGCGTTGCGGCCCGCGGGTGCCGGCGATGACCGACAGGGAGATGAGCTTGATGCGATCGTAGGCGGCGGCGATGCCCTGGTCCACCAGCGCCTCGATATCCTCGTCGTAGACCACCTTCTTGCGGTCGGCGAGGTCCTTGAAGCGGGTGAAGGCGTCGTTCAAGGCATTCTCGCCCAGTTCGTAGCCCATGGTCTTGAGCTTGTCGCGGAAGGCGGCGCGACCCGAATGCTTGCCCATGACCAGCGAGGTCTTGGAGACGCCCACGCTTTCCGGCGTCATGATTTCATAGGTCTGGGTGTGCTTGAGCATGCCATCCTGGTGGATGCCGCTCTCGTGGGCGAAGGCGTTCCGGCCCACGATGGCCTTGTTGTACTGCACCGGGAAGGAGGTCACCGCCGACACCAGCTTGGAGGCGCGCGTCAACATCCTGGTGTTGATGCCGGAGCGATAGGGCAACACGTCCGAGCGGGTCTCGATGGCCATCACCACCTCTTCGAGCGGCGCATTGCCCGCGCGCTCGCCGATGCCGTTGACGGTGCATTCGATCTGCCGCGCGCCGCCGGCAAGGCCAGCCAGCGAATTGGCCACCGCCATGCCGAGGTCGTCGTGGCAATGCACCGAGAAGATGGCCTTGTCCGAGTTCGGCACGCGCTCGATCACAGTGCGGAACAGGGCCTGGTACTCGGCCGGGGTGGTGTAGCCCACGGTGTCGGGGATGTTGATGGTGGTGGCGCCGGCCTTGATGGCGGCTTCCACGCAGCGGCACAGGAAATCGATCTCGGTGCGGGTGCCGTCCTCGGACGACCACTCCACGTCCTCCACATGGTTGCGGGCGCGGGTGACGGAGGCCACCACCATCTCCAGCACCTCGTGGGGCTGCTTCTGGAGCTTGTACTTCATGTGCACCGGCGAGGTGGACAGGAAGGTGTGGATACGCCCGCGCTTGGCATGCTTCACCGCCTCGGCGCAGCGGTCGATATCGTTGAGCGCGGCGCGGGAGAGGCCGGCGATGGTGGCGTTCTTCGCCCGGCGGGCGATCTCCGCCACGCTCTCGAAATCGCCGATGGAGGCGATGGGGAAGCCGGCCTCGATCACGTCCACGCCCATCTCGTCGAGGAGCGCGGCCACTTCCAGCTTCTCCTCGAAGGTCATGGAGGCGCCGGGGCACTGCTCGCCGTCGCGCAGGGTGGTGTCGAAGATGATGACGCGGTCTCGGTCGGATACGGGCTTCCCGGAGACGGGGGCAGAGGAAGTGTCGGTCATCGGAACGGTCCTTCTGGCGGTCCGGCGGGGCCCTTCATCGGTCGGGCGCGGTTTTGCCGGATCATAAGCCGAAACGGGCGCCGGGTCTTCAACCCGGCGGCGGCGTGTCCCCTGAGTGCCCAGGCAAAGCCCGGCCGGCCCTCAGGGGCGGCTAAGGAGAAGGAGCGCGCGCAGAATCAGAGCGTTGCCCGGAACCATGAGGGTCCGGGGGGCAGAAGCGGCAGTCTTGGTCGCACGGGACGACACGGGGCGCTCTACTCTTCGCTCGATAGATCGGGAGGAAGCTCATACCGGAGGGAGGGCGCGGGCGCAAGGGGGCACGCGTGCCCCGGCCGACTGCAGCGATCAGCACAAGGAGAGCCGGGGCTTAAGCGCAAGACGCCGCCGCAAGCGCTTCCTGACCCAGCGACGGCGGGGTTCCGCCTGCTGCGCAGGATCTTATCCTGGATGACGGATCGGCGCTCCGGCTTTGCCGTCGCTGGTCCGGCAAACGGATCGCCTACCCCCGCTCCGCCCAGCGCGCCCGCATGTAGTCCACGGCGAACGGCGCCATCTGGGGAGTGATGTCGGCCTCGGAATGCACCACCGCCACGTCGCACAGCTCCGGCTGCTCCTCCCGCGCCAGGAAGGCGCGGATGCGCGCCGCCAGAGCATCGGCCGGGGCGTCGAAGACCAGGCGGCCCAGCAGCGCCACGCGCGGGCCGTCGAACAGGCCGGTGAAGCCTTCGTCGCGGGCGATGTCGGCGGGCACAAGGCCGGTCTCCTCCTTAAGCTCGCGGAGCATGGAGGCATGGAGGTCCACCCGGCCGTCGGCGGTGATGTCGGACGGGTCGGGGGTGCCGCCGGGAAAATAGGTGCGTCCGGCCGAAGCGGTGTGCGCCCCCATCACCCCCAGGATGAAGCCGCCGTCGGCGCCCTCGATGGCGGCGAGCGCGAAGGCGTTCACCATGCCGAGGTCGCGCCAGCCTTGGTCGCGCCAGAAGGTGAAGGCGGCAAAATCGGTCTGCCGGAAGCCGCCGGAGAGCACACCCTCGGCGAAGGCATAATCGCGCAGCAGCAGGATGGGGCCGTTCCACAAATGCGGATTGTCCGCCGCCCTTTGGGCGAAATGGGCCTCCACCTCGGCGCGGCGGGCGTCCATCTCCGGCCAGCCGCCCCGGTCGGCGCGGAACTCAAGCCGATGGACCGGCGCGATGCGCCGGTCCACGTTCCATTTGAAACCCCAGCCGGCGTCGGTGGTCACGCCGCGGCGTCCGCGAGGGTGGGATAGTCGGTATAGCCCTTGGCGCCGCCGCCATAGAAGGTGTCGCGGTCGGGCTCGTTCAGGGGCGCAGCGCGGTGCAGGCGCTCCACAAGGTCCGGATTGGAGATGAACGGCTTGCCGAAGGCCACGAGGTCGGCCTTGCCCGCGCCGATCACGCTCTGGGCCAGCTCCAGGTCGTAGCCGTTGTTCACCATCCACGGGCCGGTGAAGCGCTTGCGCAGCTCCTCGAAGGAGAAGTCCGGCGCCACGTCGCGCGGGCCGCCGGTGGCGCCTTCCACCACGTGGATGTAGAGCAGGTGGCGCTTTTCCAGCTGCTCCGCCACGTGGTTGAAGAGGGCCTGCGGGTTGCTGTCGCTGATGCCGTTGGCCGGCGATACGGGCGAGAGGCGCAGGCCGGTGCGGTTGGCGCCGATCTCGGCGACGATGGTGTCCACCACCTCCAGCAGGAAGCGGGCGCGGTTCTCGATGGAGCCGCCGTAATCGTCGGTGCGCTGGTTGGCGCCATCCTTCAGGAACTGGTCGATGAGGTAGCCGTTGGCGCCGTGGATCTCCACCCCGTCGAAGCCGGCGGCGATGGAATTGGCGGCGGCGCGGCGGTAATCCTCAAGAATGCCGGCGATCTCGGAGCGCTCCAGCGCGCGGGGCTCGGAGGTGTCGGCGAAGCCGTTGTTCACGAAGGTCTTGGTCGCGGCCGGGATGGCGGAGGGCGCCACCGGCGCACCGCCGTTCGGCTGCAGCGAGGTGTGCGAGACCCGGCCCACGTGCCAGAGCTGGATGACGATGCGCCCGCCGCGCGCATGCACGGCGTCGGTCACGGCCTTCCAGCCCTCGACCTGGGCGTCGGTGTAGATGCCGGGGGTGTCCTGATAGCCTTGGCCCTGCTGGGAGATCTGCGAGGCCTCGGTGATGAGCAGGCCGGCATCGGCGCGCTGGGCGTAATATTCAGCCGCCAGCGGTCTCGGCACGAAGCCGGCGCCGGCGCGATTGCGGGTCAGGGGGGCCATGACGATGCGGTTGGGCAGGGTCATGTCGCCGAGGTGGAAGCTGTCGAACAAGGTGGGCGCGCTCATGAGGATACCCTCCGGAAGAGCCAGTGGGAGTGTTGCGATGCAGCACACATAGGAGCGATCCCGCCCCCGCCAAGGTCAGACTGCACGCTATTCCCCACGTCTTCCGTGAGTTCTGTCAAATCCACATATTGATAAGGCTCAGATGTGGAGCACCCCTTCGGTGATCACCACGGCGGAGCCGCCGATGGTGGCGTCCAGCACCTGGCCGCCCTTCACCGTGAAGCCGAGGTCAAGCCGGCTGGGGCGGCCCATCTCGAAGCCCTGGTCGATGCGCACCTTGTGGTGACCGTCCACCCGGTTCTCGGCGTCGAGCAGGACGCTGGGGAAGGCGGCGGCGGCGGCACCGGTGGCCGGGTCCTCCTCGGTGCCGAGGCCGGGGGAGAACATGCGGGCGCGGAAGTCGGCGTCGCCCTCCTCGTCCAGGGTGTAGAGGTAGAGCGCCTCGCCGAAACCGCCCAGGGAATTGATGAAGGCCGCCTCGTCCGGCCGGGCACGGGCGAGCGCCGTAAGGTTCGCCAGCGGCACGAACAGGAACGGCACGCCGGCCGAGGCCACCACCGGGCGGTGGGCGTCAAAGCCGATGTCGCTCTCATCCAGGTTCAGCGCCTCGGCGCAGGCGGCGCGGGAGATGTCCACTTCCTCCAGCTCGCCCTTGCGCGGCGCGGTGAACACCGCCGCCCCCTTGCGCGAGCCCGCGCCCAGCGTGGTCACCTCGCAGGTGACGGTGCCGATGGGCTCCTCGATCTTCAAGGTGCCCTTGACCAGCTTGTCTTCCAGCGCCAGCAGCACCGCCGCCCCGACCGTGGGATGGCCGGCGAACGGCATCTCGTGGGCCACCGAGAAGATGCGGATGCGCGCCCGGTTGGCCGGATTCTTCGGCGGCAGCACGAACACCGTCTCGGAGACGTTGAACTCGCGGGAGATCTGCTGCATCGCCGCGTCGTCGAGCCCCTGGGCGTCGAGCACCACGGCAAGCGGATTGCCCCCGAACGGGCGGGAGGTGAACACATCCAGGGTGACGAAGCGGCGCGGCATACGAACAGGTCTCTGCAGGTCTCAGTGGAAAGGTTTCAGTGGCCGCCGCGCGCCTCTGCGCACGGCGTCTTCCGGGTCATGGCAGCCACGGTCTGGCTGCCACATTTTTGCCTCAGATCACCGAGGCGGGAAAGAGCCGGGAGGGCCGCACGAACTCGTCCTGGGCCTCCACCAGCAGCAATTCTCGAGACTGTGCTTTTTCCGTCCGCTCCAGCACCCCGTAAATGGAGGATGCGGCAGCGGAAACCGCCTCACGGGTCGATCCCGTGCGCAGGGCGTGGAAGAAGAACAAAGCGGCGATGGCGTCCCCTGCCCCGTTGAGCGAGACCGCGAGGCGCGGCGTGCGCACCAGGAAGCGCCCGTCCGGCCCCGAGGCGATCAGGTCGATGCAATCGGGCGGCGTCTCCGCCACATTGAGGCTGGTGACCAGAATCACCTTCGGCCCGCGGGCGTGCAGGGCATCGCAGGCGGCGATGGCATCGTCGAGGAAGGCGCAGGCGCGGCCCGAGAGCAGCTCCAGCTCGAACTGGTTGGGGGTGATCACGTCCGCCGCCGGCACCGCCAGATCGCGCATCAGCTCGGGGATGCCCGGGCGCACGAAGATGCCGCGGCCCACATCGCCGATCACCGGATCGCAGCAATAGGCGGCATTGCGGTTGGCCGCCTTCACCCGCGCCACCGTATCGAGGATGGCGGCGCCGATGTCCGCCGAGCCCATGTAGCCGGAGAGCACGCCGTCGCAGCGCGACAGCACCCCGCGCTCGGTGATGCCCTCCACCAGCTCGCCGATGACGGCCGCGTCGAACACCTGCCCCCGCCACGCCCCGTAGCCGGTGTGGTTGGAGAATTGCACGGTGTTGATGGCCCACACCTCCACCCCGAGCCGCTGGAGCGGGAACACGGCGGAGGCATTGCCCACATGGCCGTAGGCGACATGGGACTGGATGGAGAGGAGGTTCATGGGCTTTTGATCCTGCGATCAGGGCCGTCCGATGGTGGGCGCACGCCGTCCCGCCGGTTAGCCTGCCGCCGCGCCCTTCTCAAATGGAATCTGTTGATCCCCGGCCATGCTCGCGCTGATGTTTCCGCGCGCAACAGCTCGTGAGCGGCCCGCTCTGGCCAAGGGCGGCGGACCGGCCTATGCCGAAGCCCGATCCTTCGCACCTGTCGAGCCTGCCGTGTCCGTCCGATCCGCCTTGCCTCTCGCGCTCCTTCTGCTGCCCGCCCTCGTCCATCCGGTACTGGCCGGTCCGGCGGCGGGGCCGGCCTGCTATTCGCCCGCGGCGCTGGCGGCGAGGCCCGGCGAAGAGATCGTGCGCCCGCGCGCCGGCGTGCCGCTGAACCTGCCCGATGTGGCGACGCCCACCCTGCCCCCGGTGCCGGCGGCCCTGCGCGGCTCCATCCGCCGGGTGGAGCTGCCGCCGGGGGAAAAGCTGGTCGCCCTCACCTTCGACCTGTGCGAGGCGTCAGCAGAGATTTCCGGCTACGACGGCGCCCTGGTGGATTACCTGCGGGCCGAAAATGTCGCCGCCACCTTCTTCGCCGGCGGCAAGTGGCTGATGAGTCACGCCGAGCGCGGCGACCAGCTCACCGCCGACCACACGTTCGAGATGGGCAACCACACCTGGTCCCATGCCAACCTCACCGTGCGCACCGGGGATGCCATGCGCCGGCAGGTGGACGACGCGGACGTGGCCCTGGCCCTGCGCCGCACCGAGGTTCAGGCCAAGGGCTGCATGCTGCCGAGCGCACCGGCGCAGGCGACCGGCGGCGCCGCCTTGTTCCGCTTTCCCTACGGCTCATGCAGCGCCGAATCGCTGAATTATGTGAACGACACCGGCCACCTCGCCATCCAGTGGGACGTGGATTCGGGCGATCCCGCCTTCATCGGCGCCAAGGGCATGGCCGACGACATGCTGCGCGCCATCCGCCCCGGCTCCATCGTGCTCATGCACGCCAACGGGCGCGGCAAGCATACCGCCGAGGCGCTCAGGATCCTGATCCCGGCGCTGCGGGCCAAGGGCTACCGCTTCGCCACCGTGAGCCAGCTTCTGGCGGCGGGCCGGCCGGTGATCGCCGACACCTGCTATTCCCTGAAGCCGGGCGACACCCGCGTCTATGACGACGCCGCGCGCACCGGCAAGCGCATCCTGCCGGCGCAATAGGGGGGAGGGGGACATCCCTGTCTCTTATACAGATCTGACGCTGCCGTCGTTA
>NZ_JAIVFO010000440.1 GCF_029991245.1 Xanthobacter autotrophicus
TTATATTATATTATAGTTAAGTTGGGATATAGTGAAGTTGGGCTTACACCGAAAGACATCTATCTTACTTTCTAACAGTCCTTTGAATTGAATAATGGAGTTTCTTGCGAAATAGTTGCTAATTTAGATGTTTCCATTCTTTCTGTTCTTCCATTCCTATTCCTATAACTTGAGTTAAACGACACTCGAATGTCCATTAGCTTACTTTCGACAACATGGATTAAGGGTAGAGACTTTCCTTCCCACTTAAAGCTGATTACTTAAGCGCAACACCGCTACTTGGGTTGGGCATTCTCCAATAAGTATATGCTTGTTGGGATTCAACTCACACTGCGGATTCTCTTGGATACTTACCCGCTTCTAATTCTTTAACAGGCAATTAAGCTGCTGACTCTCCTCTTT
>NZ_JAIVFO010000441.1 GCF_029991245.1 Xanthobacter autotrophicus
TCATGGCAGGGGGCACAGCGTGTGGGAACGAAAAAAAGGGCGCGCCACCTGCGGAGGTGGCGCGCCCGGATTATGGCCCGCACCTGCGGGAACTCCCGCAGGCCGGCGGCGGCTCAGGCGTACTCGGCCAGCGCCTTCTTCATCTTCTTCATCGCGGCCACTTCGATCTGGCGGATGCGCTCGGCGCTCACGCCGTACACCGCGGCCAGCTCATGCAGCGTCATGCCGCCCGAGCCGTCGTCGTTCACCTTCAGCCAGCGCTCTTCCACGATGCGGCGGCTGCGGTCGTCCAGCGTGGCGAGCGCGCTGGCGATGCCGTCGGTGGCCAGCACGTCGCGCTGGCGCGATTCGATCATCGCCGTCGGCTCGTGCGCGCCGTCCGCGAGGTAGGCGATCGGGCC
>NZ_JAIVFO010000442.1 GCF_029991245.1 Xanthobacter autotrophicus
CTCCGGCTGCTCGAGTAGCTCCGGCTGCCGAGCGTGTCTGACTGCGGGCGATCCGGCTCAACCGCTGAGCAGACCCCAACTCTTCTCTGCAGCGCTGGCCGCGTCACACCGCCGCTACTGAACGTAGGACCGGACGGTCGTCTGACCTCGAGACGTGCCCGACAGCGAACGCCAAAGCAGCCGCTAGAACCCGGTCATCTTGTCCTCGGATTGCGCAGCATGCCCGCTACTCGTTGAGCGGCCCGACGCCTGTTCCGGGCGTGTCGGGCGCCCTCGCACTGCCAGTTTCACCGCTAATCCCGAGCAAAGATGCGAGCCTTGACCATGCCGTCCCATCCCGCCGCGTTCCTAGCGGGCGAGCGGTGCCAGGTCTGGGCCCTGCGCCGAGACAACGGCCAGCC
>NZ_JAIVFO010000443.1 GCF_029991245.1 Xanthobacter autotrophicus
CCAGTGCGTCACGCCGCGCCGCCGGCTCTCTTCGTAGAGGCCCGCGTGCAGCCGGGTGACGGCCTCGGAGTGGCGCCAGCCGTCGAGCACGCAGAAGCGCGACGTCTCCGCGACGACCATGCCCGGGCGGACCACGTCGGACAGGTCCAGCCTCTGCTCCAGCTCCAGCCCCCGCCGTCCGCCGATGGCATCCGCCACCTCCGGGTTGGGCAGCAGCAGCCGCAACGTGGCCACCGGGGCCGCGTCCGCATAGACGACCAGGTGCACGGTGGTGTCCAGCGTGTCGAAACAGCTCACCTCGCGACGCGACGGCGGCATCCACCCCGTCATCAACCCCAGCTCTCCGCCGAAGACGGCCCAGCGGACGCGGACCGCGTCGTCGAGCTCGCGCTGGGTGGTGG
>NZ_JAIVFO010000444.1 GCF_029991245.1 Xanthobacter autotrophicus
CCCAGCGCCTGGGCATCAGCACGGTCTACCAGGAGGTCAACCTCTGCCCCAACCTGTCGGTGGCCGAGAACATCTTCGCCGGCCGCTATCCGCGCCACGGGCTGGCGCAGGGCTGGCGGATCGACGGGGCGCGGATGCAGCAGCGCGCACACGAACTGGTCGCCCGCATCGGGCTGGACATCGACGTGACGTGCCTGCTGTCCGACTATCCCGTCGCCGTGCAGCAGCTGGTGGCGATCGCGCGGGCGCTCAGCATCGATGCGCGGGTGCTGATCCTGGACGAGCCCACGTCGAGCCTGGACGACGACGAGGTGCGCAAGCTGTTCGAGGTGCTGCGCCGCCTGCGCGCCGAGGGCCTGGCCATCGTCTTCGTCAGCCATTTCCTGAACCAGGTCTATGC
>NZ_JAIVFO010000445.1 GCF_029991245.1 Xanthobacter autotrophicus
GACCAGCTGCGGCGTAATCCCATTAATTAACGCCAGCTTCGAAGTAGGCGTCGAGAGAACCACTTGCAACATGGCAAATATCTACCGCACACGCACCTAAGCGCCGCAAGTCGCGAATCTCAGGAAGAAGTCGTGAAACGAGAGCAGCTTGAATTTTTCTTTTTTCAATGTCATATGCAAATCCGGAACCAACAAGTGCGCGATTGAGAGCTACTGGTTCATTACAAGCAATTGGAGAACCATTGAGGAACGCACCTCCTCCACGGCTTGCTTTCCAGAGAGAGTTAGTAGCGGGCGAATACACAACTCCGGCAAGCGGACCAGACTCATCCTTGATACCGATTGAAATACACCAGCCAGGAATGCCGTAAAGATAATTAACTGTTCCATCAATGGGAT
>NZ_JAIVFO010000446.1 GCF_029991245.1 Xanthobacter autotrophicus
GCGCTGCGTGTTCCCCGAGCTCACCGAGGAGCGGCGCAAGGAGTACATCAAGGTCGCGCGGAACAAGGCCGAGGACGGCCGGGTCGCCATCCGCAACCTGCGCCGCACGGCCAAGCAGGGGCTGGAGAAGCTCGAGAAGGACGGCGAGGCGGGCAAGGACGACGTCGCCGGGGCCGAGAAGCGCCTCGACGGCATGACCAAGACCCACACCGACAAGATCGACGACCTGCTCAAGCACAAGGAAGCCGAGCTTCTCGAGGTCTGAGCAGATGACCGAGGCTGCCGGTCCGCCGGCACCGTCCCCAGCCCAGAAGGACCACGGCCGCGCCGGTCGCGACGTGCCCGCCGCGGTGGCGTCCGCCGTCGTGCTGCTGGCGTCGATCGCGCTGAGCCTGGCGT
>NZ_JAIVFO010000447.1 GCF_029991245.1 Xanthobacter autotrophicus
GCCTGCAGCGCGGCATGCTCGCGGCGGATGCGGTTCACGCAGGCGATCAGCGGGCGCAGGCTGCCGGGCCGGTCCAGGTCCCAGTGCCGCAGCTGGTATTTCTCGGAATCGCGGTATTCCTCGCTGCCGGGCGCGCGCGGTTCGTGCTCCAGCAGCTCGTAGGCCGGGCCGTAGATGCCGTAGTTGGCCGAGAGCGTGGCGGCCAGCACCAGGCGGTACGCGAACACCGCGGGCTCGCCGCCCTGCAGGTGGGCCGGCAGGATGTCGGGCGTGTTGGGCCAGGCGTTGGGACGGAAGTAGTCGCACCCCGGCGCGGTGTTCAGTTCCGTGAAGTAGTCGGTGAGTTCCTGCCGCGTGGTGCGCCAGGTGAAGTAGGTGTAGGACTGCGTGAACCCGCGC
>NZ_JAIVFO010000448.1 GCF_029991245.1 Xanthobacter autotrophicus
GCCTCAAATACTGTTTTAGAAATTTCCGAAATAGATTGAATGTTATTATCTATTACTTTTTTACCATTTTCTGCATTATGTGTTGATACTTCAGCTTTTCTTAATGTTTCGGTTACAGCTTCAGAAGTTATTTTTAAAGAATTATTTAATTCAATAATTTCTCTGTTTATTTCATCTGTGTTATTAGTTTGTTCTCTAATACCAACTGTTATCTGTTCAACACTCGCAGAAATTTCACCAGATGCAGCAGCTAAATTTTCACTCAATTCTAAAACTTCTTTTATTAAAGCACGAACCTTATCAAATGATTTATTTAAATCTTTAAAGAAAACAGCAATTCTTTCATCACCTTCATCATAAAATTTAACTGATAAATCACCTGAAGCTATCTTATCAACA
>NZ_JAIVFO010000449.1 GCF_029991245.1 Xanthobacter autotrophicus
ATATTTTGGAGCATGGTTTTCTCAAACAGGAGTTTTTACCCTTTTGGTTGAGCTTAATGCTCCTACTTGGGCAACAGCTACAAGTGCTATGCTTGCTTTTTTACCTGGAGTTTTACTTGCTCCTATTAATGGCGTCATAGTAGAGAAAAATAAACCTAAAAAACTTTTACTCAGCATGATTAGCATAGAATTAATTTCTATTTTTTGTCTTATTTTTGTCACAAGTCTTAGTATGCTTTGGCTTTTATTTATTTTAATTTTCATAAGACTTTGTGTTGCTTCGATTTATTTTCAAGCTGAAATGAGTTTATTGGCCAAAATTTTAACTCCTCAAGAACTTAAACTCGCTAATGAAATGCACAGTGTCATTTGGGCGATTTCTTATACAGCAGGTATGG
>NZ_JAIVFO010000045.1 GCF_029991245.1 Xanthobacter autotrophicus
GGGCTGGGGTGGGGGCAGGCCCGCGCCCCGCGCACCGGCGGCGCGGAGAATGGCCGCGACCAGAGGCGGGAGAAACCCGCCCCTCCCCCGCCGCCTCACATATTCGGATAGTTCGGCCCGCCGCCGCCTTCGGGGGCGGTCCAGGTGATGTTCTGGTTGGGGTCCTTGATGTCGCAGGTCTTGCAGTGGACGCAATTCTGCGCGTTGATCTGGAAGCGCGGCGCGTCCGCCCCCTCCTCGATCCACTCATAGACGCCGGCCGGACAATAGCGGTTGGACGGGCCGGCATAGATGTCGTGCTCCGACGCCTTCTGCAGGGCCATGTCCTTCACCACCAGATGCACCTGCTGGTCTTCCTCGTGGTTGGTGTTGGAGATGAACACCGACGACAATTTGTCGAAGGTCAGCACCCCATCCGGCTTGGGATAGGCGATCTTCTTGCAGTCCTTGGCCGGCTTCAGGGAGGCGGCGTCGGTCTTGCCGTGCTTCAGGGTGCCGAACAGGGAGAAGCCCAGCGTGTTGGTCCACATGTCCAGCGCGCCGAGCGGAATGCCGATGAAGGTGCCGAGCTTCGACCACAGGGGCTTCACGTTGCGCACCTTCTTCAGGTCCGCGCCGATGGCGGACGAGCGCCAGGCCGCCTCGTAGCTCGCAAGCTCGTCATGGCCGCGATCCTCGGCCAGCGCCCCGGCGAGGTGGTCGGCGGCGAGGATGCCGGAGAGCACCGCATTGTGGCTGCCCTTGATGCGCGGCACGTTCACGAAGCCCGCCGCGCAGCCCACCAGCACGCCGCCGGGGAAGCTGAGCCTGGGCACGCTCTGGTAGCCGCCTTCCGACAACGCCCGCGCGCCATAGGCGATGCGCTTGCCGCCCTCGAAGGTGTCGCGGAAGAAGGGGTGGGTCTTGAAGCGCTGGAACTCGTCGAAGGGCGAGAGCCAGGGGTTCTGGTAGTTGAGGTGGACCACGAAGCCCACCATCACCTGCTCGTCCTCCATGTGATAGAGGAAGGCGCCGCCGCCGGCCTTGCCGTCGAGCGGCCAGCCGAAGCCATGCTGCACCAGGCCAGGCTTGTGCTTCTCCGGCTTCACCTTCCACAGCTCCTTCAGGCCGATGCCGAACTTGGGCACGTCGCTGCCGGCGTCGAGGGCGAACTTGCTGATGAGCTGCTTGGTGAGGTGGCCCCGCGCGCCCTCGGCGAACACGGTGTAGCGCCCGCGCAATTCCATGCCGCGGGTGAACTCGCCCTTGGGCACGCCATTCTTGTCGACGCCCATGTCGCCGGTGGCGATGCCGGCCACCGCGCCTTTCTCGTCATAAAGGATCTCGTCGGCGGCAAAGCCGGGATAGATCTCCACCCCCAGCGCCTCGGCCTTCTGCGCGAGGAAGCGGCAGACATTGCCCAGGGAGCCGACATAATTGCCGTGGTTGTTCATCAGCGGCGGCATGGCGAAATTGGGCAGGCGAATGCCGCCGGCGGGGCCGAGCAGGTAGAAATGATCGTCGTTGACCTGCACCGAGAGCGGCGCGTCCGCCTCCTCGCGCCAGCCGGGCAGCAGCGCGTCGAGGCCGACCGGATCGATGACCGCGCCGGAGAGGATGTGAGCGCCCACCTCGGAGCCCTTCTCCACCACCACCACCGAGATGTCGGCCCCGCGTTCGGCCGCCTGCTGCTTCAGGCGAATGGCGGTGGCAAGACCGGCAGGCCCGGCGCCAACCACCACCACGTCATAATCCATGCCTTCGCGTTCAGGCAGATCCGCCGCGCTCATGCCACAAGCTCCCCTGTCTTTCGTTCCTTGCTTGGACTTCTTCCACGGTTGCAGCGCAATGACAATTGGGTCGATGCCGTAAACGGCAATCGAGTGCCCTATAGGAGCAGAAGATAACTCGAGGCGGCAAGTGGGCTTCCGGAATAGACGGCCCTCTCCATCCCGCCGACTGCAGCGTGAGCGTACCGCCCACCGAAGCCCCACGCAGGCATCGGGCCTGGGTTTCTGCGTTCGGCCGTACCGATGATCGCGGCGGCTCGGGCCTGGGGGCTGGAGACCGCCGGGCCAATCAGATAGCGATGCCATCTCCCCGGATCGCGCTCTAGAATGGCCCCATGAGCCTCCCGCCCCCAGATGACCTCGCCGACCTCGCCGACATTCTTGCCTTCTATCTGGAGGCGGGCGTGGACGTGGCCGTGGGCGAAGCGCCGGTGGACCGTTTCGCCGAAAGCGCCGCGGAGCAGGCCAAGGGACGAACTGCAACGCGGACAGCGGCGGAGCCCACCGCACCTGTGTCCCCCACCGGCGCGCCCGGCCCGGCCGGGGCGGCAGCCCCAACCGCCCCGAACCGCCCGGTCGCGGCGCCCTCCTTCAAGCAATCCCCTGCGTCCCGCTCCAACGGCATGTCGCCCGCCGCCAAGTCGCCCGCGGCCATGTCGCCCGCTCCTGCGGGCGCGTCGGCGCTGGTCACCCATCCGCCGGACGAGGCGGTGATGTCGGCGCGCGAAGCCGCGCGGAATGCCGAAAGCCTCGATGCCCTGCGCGCCATCCTCGACGGCTTCGAGGGCTGCGCCCTGAAGCGCACGGCGACCCGGCTGGTGTTCGCCGACGGCAATCCACAGGCGAAGGTGATGTTCGTGGGCGAGGCGCCGGGCCGCGACGAGGACCAGCAGGGCCTGCCCTTCGTGGGCCGCTCGGGCCGGCTGCTGGATTTGATGATGGCGGCCATCGGCCTCGACCGCACCAGCGCCTACATCGCCAATGTCATCCCCTGGCGCCCGCCGGGCAACCGCACACCGACGCCCCAGGAAACGGCGGTGTGCCTGCCCTTCATCAAGCGCCAGATCGAGCTGGCGGACCCGGATATCCTGGTGTGCCTCGGCGGCCCGTCGGCACAGGCGCTGCTCGCCACCACCGAGGGCATCACCCGGCTGCGCGGGCGGTTCATGGACTATGAGAGCGGCACGCGGACCATCCGCGCCATCGCCACCTTCCACCCGGCCTATCTGCTGCGCACCCCGCTGGGCAAGCGCCTCGCCTGGCGCGACATGCTGGCGGTGGAAGCGGCGCTGAAGGGGGCGTGAAGGGCCTCAGGCGCCGTTGCCCAGCTCCGCATCGACCAGAGCAGGGCCGCCCAGCGGCGCGCTCACGAGGGAGGAGTTGCGGTAGCGCGGATCGTCGGTGACTTCCTCGCCCACCCAGTCGGGCAGCGCGACCCGCTCGTCCGGACCGGCGAGTTCCACCTCGGCCATGACGAGGCCGTCATTCTCGCCCTCGAACACGTCGACGGTCCAAAGCTTCCCGGCATGCTCCAGGGAATAGCGCGTCTTCTCGATGAGCGGCCGCGCGCACAAGGTCTCCAGCATGACCTCGGCGTCGCGCAGGGGAATGGGATATTCGAACTCGGCGCGGCTGATACCCTGCGTCTTGCCCTTCACCGTGACGAAGGCCTCACTATCCGCAATGCGGATGCGCACGGTGGCGCCGGAGCCGGAGCACAGATAGCCCTGCCGGATGGCACAGGCCCGCGCGCCCGCGCGCCAGCTACGGGATTTGACGAGAAATTTGCGTTCGATTTCGACAGGCATCGGCTGCTTGACCCAATCGTCAACAGCTTAACTCCATTTTGCGCCGGGACGTCCAGAGCCGGGATGGTCCCATGACACCAACTGGTCCAAGAAAACGATTTCGGCCCCTCCCCTGCGTCAGAACGCAGCAACGGGAGGCGGGCGCGCGGGTGCGGCCGGAGATTGTCCGGCCGCACCCCCATCACCTCAGGCGTGCACCTTGCCGCCGTGCGCCTTCTTCTCGTGCGCCTTCGCATCCCCGGTCTTCGCCTCATGGGCCTTGGGCGTCCGGGCCGCGGGCGTGTCGGCATCGTGGCGGGAGGGCGGGCTGTCGGCGCCGATGGTGGTGATGCGCATGATGTTGGTGGTGCCGGGCTTCGCGAACGGCACGCCGGCGGTGATGGCCAGCCGGTCCCCCGGCTTGCCCAGGCCATGCTCCACCGCGGTGCGCACCGCCGTGTCCACCATGTCGCCGAAGGAGTGGATGTCCTCCTTCATGTGCACGGCGTGCACCCCATAGGAGAGCGCGAGGCGCCGCGCGGTCTCTATGGACGGGGTCAGTCCGAGGATCGGGATCGCCGGGCGCTCGCGCGCCGCCCGCAACCCCGTGGTGCCGGACAGGGTGAAGGCCACCAGCGCCGAGGCATCCACCGCGATGGCCGCCTGGTAGGTGGCCTTGGTGACCGCATCGCCGATGGTCTTGCCCCATTCCGCCTGGGTGGCGTCCAGCACCTGGCGATAGCCGGGATCGCACTCCACGTGGCGGATGATGTCGTCCATGAAGGTCACGGCCTCCACCGGGAACTGGCCTGCCGCCGTCTCCGCCGAGAGCATCACGCAGTCGGCGCCCTCATAGACGGCGGTGGCCACGTCCGACACCTCGGCGCGGGTGGGCACCGGGGCGGTGATCATGGATTCCAGCATCTGGGTGGCGACGATGACCGGGCGGCCGAACTTGCGCGCCTCGGCGATCATGCGCTTCTGCAGCGCCGGCACCTCGGCCAGCGAGATTTCCACGCCAAGGTCGCCGCGGGCCACCATGATGGAGTCGGACAATTCCACCAGTTCGGTGAGATACTCCACCGCCGACGGCTTCTCCATCTTCAGCATCACCGCCGCGCGGTCCTTGATGAGGGCGCGGGCCTCGTGGATGTCCTCCGGCCGCTGGACGAAGGAGAGGGCGATCCACTCCACCCCGGCCTCGCAGGCGAACTCCAGGTCGAGGCGGTCCTTGTCGGTGAGCGGCGACAGCGGCAGCACCACGTCGGGGATGTTGAAGCCCTTGTTGTTGGAGAGCCTGGTGCCCGCCACCACCTGGGCCTCCAGGAAGCCCTCGCCCTTCTTGATCACCTTGAGGCGCACCTTGCCGTCGTCGCACAGCACGGTGGAACCCACATTCAGCGCGGCGAGGATATCGGGGTGGGGGATCGGCACGCGGGTCTCGTCGCCGAGCCGGTCCACGTCGGCATCGAAGTGCAGGATGTCGCCGGCCTTGATGGCAATGGCGCCGTCCTTGAAGCGGCCGATGCGCAGCTTCGGGCCCTGCATATCGGCGATGACGCCGATGGGCCGGTTCATCTCCTTTTCCAGCCGGCGGATGCGGTCCAGCACCACCCCGTGGTCGGCCTGGGTGCCGTGGCTGAAATTGAGCCGGAACACGTCCACGCCGGCGAGAAACAGCTCCTTCAGCTTCTCCTCGCTGTTGGAGGCGGGGCCAACGGTGGCGACGATCTTGGTGGCTCGCTGACGCTTCAGGGGCTGCTGGCGCTTCGTGGGCATGACTTTCCTCCGGCTCCCGCGATTGATCACGCGTTGGTTGTGCGTCTTGTTGAGTCGAGCGTCTCTACGGGCATCATGCGCGCCCTTCATGTACGCATAAAGTCGCATAAGCGGCAGCACGGCTGACCGATGGGCGAGGGGGTTCCGCGCTCTCCCCGGATGTCCGCAGCTGGAGCGCGCGCCGATCAGCCTGGCCGGAAGGCACCACGGCCGGCCGCCTCCTGCCCTCCCCCGCACGGGGGGAGGGACCATGCTCAACGAAGGCGGGGCTGACCCCGCCCCGGGCTCAGGCGATCTCGTGATTCGCCAGCAGTTCCAGCGCCTTCACCATGGCGGAGTGGTCCCACTTGGAGCCGCCGTGGGCGGCGCAGGCGTTGAACAGCTCCTGGCAGGTGGCGGTGTTGGGCAGGCTCACGCCCAGGGCCTTGGCGCTCTGGAGGGCAAGGTTCAGGTCCTTCTGGTGCAGCTCGATGCGGAAGCCCGGATCGAAGGTGCGCTTCACCATGCGGTCGCCATGCACTTCGAGGATCTTGGAGGAGGCAAAGCCCCCCATCAGCGCCTGCCGCACCTTGGCCGGGTCGGCGCCCGCCTTGGAGGCGAACAGCAGCGCCTCGCCCACCGCCTCGATGGTGAGGGCCACGATGATCTGGTTGGCCACCTTGGTGGTCTGGCCGTCGCCATTGCCGCCCACGAGGGTGATGTTCTTGCCCATCTTCTCGAACAGGGGCTTCACCGTCTCGAACGCGCCTTCCGGCCCGCCCACCATGATGGTGAGGGAGGCGGCCTTGGCGCCCACCTCGCCGCCGGAGACCGGGGCATCCAGATAGTCGCAGCCAAGCGCGTTGATCTTCTCCGCGAAGCCCTTGGTGGCCACCGGCGAGATGGAACTCATGTCCACCACGATCTTGCCCTTGGTGAGGCCCTCGGCGACGCCACCCTTGCCGAACAGGGCTTCTTCCACGTGCGGGGTATCCGGCACCATGGTGATGATGATGTCGGCGGCCTTGGCCACGTCGGCGGAGGAGGCGCAGGCGGTGGCGCCCTTCGCCGTCAGTTCCTCCGGAATGCGGACCACGTCATAGACGAACAGGGTGTGGCCGGCGTCGATGAGGTGTCCCGCCATGGGGGAACCCATGATGCCGAGACCGATGAATCCGACGTTCATGTGCGTTTCTCCTGAAGAGTCGTGTTGTTCGTGCGCAATGGGAAGCCGGAGCATCAGCCCTTGTAGGGCGCGAACCAGCCGATGCCCTCGTCGGTGGTGGTCTTCGGCTTGTATTCGCAGCCGATCCAGCCGTCGTAGCCGGTGTCGTCGATGGCCTTGAACAGGAACGGATAGTTGATCTCGCCCGTGCCCGGCTCGCCGCGGCCCGGATTGTCGGCCAGCTGGATGTGCTTGATGCGGGCGATGTTGGCGCGGATGGTGGGGGTGAGGTCCCCTTCCATGATCTGCATATGATAGATGTCGTACTGGAAGAAGATGTCGTCGGCGCCCACTTCGTCCAGCACCGCCAGCGTCTGCTTTGTATTGTGCAGGTGGAAGCCGGGGATGTCGCGGGTGTTGATGGCCTCCACCACGAAGGGAATGCCCGCCTTCTTCAGTTCGGCGGCGGCGAACTTCAGGTTCGTCACCAGCGTCTCGTGGACCTTTTCGGCCGGGACATCCTTCGGGGTCAGGCCGACAAGGCAGTTCACGGCCTTGGTGCCCAGCGCCTTCGCATAGTCGATGCCCTTGCCGACGCTGTCCTGGAACTCGCCTTCGCGGCCCGGCAGGCAGGCGATGCCGCGCTCGCCCGCCGCCCAGTCGCCGGCCGGCAGATTGTGCAGCACCTGGGTGAGCTTGTGGGTGGCCAGCTTCTCCGCCAGCGCATCCTTCTCGTACGGATAGGGGAAGAGATATTCGACCCCGGTGAAGCCGGCCTGGGCCGCCTTTTCGAAGCGGTCGAGGAAGTCGATCTCGTTCCACAGCATGGTGAGGTTGGCGCAGAACTTGGGCATGCGTCTCTCCGCGGGCTGAGCCTTGGGCTTGTCACGCCGCCATGCCCCGGCCTTTCGGGGCATCCACGGCTTTATGGAAAGGGGCGAGGGGCGGCAAAGGGCACCCCCCGGAGAAGCCGGGGGGTGCCGCATGTGCAGGAGGGGACGTGCCGGGGCTTACTCCGCCGGCTCCAGGGCGCGGACCTGATCCAGCGGCACGTCGAGGATTTCCTCGAACTCGTTGACCGCGTTGATCTCCAGTCCCATGGCAATGTTGGTGACGCGCTCCAGGATGAACTCGATCACCACCGGCACCTGGTGCTCGTCCATGAGCTTCTGGGCGTTGGCGAAGGCATCCTTGAACTCGTTGGGGGTGCGCACCCGGATGGCCTTGCAGCCGAGGCCCTCGGCCACCGCCACATGGTCCACGCCGTAGGCGCCGGCCTCCTCCGAATTGATGTTGTCGAAGGCGAGGCTCACCTCGAAGTCCATGTTGAAGCCGCGCTGCGCCTGCCGGATGAGGCCGAGGTAGGAGTTGTTCACCACCACGTGCAGGTAGGGCAGCTTGTGCTGGGCGCCCACCGCCAGCTCTTCCACCATGAACTGGAAATCATAGTCGCCCGAGAGCGCCACGATCTTGGCATCGGGCCGCGCGGCGCGCACGCCGAGGGCCGCCGGCAGGGTCCAGCCCAGCGGGCCGGCCTGGCCGCAATTGATCCAGTGGCGCGGATTGTAGACGTGCAGGAACTGCGCGCCGGCGATCTGCGACAGGCCGATGGTGGACACATAGGTGACGTCGCGGCCCAGCGCCTCGTTCATCTCCTCATAGACACGCTGCGGCTTCAGCGGCACCACGTCGAAGTGGGACTTGCGCAGCATGGTCTGCTTGCGCTCCAGGCATTCGCCGGCCCACGCCGACCAGTCCGGCAGCTTGCCCTCGGCCTTCAGGGCCTTGGCAGCGGCGACGAACAGTTCCAGCGCCGCCTTCGCATCGGAGACGATGCCGAAATCCGGCCCGAACACGCGGCCGATCTGGGTCGGCTCGATGTCCACATGGATGAACTTGCGTCCTTCCGTATAGACCTCCACCGAGCCGGTGTGGCGGTTGGCCCAGCGGTTGCCGATGCCGACCACGAAGTCGGAGGCCAGCATGTTGGCATTGCCGTAGCGGTGCGAGGTCTGCAGGCCGCACATGCCCGCCATCAGCGGATGGTCGTCGGGGATGGTGCCCCAGCCCATGAGGGTGGGGATGACCGGTATGCCGGTCGTCTCCGCGAATTCCACGAGCAGGTCGGAGGCATCCGCATTGATGACGCCGCCGCCGGAGACGATGAGCGGGCGCTTGGCGCCGACGATCATCTCCATGGCCTTGTCGATCTGAGCCTGCGTCGCCGCCGGCTTGTAGACCGGCAGGCTGGCGTAGGTCTCCTCGTCGAACTCGATCTCGGCGAGCTGCACGTCGATGGGCAGGTCGATGAGCACCGGTCCGGGACGGCCGGAGCGCATGACGTGGAACGCCTGCTGGAACACCATGGGCACCAGCGCCGGCTCGCGCACGGTGACCGCCCACTTGGTGACCGGCTTGGCGATGGATTCGATGTCCACCGCCTGGAAGTCTTCCTTGTAGAGGCGGGCGCGGGGCGCCTGGCCGGTGATGCACAGGATCGGGATGGAGTCCGCGGAGGCGGAATAGAGGCCGGTGATCATGTCGGTGCCGGCGGGGCCGGAGGTGCCGATGCACACGCCGATGTTGCCGGCCACCGCGCGGGTGTAGCCCTCGGCCATGTGGGAGGCGCCCTCCACATGGCGCGCCAGCACGTGACGGATGGAGCCCCGCGCCTTCATGGCGGAATAGAGCGGGTTGATGGCCGCGCCCGGCACGCCGAAGGCGCAACGGATGCCCTCCTTCTCAAGGACACGGACGGCGGCATCGACTGCACGCATGCGGGCCATGGCACTTCCTCCCATTGGTCTTTTTGACTTGCATTCTGAATACGCCCCGGCCGTCTTCGCTTCTATGGGAAGAAACGGAATGACATTGATGCCCTGAGAGAAACAATCATGCGCACCGTCGTCATTCTCGCGGTCCGGTTGCGGTGCTAGCCTGCCCTGCGGGACGGAAGGCGGGAGGCGGGGATGCAGAAGACAGGACTGCTGTTTGGCGCCGTGGCGGGCGCCCTTCTGGCCCTCGCCCCGGCGGCGCAGGCCCAGACGCTGGGCGAATTGTCGTGCCGCGCCTTGTGGTATCAGCGCAATTCCGTCTATGCGGAGCGCGGCTACTGCTTCAAGACGGCGGACGCCGTCGCCACCTTCGGCGAGCGCTGCTTTCCGCCCTACGGCCAGCTCACCCCCTCCCAGCAGCGCTTCGTGGACGAGGTGAAGGCCTGGGAGGCCCGCAAGGGCTGCCGCTGAGCCCCGACGCCGAGGGGAATTTGCTGCGAACGGATCGCATTCACCGCCGACATGCTATAGGTGGTGCGCCTGCCCTGCGGACGCGTCCCTGACCGGACGCCGCCCCTTCTAACACCCGCAAGACGCCAATGACCGACATCGCCACGCGCGTCTACAACCACACCTGGAAGATCGACCCCATCGTGCGGTCCGTGCTCGACACGGACTTCTACAAGCTGCTGATGGGGCAGACGATCTTCAACCGCCACCGGGCGACGCGCGTCACCTTCGGCATCCACAACCGCTCCACCCACATCCGGCTGGCCGAGATCATCGATGTGGGCGCCCTGCGCGAGCAGCTCGACCATGTGCGCTCCCTCTCCCTCACGCGGGGCGAGAGCACGTGGCTGCGCGGCAACATGTTCTACGGCAAAAGGCAGATGTTCTCGCCGGACTATGTGGCCTGGCTGGAGGGCTTCCGCTTCCCCGCCTATCACCTGGAAAAGCGCGACGGGCAGTATGAGCTGACCTTCGAGGGGCCGTGGGTCGAGACCACCATGTGGGAGATCCCGGCGCTCGCCATCATCAACGAGCTGCGCTCGCGCGCGGTGCTGAAGGGCATGGGCAAGTTCGAGCTGCAGATCCTCTATGCCCGGGCCATGGCGCGGGTGTGGGAGAAGGTGCAGTTCCTCAAGACGCTGGCCCCCATCAACATTGCCGATTTCGGCACCCGCCGCCGCCACGGCTTCCTCTGGCAGGACTGGTGCGTGCAGGCCCTCATCGAAGGGCTGGGCGAGGGCTTCCTCGGCACCTCCAACTGCGTCATCGCCATGCGGCGGGAGGTGGAGGCCACCGGAACCAACGCCCACGAGCTGCCCATGGTCTATGCGGCGCTGGCCCGCAACGAGGAGGAGCTGCGCTGGGCGCCCTACCAGGTGCTGGCCGACTGGCAGGAGGATTACGACGGCAACCTGCGTGTCATCCTGCCCGACACCTACGGCACCAGCGGCTTCCTCGCCCATGCCCCCGACTGGGTGGCGCACTGGACCGGCATCCGCATCGACAGCAAGGACCCGGTGGAGGGCGGCGAGGAGGCCATCGCCTGGTGGAAGGCGCGGGGACAGGACCCCCAGGACAAGCTCGCCATCTTCTCCGACGCCCTCGATGCCGAGGAGGTGGCGCGGATCCACACGGCCTTCTCCGGGCGGGTGCGGCTCGGCTTCGGCTGGGGCACGCTGCTCACCAACGATTTCCGCGGCCTTGCCCCCAATGGCGCGCTCGATCCCATCTCCATCGTCTGCAAGGTGGTCTCGGCCAACGGCCGCCCGGCGGTGAAGCTCTCCGACAATCCCACCAAGGCCATGGGGCCGGCGCAGGAGATCGAGCGCTACAAAAGGGTGTTCGAGGTGGGCGAGCAGGTCGCCCGCCGCGCCGTGGTCTAGACGTCAAAACAACGGGATAGAGCACACGTCGATCCGCTTGCATCGCGCGCTGATCCTCACGCTCCCCCGACCGGTCTCATCCGCCGCCGTTCGCCCGAACCGCGCCGGCACGCGCTCGGCTGCGCGTGATTCACCTTTAAATGCATAAACGATGTGGTATAATTTCAATATCAACGCGTTTTATATGTGATATTGGAGAAGAACATGGCGACCCTGCGACTTGGCGACGTGGTTCCCGATTTCGAGGCCGTGACCACCGAAGGCCCCATCAAGTTTCACGAGTGGCTCGGCGACAGCTGGGGCATCCTGTTCTCCCACCCCAAGAACTTCACCCCGGTCTGCACCACCGAGCTCGGCCAGGCGTCGCACCTGAAGCCCGAGTTCGACAAGCGCGGCGTGAAGCTGCTCGGCCTGTCGGTGGATGCCATCGACAACCACCCGGCCTGGGTCGGCGACATCAAGGACGCCACCGGCGCCACCCTGAACTTCCCGCTGATCGCGGATGCGGACAAGAAGGTCTCCGACCTCTACGACCTCATCCATCCCAACGCGAACGACACCCTCACCGTGCGCTCGGTGTTCATCATCGGGCCGGACAAGAAGCTGAAGCTGTCCCTGACCTATCCCGCCTCCACCGGCCGCAACTTCGCGGAGATCCTGCGGGTGGTGGACAGCCTCCAACTCACCGCCAAGCACTCGGTGGCGACCCCGGTGGACTGGAAGCACGGCGAGGACGTGATCATCGTCCCCTCCCTCTCCGACGACGCGGCGAAGGAGAAGTTCCCGGACGGCTGGAAGACCGTGAAGCCCTATCTGCGCGTGGTGCGCCAGCCGGGCGCGTGAGCGGCCGCACGGCCAGCCACCCTCCAACCTGCCGCGGGGTCTCTCCCGTCGCATGCGTCCCGGCCGGCTCACGCCGGCCGGTTTCGTTTCAGGCCGGCCTCAGGCCGACATGATGTAGTCGCGCAGCTGGGCGCTCTCGCGCTCCATCTCCTCCACGCGGAACTTCACCACGTCGCCGATGGAGATGATGCCCACCAGCTTGTCGCCCGACACCACGGGCACGTGGCGGAAGCGGCCGCGGGTCATGCGCTCCATGATCACCGGAATGGTCTCGTCGGGCGTGCAGGTCACCACCGCGCGGGTCATCACGCTGGACAGCGGCTCGGCGAGCACGCCGACCCCCTGCTCGCCGATCAGGCGCACCACATCGCGCTCGGAGATGATGCCTTCCACGCTCATGGCGTCGTCAACCACGACGATGGCGCCGATGCGGCGCCCGGCAAGGCGCGCCACGGCATCACCCACGGTCGCGTCCGGACCGATGGTGCAGATGTCGTTGCCCTTGCGGCTGAGGATGACGCTCACGGTCATAGACGTTGGCTCCCTTCTCGTCATTCCAGGGACCGGCTCCGCCGTTGGCCGGTCTTCTCTGGCGCATGGTTTGGAAGAGCGATGATCCCTCGCAATGCGCTGCGACGCAAGCGCACACTATAGTTGGATATGCTCAGGCTGCGGTGCAGAGGGATCGGCGCCGGCTCCGGATCTCGCATTGCGGCAGCGCCTGAGCCGGGAGGCGCGCGATCCGGTCCCGGCAATATGGCCGCTCAGCCGGAACGGGGCCGGCTCTGGCGACGCGAGACCGGATCGAACAGCGGAAACAGCAGCAGCCCGGCGACGAAGCCGCCCACATGGGCCTGCCAGGCGATCTGCGCCCCGTCCGCCCCCGGCAGCGAAACCCCGACGGCGAACAGCAGGTTGAGGACAAAGAAGGCCGCCACGAACACCAGCACCCGGCGATCGCGGAAATTCTCCAGGAGCGAGCCGGCAGGCTGATGATCGGCGAAGAGGGAGCGCCGCCCCGACAGGGCCCCGCCGGGCGCAAAGGCGAAGCGCACCGCCGCCGCCATGGCGCCGGACACCGAGGCCGACGCGCCGATCAGCGGCACCAGGGCATCGGGATAGCTCAGGTAATGGGCCAGCGCGCCACCCGCCGCGGTCACCGCGAAAAAGGCGACGAACCGCGCCGAGCCGAAGCGCCGCGCCACCGGCGTGCCGAAGGCCAGGAGCCAGACCAGATTGACGATGACATGCATCCAGTTGGCATGCAGGAAGGCGTAACTCGCCGGGGTCCACAGCTTCGGACCGAAGCCGCCCGGCAGATAGAACAAGGTGTCGGGCAGGCCATAGCGGGCGGGGACGAAGGCGAAATAGAGCAGGACCTCCAGGTCCGCCTCGTCCGACAGCACGATCACGCGCAGCGCGTGGATGAGCACCAGCGCCAGCGCCAACACGGCGACCGCGCCAGGCACATTGAAGACGGGCTGCCGATCCGGCACGCCGGGGAAGGAAGGGCCACGGGACACGCCCTGCACATAGGGGCCCGGACCCGGCCCGGCAAGTAAAATGCGGCGTGTCAAAAAGGCCGGCGGGCCGCCCCGCCCCCGTCGCGACCCATGGCGCTACCGGTCCCGACCTGACCCACGGGCAAGGGCGGCCGGGCTCGGGAAGGCGCGCGGCCTTGAAGCGCGATCCGGGCAAATCGAACCCGTTTTCTCGGTGAATCGCCCTCTGAACTCAGGAAAGAGCACGCGCCGATCAGCTTGCGATGCAGGCTGATCGGCGCATGCTCCAGGGGCTGTGCTACTCGGCCGGGGCCGGGTGCTGGGGCGGCTCGGCCTTGGCCTCGCGGCGCGCGCCGAGGCCCGCGAGCCACCGGGCGAAGACGTAGAAGGTGGGCGTGAAGATCAGGCCGAACAGCGTCACCCCGATCATGCCGGCGAACACCGCCGTGCCCAGCGCCTGCCGCAGCTCGGCGCCGGCGCCGGCGGCCCACACCAGCGGCACCACGCCGAGGATGAAGGCCAGCGAGGTCATCACGATGGGCCGAAGCCGCAGCCGCGCCGCCTCCACCGCCGCCTCGCGCCGGCCATGGCCCTGGTCTTCCAGCTGCTTGGCGAACTCGACGATGAGGATGGCGTTCTTGGCGGCAAGGCCGATGAGCACGATGAAGCCCACCTGGGTCAGGATGTTGTTGTCCTGACCCCGCAGGATCACGCCGATGAGCGCCGCCACCAGGCACATGGGCACGATGAGGATGACCGCCAGAGGCAGGGTCAGGCTCTCATACTGGGCCGCCAGCACCAGGAACACGAACACCACGCCCAGCGCGAAGGCGAAGATGGCGGTGTTGCCGGCCTTCTGCTGCTGGTAGGCCAGCGCCGTCCATTCATAGGAGAAGCCCTGCGGCAGCACCTTCGCCGCCAGATCCTGCATGATCTGGATGGCCTGGCCCTGCGAATAGCCGGGGGCCGGCGAGCCGTCGAGCTCGGCGGCGGGATAGAGATTGTAGCGCGGCACCCGGTAGGGACCGGAAATGTCGCGCACCGTGGTGAAGGAGCCGAGCGGCACCGTCTCCCCGCCCGCGGTCCGCACCCGGATCGAGAGCACGTCCTTGGGATCGAGCCGGAACGGCGCATCGGCCTGGGCCTGCACCCGGAAGGTGCGGCCGAACAGGTTGAAGTCGTTGACGTAGGAGGAGCCGATATAGGTCTGCAACGCGGCGAACAGGTCGGCGGTGTTCACCCGCAGCAGCTGCGCCTTCTGCCGGTCGATGTCGAGGAACAGCTGGGGCGTCGAGGTCTCGAACAGCGAATAGACCTGCATCAGCCCCGGGGTCTGCGCAGCGGCGCCCATCATGGCATAGGTGGCGTTGCGCAGGGCGAGGAGGCCCGAGCCGGAGCGGTCCTCGATCATCATGCGGAAGCCGCCGGCATTGCCGATGCCCTGCACCGGCGGCGGCTGCACCACGATCATCTGGGCTTCCTGGATGCCCGCCATCTTGCCGAACAGCACCCTCTGCACCGCCGCCGCCGTCTGCTCGGGATGGCCCTCCCGCTCGGGGAAGGGCTTCAGGATCACGAACATGGCGCCCGCGTTCGGCGCGTTGGTGAAGGTGGCGCCCGAGAAGCCGGCGATGTTGATGACGCGGCTGACGCCCGGCGTGCCGAGCACCAGGTCGCCGGCCTGCTTCATCACCGTCTCGGTGCGCTGCATGGAGGCGCCGGGCGGCAGCTGGGCGGCGATGATGAGATAGCCGCGGTCCTGCTGCGGGATGAAGCCCTGGGGCGTGGTGGTGAACAGATAGCCGCCGAAGGCAACGATGCCCGCATAGACGATGAGCACCAGCGCCACCACGCGCACCAGCCGCGCGGTCAGATAGGCATAGCCGTTGCCGAGCCGCTCGAAGGCGCGGTTGAAGAGGCCGAAGAAGCCCACCACCGGCCGGGCGTACCAGGCCGGCTTCTGGTGCACCGAGCGGTGCGGCTTCAGCAGCAGCGCGCACATGGCCGGCGACAGGGTCAGCGACACCAGCAGCGAGATCAGCGTGGAGCCGGCGATGGTGAGGGCGAACTGGCGATAGAATTCGCCGGACAGGCCGGTGATGAAGGCGGTGGGCACGAACACCGCCGTCAGCACCAGCGAGATGGCCACCAGCGCGCCGCCCACCTCATCCATGGTCTTGTAGGCGGCATCCCGCGGGGAGAGGCCCGCCTCGATGTTGCGCTCCACATTCTCCACCACCACGATGGCGTCATCCACCACGATGCCGATGGCCAGCACCAGGCCGAACAGGGACAGGTTGTTCAGCGAGAAGCCGAACAGGCCCATGACGAAGAAGGTGCCGATGAGCGAGATCGGGATGGCGAGGATGGGGATGATCGCCGCCCGCCAGCTCTGCAGGAACAGGATCACCACCAGCACCACCAGCACGATGGCCTCGCCGATGGTGTGCACCACCGCATCCACCGACTGCTGGATGAACTGGGTGGGGTTGTAGTAGATGCCGTACTTCAGCCCCTCGGGGAAGGTCTTGCCGATGCGCGCCATCTCCGCCACCACCGCGTTGCCGGTGGCGAGGGCGTTGGAGCCGGGGCGCTGGAACACGCCGAGCTGGATCGAGATGTCCTTGTCGAGGAACGAGGTCGAGGCATAGTCCTGGGCCGCGATCTCCACCCGGCCCACGTCCTTCAGCCGCACCAGCGCCTGGTCGGTCTGCTTGATGACGATGTCGGAGAAGGCCCGCGCGTCCGTAAGCCGGCCGAGGGTGCGCACCGCGATCTGGAAGGCGCGCTGCTCCGGCACCGGCGGCGCGTTGAGCACGCCGGAGGCCACCTGCACGTTCTGCGCCCGCAGCGCCGCCACCACGTCCGTGGTGGTGAGGTTGAGCTGGGACAGCCGGTTCGGATCAAGCCAGATCTGCATGGCGTATTCGCGGGAGCCGAACACGGTGATGGAGCCCACGCCGTCGATGCGCGAGAGCACGTCCTTGATCTCGATATTGGCGAAGTTCGAGATGAAGAGCGGATCGCGCGAGCCGTCGGGCGAATACAGGCTGACCACCAGCATCAGGTCGGGCGAGGACTTGGCCGTCACCACGCCCACCTGCTGCACTTCGCTGGGCAGGCGCGGCTGGGCGATGGCGACGCGGTTCTGCACCTGCACCTGGGCGATGTCGAGGTTGGTGCCGATGTCGAAGGTGACGGAAATGGAGAAGCGGCCGTCCGCCGTCGAGTTGGACGACAGGTAGAGCATGCGCTCCACGCCGTTGATCTGCTGCTCGATGGGCGCGACCACGGTCTCGGCGACGATCTCCGCCGAGGCGCCGGGATATTGACCAGTCACGGTGATCACCGGCGGGGCGATGTCCGGATACTGGGCCACCGGCAGGCGCAGGTAGGTCACCGCGCCGAGGATCATGACGACGGCGGAGACCACCGAGGCGAAGATGGGGCGGTCGATGAAGAAGTGTGAGAAGCGCATCTTCTCACCTCACTTCGCGGTCGTGGCGGCGGCTGCGGGCGGCGGGCTGGCCTCCGCCATCTGCGGGTTGACGGTGACGCCGGGCCGCACGCGCATGAGGCCGTTGACCACCACCTTGTCCTCCGCCGTGAGGCCGGAGCGGATCACCCGCATGTCGCCCACCAGCGGCCCCAGGGTGACCACCTTCTGCAGCACCTTGTTCTCCGGCCCGATCACATAGACGAACTTGTTCACCTGCTCGGTGCCGATGGCGGCGTCCGGCACCGCCAGCGACTGGTAGGGGGCGGACGAGTCGAGGCGGATGCGGGCGAACATGCCGGGGCGGAACAGGCCGTTCTTGTTGTCGAACACGGCACGGCCACGGATGGTGCCGGTTTCCCGGTCGATGACGTTGTTCAGGAAGTCGAGCTTGCCCGGGTGGATGAAATCCTTGTCGTCGATGAGCTTGAGGGCGACCGGGTCGCCGGAAACGTCGGCCCCGCCCTTGCGGCGCAGGATGCGCAGCAGGGAGGCCTCGTCGATGGTGAACTCGAAGCGGATGGGATCGATGGAAACGATCACCGCCAAAAGGGTCGGCGTCGCGCCGGAGCCCGCCGCCACGTAATTGCCCACCGAGACGCGCCGGTCACCGATGCGGCCGGAAACCGGGGCGCGCACCTCGGTGAAGGTGAGATCGAGCTGGGCGGAGTGCACGGCCGCCTGCTGCGACAGCACCGTGGCGGCGGCGGCGCGCGCGGCCTGGGTGCGCTGGTCGAAGGCCTGCTTGGAGATGGCGTTGGAGGTGCGGTCCTCCAGCAGCGTCCTGGCGCGGTCGAGGTCGGCCTTGGTGAAGTCGAGATTGGCGTTGGCCTGGTCGAGGTTGGCCTTGGCCTGATCGAGGGCAATCAGATACGGGCGCTGGTCGATGGTGAAGAGCAGGTCGCCTTCCTTCACCATCTGGCCGTCGGTGAAATGGATCTTGTCCAGATAGCCGGCGACGCGGGCGCGCACGTTCACCTCGTCGATGGCGACGAAGCGGCCCACATATTCGTCCTGGTCGGTGACGGTCTTGGTCTGCGGCGTGGCCACCGTGACCTGGGGCGGGGGCGGCGCGCCCTGCTGCTGGGCGGACGGCTGACCGCACGCGGCGAGCGGGAGGACAAACGCAACAACAAGGACCCAAAGGCGCGGGGCAGGCGTCATGGCAATCCGGCTCCTCGACGGACAAACATCCGTCAACGAAGATGTGAAGAAGGTTCGGCACCTCCCGCAACCGACGAGCCGAAACCGGAAGACGGCGCATCCGATAGCACACGCTGCCGCAATGCAAAACGGTTCATCGCGGCACAAGCCACGATTGTCGGCCGTCGTGTTCCGGCCGCGGGGGCGGCGCGCTGTCCGGTCGCAACGACGGCAAAAACGCCGCCAAGGCAAGAGGATGGCACGCTCGAGGCCAGCCAGGGACACCGGCCGGGGATCAGCCGGTGGCAAATCACTTCCCCGCGAGCCAGCCGGCTCGGCGCCATTGAGATACCATCAATCCCCGCCTATGGACAGGCCGGGCGGCGCCGATGGCGGGGCGCCAGGGGGGCGCCAGGGCAGGATGCCGACGCGGAGCGGCGATACGTCCCGGGCCGCGAGAAGCCTTTTGGAAGCGCCCCCTTCCCCATCGACAACCAGAGGGTGTAATCTTCTCTCGGGGATGCAGCCGGCCACGCGCCGGAACAGGGAGGGGATTCCAAATGAAACTGTCCGCATGGATGTTCGCGCCGGCACTGTTGCTGCTGGCCACACCCGGTGCCGTCGCACAGGGCACCCAGTCCATCGACCAGATCCGCGCCGCCTGCCAGGCGGAGAACCCGCCCGGAAAGCAGGCGGACCGCTCGACCCTCATCTCGCGCTGCATCGAGCGCAAGAAGCAGGAAGCGGCGGCCCAGAAGAAATAGCGCCGGGGGGGCGGCTCCGGGGGCCGGCTTCGCGTGCCCCTCAGCCGCCGATCCGGCCCTTCAGCTTGAACGGTGCCATGCCGGCGCGGGCCAGTTCGTCCGCGCGCTCGTTCTCGACATGGCCGGCATGGCCCTTCACCCAGTGCCAGCGCAGGGTGTGGCGCTTCAGCGCCTCGTCGAGGCGCTCCCACAGGTCCTGGTTCTTCACCGGCTTCTTGTCGGCGGTGCGCCAGCCGTTGCGCTTCCAGCCGTGCATCCACTTGGTGACGCCGTCCTTCAGATAGGCGCTGTCGGTGTGCAGATCGATGGCGCACGGCTCCTTCAGCGCCTCCAGCGCGGAGATGGCGCCCATCAGTTCCATGCGGTTGTTGGTGGTGAGGGGCTCGCCGCCGCTCAGTTCCTTCTCGTGGGCACCGAAGCGCAGGATCGCGCCCCAGCCTCCGGGGCCGGGATTGCCCGAGCAGGCCCCGTCCGTGAACACCTCAACCTCTTTCATGCCGCCAGACCGTAATCCTGCGCGCTGTCCACCGCCTGGTGGAAGCGCAGCTTCCTGAGATATTCCAGCGGGTCCTTGGGGCGCACCAGCGCGCCTTCGGGCACGTTCAGCCAGTCCACGAGGCGGGTGAGCAGGAAGCGCAGCGCGGCGCCACGGGCAAGGCGCGGCAGGGCCGCCTTCTCCTCATCCGACAGGGGCCGCACCGCCTCGTATCCGGACAGCAGCGCCCGCCCCTTGGTGACGTTGTAGGACCCGTCCTGCTCGAAGCACCAGGCGTTGAGGCACACCGCCACGTCATAGGCGAGGAAGTCGGTGCAGGCGAAGTAGAAGTCGATGATGCCCGAGAGCTTCTCGTCGAGGAAGAAGGCGTTGTCCGGGAACAGGTCCGCATGGATCACGCCCGCCGGCAGGCCCTGCGGCCAGCTTGCCTCCAGCGTCGCCAGTTCCGCCGCGATGGTGGCGGCAAGGCCCGGAGCGACGCCGTCCGCCTGCCCATGCGCCGCCTCGAACAAAGGCCGCCAGCCGGCGACGGACAGGTTGTTGGTCCGCGCCATGGGGAAGTCCGCGCCGGCCAGATGCAGCTGGGCAAGGCCCCGCCCCAGCTCGGCGCAATGTTCCGCCGTGGGCCGCCGCACCGAGACGCCGGGCAGGAAGGTGACCATGGCCGCCGGCCGCCCCGCGATCTCCGAGAGCACCGCCCCCGAGCGCTGCGCCACCGGCTGCGGGCAGGACAGGCCGCGCGCCGCCAGATGCTCCATGAGGCCGATGAAGAAGGGCAGGTCGTCCCGGTTCACCCGCTTCTCATAGAGGGTGAGAATGTAGCTGCCGCGCGTGGTCTGGACCAGGAAGTTGGAATTCTCCACCCCCTCCGCGATGCCGTGGAAAGAGGTGAGCGTGCCGATGTCGTAGCCGGACAGGAAGTCTTCAAGTTCTGCCGGCGCAACGTCCGTATAGACCGCCACGATCTACTCCGCCGCATCCGGCCGCAGGGCGCGCGGCAGGGGGAAGAACACGTCCTCCTCCGTTGAGGTCACGGTCTCGACGCTCACAGCGAAGCGTTCGGCGAAGGCGTCGATGATTTCCTCCACCAGCACCTCCGGGGCCGAGGCGCCGGCGGTGACGCCGAGGCTGGCGATGCTGGAGAACACCGTCCAGTCGATATCCGCCGCCCGCTGCACCAGCACGGCGCGGGCGCAGCCGGCGCGCTCGGCGGCCTCGCGCAGGCGCTGGGAATTGGAGGAATTGGGCGCGCCCACCACCACCAGCGCATCCACCTTGGGCGCGATGGCCTTCACCGCCTCCTGCCGGTTGGTGGTGGCGTAGCAGATGTCTTCCTTGTGCGGCTCGCTGAGCGTGGGGAAGCGCTCGCGCAGGATGGCGATCATCTGCGCCGTATCGTCCAGCGACAGGGTGGTCTGCGTCACATAGGCGAGGTTTTCCGGGTCGCGCGGCATCACGGCGCGCGCGTCCTCGGCGGTCTCGATCAGGGTGAAGGCGCCATCCGGCAGCTGGCCGATGGTGCCCACCACCTCGGGATGGCCCTCATGGCCGATGAGCAGGATGTGCCGGCCCTTTCGGAAATGCACCTGCGCCTCGCGGTGCACCTTGGTGACCAGCGGGCAGGTGGCGTCGATGGCGAACAGCTTGCGGGAGGTCGCCTCGTCCGGCACCGATTTCGGCACGCCGTGGGCGGAGAAGATCACCGGCGCCGAGGTGTCCGGCACCTCGTCCAGCTCCTCCACGAAGACGGCGCCCTTCCGCTTCAGGTCTTCCACCACGTATTTGTTATGCACGATCTCGTGGCGCACATAGACCGGCGCGCCATAGAGCTTCAGCGCCTGCTCCACGGCGTCGATGGCCCGCACCACGCCGGCACAGAAGCCACGCGGCGCGGCAAGGAGGATCTTGAGCGGCGGCTTTGCGGCGACATCCGGCGCTGCGGCGGGGTCCATGGCGGGCTCGATCGAGGGCATGGGGCGAATTGGCGGCCTTGCGGGGCGCCTGTCAAGCCGACGGAAGGGCGCGCCGGCGATTTCGGGCGGCCGTTGCGGCACCGCCCGATTTCCGGCCCTCCTGCGCACGGCAATTGCAACTTGCCCGCGGCGCGCTTATGTTGGCCCGATCCCGGATAAAGCGATGAGTTCCGCGGTCCGCCCCAAGGGAGGGGTGGCCTTGCGAACCCGCATATGCCGACGCCCTCGAATACCGACGCCAGCGCCGACCCAAACCCTGGCGTCACAGACCGAACAAGCCCGTGGACCGCAGCGTCCGACGACCAACAAGCCGCAAGAGGCCGCCATGTCGAACATACCTTTGATGCCCAAGGCCACCGCCGTCTGGCTCGTGGACAATACCGCCCTGACCTTCGAGCAGATCGGTGACTTCTGCAAGCTCCACCCCCTCGAGGTGAAGGGCATCGCCGACGGCGAGGTGGCGCAGGGAATCAAGGGGCTCGACCCCATCTCCACCGGCCAGCTCTCCCGCGACGAGATCACCGTCGCCGAGCAGAACCCCGATCGCCGGCTCAAGCTGCTGGAATCCAAGGTGCGCCTGCCGGAGCAGAAGAAGCGCCGCGGCCCGCGCTACACCCCGGTCTCGCGCCGCCACGACCGGCCCAACGCCATCCTCTGGCTGCTGCGCAACCATGCGGAGCTGAAGGACGCCCAGATCATCCGCCTGGTGGGCACCACCAAGTCCACCATCCAGTCCATCCGCGAGCGCACCCACTGGAACTCGGCCCAGCTCTCGCCCATGGACCCGGTGACGCTGGGCCTGTGCAGCCAGATCGACCTTGACCTCGAAGTCCAGCGCGCCGCCAAGGACCGTCCCGCCACCGCCATCGAGGACCGCGGCGCAACCCTGCTGCCAGCGGACGTCACCACCGGGCACGACGACATCGAGGAAGCCCCCAAGGGCCGCGAGTCCCTTGACCTCGAGACCGTGTTCGCCAAGCTCGGCGGCTCGAAGAAGAACGAAAACGAGGACGACGACGAGGACTGATCCCCGATCGGTCCTCCCCAGACGAAAAAGCCCTCTTCCGCCGGAAGAGGGCTTTTTGTTTTCCGCAGGCCGGACGCTGGACGCCGTCCAGCGCCCATCCGGTCCGGACCTCAATGGGCCATCAGCACCGGCACGGTCATGGTGGCGAGGATCTCGCGGGTCACGCCGCCCAGCACCAGCTCGCGGAGGCGGGAATGGCCGTAGCCCCCCATCACCACGAAATCGGCGCCCTGGTCCGCCACCTCGTTGAGAATGGCCGACGCGATGGGCTCGCCGGAGGTCACCGGCAGCTTGCGGACCCTGGCGTTGAGGCCATGATGGGCGAGATGGCGCACCACGTCGGCGCCCACGGTATCTTCTTCCTCCCGGTGGGCCACCACGCGGAAGACCTCCACCTCCTTGGTGCGGTGGAGCAGAGGCAGCGCCTCGGCCAGCGCACGGGCGGCGGGCCGGCTGCCGTCCCAGGCCACCACGGCGCGCTCGGCGCTGAAGGGCTTGGTCTGCACATAAGGCACGATGAGCACCGCGCGGCCCGATTCCATCAGCACCGTCTCGGCGATCACCTCTTCCGGGCCGGGCCGGTCCGGATCGGGCTGGGCCACCACCGTGAGGTCAAACAGCCGCGCCATCTCGGCGAAGCTGTTGGCGGCGACGCCCAGGGAGGCGGACAGGCTGCGCACCTCGTGGGCGACCCCTGCGGCGCTCGCGGCGGCGATGAAGCGCGCCGATGCCTTTTCGGCTGCGGACTGGTTTTCCAGCGCCTGCGCCTCGATGAAGTCGGTGGGCAGCGCCCCCATGTAGAAGGGCGGCACATCGATCTCATAAGCGACCGACAGGCCGGTGAGATGGGCACCGAAGCTTGCAGCGAGGCTCGCCGCGAAATCGCAGGCGCGATCCGTCTCGACCCCTTGGGCGAGATTGACCAGAATGTCGCGAATCATCACACAAGGCCCCCGTTCGGCCGTTTGAACGACGCGACCTTACCCTAAACTCGCCCAAAGTCTCGGGCCTTGATATCCCGCAAGAGCGGCCGCTCCTCGCGATGGGCGGCCGCCAAAATGACGACGCGGCCGCCTTGGGGGAAGACGGCCGCGCCAATGGCACGATCAATGGGGGGAATGATCGCGCTGTCCTGTCAACGCGGCGGACATGCGGGGGTTCCGCAGCCTCCGAGAAAATTTCTGCTCCCATTCGGGGCGGAGGCGGCTAGATGAGTTTGCATTCTTTGCGCGTGCCGGGCGGAAGTACCATGACACCTGACCTCAGCATCGTCGTTCCGCTCTACAATGAGGTCGAAGGGCTACCCTTCTTCCATGCCGACCTGAGCGCCGCCGCTGCCGCGGAGGCGCGCGCGCGCGGCCTCGCCATGGAAATCGTCTATGTGGACGACGGCAGCCGCGACGGCACCGCGGCGCTGGCCGCCAGCCTGCCGGTGCTGGGCATCGACGTGCAGGTGGTGGCGCTGTCGCGCAATTTCGGCAAGGAGGCCGCCCTCATGGCCGGCCTCGACCATGCCCGCGGCGACGCCGTGATGTTCATGGACGGCGACGGCCAGCATCCGCCGGAGATGATCCCCACCTTCCTGCGCCTGTGGAAGGATGAAGGCTATGACGTGGCCTATGCGGTGAAGGCCGACCGCTCCGACGAGGCCGCGAGCCGGCGCCTGTTCGTGCGCGCCTTCTACAAGCTTTTGAACTTCGGCGCCGCCACCCCCATTCCGGAGGATGCGGCCGACTTCCGCATCCTGTCTCCGCGCGCCGCCGCCGCCTTGCGGCGCATGCCGGAGCGCAACCGCTTCTTCAAGGGCCTGTCGAGCTGGATCGGCTTCCGCCAGATCGCGGTGCCCTACCGGCCGGCGCCGCGCGCCCACGGCTCCACCTCCTGGAGCTTCCTGCGCCTGCTCGGCCTGTCCATGGAGGCGCTGACCTCGTTCTCGCCGGCGCCCCTGCGCCTTGCCGCCGCGTTCGGCGCGGTGCTGGCGGGCCTTGCCCTGTTCTATGGCAGCTGGATCGTGGTGGAGCGCCTCGTCTGGGGCATCCCGCTGCCGGGCTATCCCTCCCTCGTGGTGGGCCTGATGGTGATCGGCGGCACGCAGCTGCTGGTCATGGGGCTGATGGGCGAGTACGTCGCCCGCATCCTCTCCGAGATCAAGGCGCGCCCGGTCTATTACGTGGCCGACCACGTGCTCAACCGCGCCCCCGCCGAGGCCACAGGCCACCCCCTGGCGGGGCAGCCCATTGCCGGGCAGCCCTTCGCCGGGCCGGGGCACCCATCGGCGCTGGCGTCGAGGGCCGAGCCATGAAGCGCGTGGTCCTGTGCGCCGACGACTACGCCATCGCGCCCGGCGTATCGGAGGCCATCCGCCGGCTGATCACGGCGCGCCGGATCAACGCCACCTCGGTGATGACCGTGTTCGACGGCCTCACCGAGGAGGCCGAAACGCTCAAGGCCGCGGCCGAGGCGCGGGATGTGAGCATCGGCCTGCATGTGACCCTCACCGGCACCTTCCCCCCGCTCACCCGGGGCATGGCCGGGCCGAACGGCTCGTTCCCCACGCTGTCCCGGGTGGTGCTCGCGGCCCTGTCGCGGCGGCTCGATGCCAAGGCGGTGGAGGCGGAGGTGGAAGCACAGTTCGAGGCCTTCCTCGCCGCCTTCGGCCGGCCGCCGGACCATGTGGACGGCCACCAGCACGTGCATGTGCTGCCGGTGGTGCGCAAGGCGGTCCTCGCCGCCACCGCGCGCCTTGCCCCCCGCGCCTGGCTGCGCGACGTGACCCCGGCCAAGGCGGCGCTCCACGGCTTCGACATGAAGGGCCGGCTCATCGGCGCCTTCGCCAGCGGCTTCGCGCGGGACGCGGCGCGGCTTGGCCTTGCCACCAATCGCGGCTTCGGCGGCGCCTATGACTTTTCCGCCGACCACGATTTCGCGACCCTGCTCACCCACTTCCTGAAGGGCGTGCCCGACGGTGGGCTGGTGATGGTGCATCCCGGCCGGGTGGACGATCCGCTCACCGCGCGCGATCCGCTCACCCAGCAGCGGGAGGTGGAATATGCCGTGCTGCACGGCGACGCGATGCGCGACATCCTCGATGCCGCCGGCGTAAGCCTCGCCCTGCCGCAAGCGCTGCGGGCCAAAGCTGCGGCGTGAACAAAGGGGCTTGAACGAAAAAGGCTCCCCCGCAGCGCGGAGGAGCCTTCATCGTCAGGACCGGTGTGCGCCTCAGGCGAGGCCCACCTCGAACTTGGCCGCCGTCTTGGCCTTCACCTCGTCGAGGGTGACGCCCGGCGCCAGTTCCTTCAGCACCAGCGTGCCGCCGCGCTTGGTGAACGCGAACACCGCAAGGTCGGTGATCACGAAGTCGGTCACGTTGGTGCCGGTGAGCGGCAGGGTGCACTTCTCCACCAGCTTCGGCGCGCCGGACTTCTCCACGTGCTCCATGAGCACGATGACTTCCTTGGCGCCGGCCACCAGATCCATGGCGCCGCCCATGCCCTTCACCATCTTGCCGGGCACCATCCAGTTGGCGATGTCGCCGGTCTCGGACACCTGCATGGAGCCGAGGATGGACAGGTCCATGTGGCCGCCACGGATCATGGCAAACGAATCGGAGCTGGAGAAATAGGAGGTGTCCGGCACCTCGGTCACGGTCTGCTTGCCGGCATTGATGAGGTCGGGGTCCTCCTCGCCCTCATAGGGGAAGGGGCCGATGCCCAGCATGCCGTTCTCGCTCTGGAAGCTCACGGTCATGCCGGGGGGCAGCGCGTTGGCGACCAGGGTGGGGATGCCGATGCCGAGGTTGACGTAGAAGCCGTCGCGGATCTGCTGGGCGGCGCGGGCCGCCATCTCGTCACGGGTCCAGGCCATCTCACTTCACCTCTTCGCGCTTGCGGGTGGTCACCTTCTCGATCCGCTTCTCGGCGCCGGTGCTGACGACGATGCGGTCCACATAGATGCCGGGGGTGTGGATGGTGTCGGGATCAAGGTCGCCGATCTCCACCAGCTCCTCCACCTCGGCAATGGTGACCTTGCCGGCGGTGGCCATCATCGGATTGAAGTTCCGCGCGGTCTTGCGGTAGACGAGGTTGCCTTCCTTGTCGGCCTTCCACGCCTTGATGATGGAGAGGTCGGCCACGAGGCCCGTCTCCAGCACATAATGCTCGCCGTTGAACTCGCGGGTGGGCTTGCCCTCGGCGATGATCGTGCCGTAGCCGGTCTTGGTGTAGAAGCCGGGAATGCCCGCGCCGCCGGCGCGGATGCGCTCGGCCAGCGTGCCCTGCGGGTTGAACTCCAGCTCCAGCTCGCCGGCCAGATACAGCTTCTCGAACAGCTTGTTCTCGCCCACGTAGGACGACAGCATCTTCTTGATCTGGCCGTTGGCGAGGAGGATGCCGAGGCCGAAATCGTCCACGCCGCAATTGTTGGACACGCAGGTGAGGTTCTTCGCGCCGAGGTCGCGGATGGCGGCGATGAGGTTCTCGGGGATGCCGCAGAGACCGAACCCGCCGGCCATGATCATCATGCCGTCGGCGAGGACGCCCTCCAGGGCACTTTTCGCGTCCGGGTACACCTTGTGTCGCATCGTTTCCTCCTCGGCGCTGGCGCCTCGATGACCTTATGAGGCCGGTCCCTCAAGCGGAAGCGGGACCAGGCGGAATGGCGCGCCGCCGCGCCGTCACAGGGATGAGACGAGGTGGCCGCCATCGACCACCAGCGTCGTCCCGGTCACGTAGCGGGCGGCGTCGGAACACAGGAACAGGAGCGGACCCTCGAGATCCTCGAGGGTGCCGAGGCGGCGGCTGGGAATGCGCTTCACCAGCGCCTGGCCCGCCGGGCTCGAAAAGAACTCCCGGTTGAGGTCGGTTTCCACATAGCCGGGGCAGAGCGCATTGGCCTGGATGGAATGGCGCGCCCATTCGAGCGCCATGGACTTGGTCAGCTGCACCAGGGCCGCCTTGGAGGCCGCATAGGCCGCCACCTGCCCGGCGATGCGCAGCCCGAGGATGGACGCCACATTGACGATGCGGCCGCCGCGCCCGGTCTGCACCATGGCGCGCGCGGCTTCCCGGCCCACCAGGAAGCCGCCCTTCAGATTGGTGTCGAGGATGCGGTCCCACGCCTCGGCGGTCTCGTCCATGAGCGGCGTGGTGCCGGTGACGCCCGCATTGTTGACGAGAATGTCGAGGCCGCCGAACGCCGCCACCACCTCGCCCACCGCCGCCGTGGCCGAAGCCTCGTCGCTCACGTCGAGGGCGATGGGCAGCGCGGTGCCGCCGGCGGCCGCGATGCGGGCGCACAGATCGGCACAGGCATCGCGCCGACGCGCCGCCACGGCCACTCGCGCTCCGGCGGCCGCAAGCCGCTCGGCGAAAAAGGCCCCGAGACCTCCGGACGCACCCGTCACCAGGGCGGAGCGACCGTCGAGCGAAACACGAAAATCCATGGAATGCGTCTCTGGATCGTTTCTCTCACCAGCGCAGGGACCGTTGGCCGGCTCTTCAGGAGGGCGCCCCTGTTTCATAGACGTGGCCCGCGGCGGGACGCAAGGGCCTCAACCGGTCGCAACGCATCCGCGTTGAGGCGCGGCCGCATCCACGGAGAGCAGGATGGAGAATGCACAACTAAAGATTGAATAATAATACACGGCAATCATAGGATGCGGCTCCGCTTGACGCTGGGAGGGGTCATGGGCTTTGTCATCAACACACGCCATCGACTGGAACAGAACGGCCGCGCCGTGGAGCGCATCGCTTCGCCCGCCGCACACACCGGCGGCACCTTCGGGTCGACGCCGCACATCCTCATCATGCATTTCACCTACGGCGCCTCGGCCCGCTCCAGCGCCTCCTGGTTCCAGAACCCGGAAAACACGTCCAAGTCCTCCGCCCATGTGGTCGTCGACCGCGACGGCTCGGTGATCCAGTGCGTGGACTTCGACACCGCCGCCAACCATGCCGGCAATTCGAGCTGGGGCGGGCTGACCTCCTTCAACACCAAGTCGTTCGGCATCGAGCTGGCCAACTGGGGCTATCTGAAGCCCGGTCCCGGCGGGAGCTGGACCTCCTATACCAACGTGCCCATCGCCAGCCCCTTCCTCGCCGCCCACAAGAACGGCAATCCCTATCGACCGTCGGACGCGGCCATCGGCTGGGAGCCCTATCCGCCCGAACAGATGGCGACGGCGGTGGCCATTGCGCGGGCACTCGCGGCCAAATACGGCGTGGACACCATCCTCGGGCATGACGATATCGCCCGCGGCCGCAAGTGGGACCCCGGCCCGGCCTTCGACATGGCGCGGTTCCGCACCCAGGTGCTGGGTGGACGGGCGGAGGACGGGCCCAACATCCTGACGGTGCGCTCGCCGACCGGCCTCAACCTGCGCCAGGGGGCGGGCACGGAGTTCGCAGTGATCCAACTGCTCGCCGACGGCACGCAGGTCGCGCCCGTCGAGCACCGTAGCAGCTGGTGGTTCGTGAACGTGCTCGACGACGAGGGCGTGGCGCATAAATCCGGCTGGGTGCACGGCGCCTTCCTCGCCTGACGGCGGAACCGCAGTGCGGACCGAGCGCGGTCAGTCCCGCGCCCAGCGGTCCGCCGCCGCGTCGTCGCTGGCCTTGGCCTCGACCCATCCGCCGGCGTCGGCGCCGTCTGCCCGCTCTTCCTTCTTCCAGAAGGGGGCGCTGGTCTTCAGCCAGTCCATGAGGAATTCGGCCGCGGCGAAGGCCGCCGCCCGGTGCGCCGAGGCGGTGGCGACGAACACGATGGGGTCGCCCGGCACCAGCCGCCCGTGCCGGTGCACCACGATGGCGCCCAGCAGCGGCCAGCGCGCACGGGCCTCGGCCACATGGCGCTCGATTTCCTCTTCCGCCATGCCGGGATAATGCTCCAGCGTGAGCGCCTTGAGCCCCGCCCCGTCCGCCCCCGCATCAGCGCGGCACAGGCCGGTGAAGGTGACGATGCCGCCCACGTCGGTGCGCCCCTGCGCCAGGCGCGCCACCTCGGCGGCCGCATCGAACGGCGCCTCCTGGATGCGGACGGAAAACACGGCTCAGCCTCCGGTCATGGGGGGGAAGAAGGCCACTTCCCGCACCCCGGCCAGCGAGGCATCCGGCTTCACATGGCGCCGGTCGAGGGCGGCGCGCACCACCGCCGCATTTTCAAAGGCGTAGGCGTGGGCCTCGTCGCGTCCGGCGAGCCAGCGGGCAAGATCGGCCACGGTCGCCACCTCGGCGGGTGGCGCCACCTCCTCCTCCGCCAGCCCGACGCGCTCGCGCAGCCAGGCGAAATACAGGATCTTCACCGCTCGTCCTCCACCAGGTGGCGGGCGCCGGCCCGGAAATAATCATAGCCGGTGTAGAGCGTGAGCACGGCCGAGACCCACAGCAGGGTCAGCCCCACGAGGTTCACCCCCGGCAGCACGCTCTCCCCGGCCGGTCCCGTGATGAGCACGCCGACGGCGACAAGCTGAAGCGTCGTCTTCCACTTGGCGAGGCGGGAGACGGGCACCGAGACCCGCAGCTCGGCCAGGAACTCGCGCAGGCCGGACACCAGGATCTCGCGGCACAGGATGACGATGGCCGCCCACAGGGACCAGCCGCGGATGGTGCCGTCGGAGGCGAACATCAGAAGGCAGGTGGACACCAGCAGCTTGTCGGCGATGGGGTCCAGCATCCGCCCGATGGCCGATTGCTGCGACCAGGCGCGGGCGAGATAGCCGTCGAAGAAATCCGTGACCGCCGCGGCGATGTAGAGCGCGAGCGCCACCCAGCGCAGCCACAGCCCGCCGGCCAGGATGTCCGACCAGAACAGGCAGGCCGCCACCAGCGGCACCGCCACGCAGCGCGAATAGGTGAGGATGTTGGGCAGCGAGAGTGCGTGGCTCCGCCCGCGCTGTTCGGGCGCGGAGGACGTGGGGGAACGGGTCGCTGCCTCTACCATCGGGTCTCTTCGTCGGTCGGATGCCGCCTGTGTGTCCGCGCCCCAGGGCGGCGGACGGCTTCTATTTAGGCCGCGCACGCGACCGACGGAAGCCTCCGTTCAAATCGAGCGGGTCCGGAAGTCCTCACCCGGGCGACCGCTCATGAAAATAATCATACACCGCCTTGGCGGTCGCGGCATTGATGCCGGCCACCTGCTCCAGATCGGCCAGGGAGGCGCGCTCGATGGCCTTGAGGGTGCCGAAATGGCGCAGCAGCGCGCGCTTGCGGGTGGGCCCGACGCCGGCGATGGCCTGAAGCCCGGCTTCCGTGATGTCCTTCTTCCTCCGGGCGCGATGGGAACCGATGGCGAAGCGGTGGGCCTCGTCGCGCAGGCGCTGGATGAAATAGAGCACCGGGTCGCGCGGCTCCATGCGGAACGGCGTGCGGCCGGGCAGGAAGAACTGCTCGCGCCCGGCCTCGCGGTCGAGGCCCTTGGCGATGCCCACCAGCGGCACGTCGGTGATGCCCAGCTCGTCCAGCACCGTGCGCGCCGCATTGAGCTGGCCGAGGCCACCGTCGATGAGCACGAGGTCCGGCCACGGCGAGGCTTCGGTTGCGTCGGGCAGGGCGTCCGCCTCCTCCGGATCGGGACTGGGCAGATCGTCCGGTTCGGCGCTCGAAGGCACCGCTTCCAACGGCGTCGGCACGACCGGCCCGGCGAGACCACCGTCATGGCCGGGCTCGGCGCGGATGCCCGGCACAAGGCCGGGCATGACCGGCGGCGAAGCGGCTTGCGCACCTTGCGCCGCGCCAGCGGCACCGGGTCCCCCGCCGCCCGCATCCGGCTCCAGCACGCCACGTGCCGTCTCCCCCTCGCCCTCGCCC
>NZ_JAIVFO010000450.1 GCF_029991245.1 Xanthobacter autotrophicus
GGTCCTGACCAGGCGGGTTCGGTGGCCGTCCGTAATTGACCGGACGGGCCCCAAGTGTCACCCTTGAAGACGGCCCGCAGATCGGGCTGTCAACCGTATTCCGGAAGGCTTCACTACATGGCCAAGGCGCTGCTCGGCACCTTCCACAGCGACCAGCGGACCGCCGCTTCTGTCATGTCGGAGAACACCCGTCTCCGCGTGCGCGTGCGCGACCTGGAAGAGCTCATCGCCCGTCTGCAGGACGAGAACGACCGCCTGGCCCAGGCCGCGGCGGTCGCGATGCTCGACCTCCACTCGGAAGAGCTCAAGGAGATGCAGCCGGTCTGACCGGCACCTGGTGACGGCGACCTCCCCGGGTCGCCGCAGGCGTATCGGCGTGTCCGCGACCGCTCCGGGCC
>NZ_JAIVFO010000451.1 GCF_029991245.1 Xanthobacter autotrophicus
GTGTCTAATAGTTCTTCGAAATCATTAAAATATTTACTGGGAAATAGTCCGAAAAGTTATCGAGAATCTAAATATGAAGGTGAGCCTGCACAACATAGTCAGCTTCATGAGAATGAAAATGTTGCTAATGAGTTAATCGACTTCTTATGGAAAAAATAAAGCAACTGCTAGTTTTCTGGGGCAAAAAAGCTTGTAATATTAGAGCTTTTCAAAAATTATCTATTGTTTGAGAGTTTCCATAAAATGTCTAAGTCGTAACATTTTTAATTTATGTTTACAGCAAATATAATGTACTTGAAGTTAAATGAATCAGTGCTTAAGTCAAAATATAACAACTAAGAATGTATTTGCATACAGACATCACGAAGACACAATTAAAACTTAACGCTTAAGTAAC
>NZ_JAIVFO010000452.1 GCF_029991245.1 Xanthobacter autotrophicus
CTCCTGATCCGATTGGTGTTCATCGGGGGTTTCCTCCTGCGGTGGGTGTACCTGTGCGGGTGGTGCTCTGGCGGATGATGAGCTCGGTGGCGAGGACCTCGTGGACGGGTGCCTCGCGGGTGCGGTTGATCAGCTGGTCGAGCAGGTGGGCGGCGCGGCTGCCCAGCTCCCGCATGGGTTGGCGGACGGTCGTCAGCTCGGCGTACCTGGCCGCCATCACGTCGTCCCAGCCGGAGACGAGGGTGTCGTCGGGGACCCGGACGCCGGCCTCGCGGAGGCCGATGAGCATGCCGAGGGCGAGCTCGTCGTTCGCGCAGGCGAAGGCTGCGGGCAGGCCGCTCGTGCGCCGGCCGGCGACCGCGTTGCGGGCCGCGCGGAGGCCGCCCTCCTCGCTGA
>NZ_JAIVFO010000453.1 GCF_029991245.1 Xanthobacter autotrophicus
GACGAGGCCCTCGACAACGCCGACCTCAACGGCTTCCTGAAGGCGGCCATCAAGGCGCTGCCGGACTCCGTCATCGACGGGGCCCTGAAGACCGACGACGTCCTCGACCGCACGATCGACGACCTCGACGTGCGCGCCCTGCTGGAGAACCTCGACGACCAGGGCGACCTCAACCGCCAGGTCGAGGCCGCCGTGGAGCAGTCGGTCAAGGACGCCCTGGTCGACCGGCTGCGCAACCTACTCTGATCCGCGCATTTCGGGTGGTGACCCGCACGCCCGTAGGGTTCCTGATCATGGCTGAGTACGTCTTCACACTGCGCAACGTGCGCAAGGCCCACGGCGACAAGGTGGTCCTCGACAACGTCACCCTCTCGTTCCTGCACGGCGCCAAGATC
>NZ_JAIVFO010000454.1 GCF_029991245.1 Xanthobacter autotrophicus
GTGCAGCACGGCCCACTGGTAGGCCAGTGCGAGCTTCTCGGCCGCGGCCCGACGCTCGGCGCGGTCGGCCTCGATGATGGCGTCGAGCACTCCGGCGGCGTCGAGGTCGTCAACCTCGAAGGGCTCCGCCGGTGCTGCACTCATGTATCGATCCAAGCACCGACCACCGACAGTCAAGACCCGGAACACCCTGTATCCACAGGGGTTCTGAGGAGTAGACCGAGAAGTTTCTCACGGGGTTTCGTGACGGTTGCTGCGCAACCTCCTCAACCAGCGGCGAGACTGCGCAACCTCCTCAACCAGCGGCGAGACTCAGCCAGCGGGACGGCCGGCGGTGATCTCACAGAGACGCGCCGCCCGCTCACTGGTGAACACCTCGTCGAGCAGGATCGGGC
>NZ_JAIVFO010000455.1 GCF_029991245.1 Xanthobacter autotrophicus
GTCTGCTGCAGCGCGCTCGCCTGCCGCTCAGTGCGCGCCGACAGGTCCTGGTTGCCCGCATCGATCTCGCGCGCGGCCACGGCGATGCTGTCGGCGCCGCTGCGCACCCGGCCTGTGACCTGCGCCAGGTTGTCGTTCATCTGGCGCAGCGCCTCCAGCAACTGGCCGGTCTCGTCGCGTCCGGCCTCGGCGACGGTGGTGGTGAGGTCGTTGGCGGCCACGGCCCGCGCCACGCGCACGGCCTCGCCGAGCGGGCGCGTAATGCCGCGGGTGATCCACAGGCCGACCGCGGCACCCAGGGCCAGGGCCAGCACGGTGGCGATGGTCACGGCCGTGCGGGTCTGCAGGTATTCGGCCTCGACCTGGCCGAGGGCGGCATCGATGTTGCCGCGC
>NZ_JAIVFO010000456.1 GCF_029991245.1 Xanthobacter autotrophicus
AGATATTGTTGCTGTAACTTCTTTGTATAGACCAGGTCCAATGGAAGAAATTCCAACTTACATTACAAGAAGACATGATCCAAGCAAAGTTCAATATTTACATCCGCATTTAGAACCTATATTAAAAAATACTTACGGTGTTATTATTTATCAAGAGCAAATTATGCAAATAGCGAGCACATTTGCAAACTTCAGTTATGGTGAAGCGGATATTTTAAGAAGAGCAATGAGTAAAAAAAATAGAGCTGTTCTTGAAAGTGAGCGTCAACATTTTATAGAAGGTGCAAAGCAAAATGGTTATCACGAAGACATTAGTAAGCAAATATTTGATTTGATTCTGAAATTTGCTGATTATGGTTTTCCTAGAGCACATGCTGTCAGCTATTCTAAAAT
>NZ_JAIVFO010000457.1 GCF_029991245.1 Xanthobacter autotrophicus
CGAGATCGGGGCCTTGAGGTCGTTCTGGTCGAAGCACGCGAACACCCGGTGCGCGATGTCCATCCCGCAGTAGGCCGACAGGTAGGTCTCGCCGTCCGCGGGGTCGGTGAACCGGTGCATGCCCTCCCCGGAGGTGACGTAGGGCAGCCGGGCCTCGACGGTAACCTCGACCGGCCGGCCGACGGGGAGGTCGCGGAGGGTGACCCGCTCCCCGTCGTAGGCCGCGTCGACGTCGTCCCCGTCGAGGGTGACCCTCACCCCGTCGGCGTGCCCGAGCTCCAGGAAGGTCCGCTCCGAGGCGCTGGTGAAGCGCACGCTGGTCCTCGACCCGAACCGCTCGACCGTCGCGTCGGACAGGTCGAGCTCGACGTCGTAGCTCGTCACCGTGACCT
>NZ_JAIVFO010000458.1 GCF_029991245.1 Xanthobacter autotrophicus
GGGGGGGCGACGACGACGCGAACCACAACGCCGGGTCGTGCAGCGCCGGCACCAGCTGGAAGATCAAGGCGAAGGCTGACGACGGGCGGATCGAGGTCGAGGCGGAGGTCGACAGCAACACGGTCGGCCAGGACTGGGCCTGGAAGCTCAAGGACAACGGCGTCGTGATCGCCTCGGGCACCTCGACCACGCGCGGCCCGAGCGGGTCGTTCGAGGTCGAGCGCAAGCCTGCGAACAAGGCGGGCACCGACCGCTTCGTCTTCCGCGCGGCGCACGCCGGTGAGGTCTGCCGCGCGACCGTGGCGTGGTGACGGGTCGCGCAACGCGGCTGGTGCCCAGACTGTTGGCCGGGACGGTCGCGGCTCTCCTCGTCGCGGGGCTGCCGTCGAGCG
>NZ_JAIVFO010000046.1 GCF_029991245.1 Xanthobacter autotrophicus
GCCCCGCCCCCGGCCCCTCGACTCCCACGGGCGTCTCGGCCGGCTCCCACGCAAGGTCGTAGAGCCAGGTGTCGATGCCGCCGGCCTCCTGCGGCAACACCACGTCGCGGGTGACACGGCGGGATTTGAGCCCCACCGCCTCCGCCGCCACCGCGCCCTGCGCGTCGAACAGGCGGAGCGTGGAGACATGGTCGGCGACGCCTTCCCCTTCCCCGCCCTGCAGGCGGGAATGGCTGAAGATGTCGCCCGGCACGACGCCGCGCACGGTGAGGCGGTCGAGGCTCACCGGCAGATAGGTGTCGCGGTCGTCCATGGCGCCGAAGGCGGCGCCCAGCGCCTGGAAGCAGGCATCCATCAGCGCCGGATGCAGGCGGTAGGCCTCGCTCCCGTCCCGCGCCGCGTCGGGCAGCACGATATGGGCCAGCGTTTCCCCCTCCCCGGCGGAAAGCGCAGCGATGCCGCGGAAGGCCGGGCCGTAGGCGAGCCCGCGCTTGAGGTAGTTTTCATAGACCGAAGCCACCGGCACCGGCGCGTCGCAGCGGCTGCGGGCCGCGTCCAGTGTCTCGTCATCGGCGGGCAGGTCGGTATCGTCCGCCGCCGGTTTCACGGTGCCGGAACAGTGGAGCGTCCACTCGTCCCCCGCCGCGGCGCCGCTGAAGATCTCGAAAGAATAGGTCTTCGCCGAAACGGGCACGAACACCGCCTGCACGATGCGCTCGCCCGCATCCGGCAGGGTCATCACCTGCTTGAAGGCAATGTCCTCCAGCGTCAGCTCGTCGGTGGCGAACAGGTGGGCGCCGCCGGCCAGCGCCATCTCCAGATAGCCGGTGGCCGGCAGCACCACCGCATCGAACACCCGGTGGTCGGTGAGGAAGGCGGGATCGGCGGCATTCAGCGCCGCCTCGAACCGCACCTCGCGGGTGCCGGCCTGCCGCAGCCGCTGGCCCAGCAGCGGATGGTCGGCCCCGGTGGCGACGCCGCGCACCTTGCCGCCCGCAGCGCCCCCGGCGCGGGGCGCCGCCCAGAAGCTGCGGCGCTGGAAGGCATAGCCCGGCAACCGCACCCGGCGGCGCGTATAGTCCGCGTCGAAGCCGGCCCAGTCGATCTCGACGCCGGCCACATGGAGCCGGCCGAGGCTGTCGAGCAGGGTGCGCCAGTCGGTGCCGGGCCGGCGCAGGCTCGCCAGCCACTGCCGCCCGTCCGCGTCCGGCGCCCCATCCAGCGTCTCGCGGCCCAGCGCGCACAACACCGGACGCGGCCCGATCTCCACGAACAGGCTGATGCCCCGCGCGGCGGCGGCGCTGATGCCGTCGAGGAAGCGCACCGGCGCCAGCACGTGGCGGCACCAATAGTCGGCGCTCGCCAGCGCCGTGGTCTCCAGCCGGCCGGTGAGGTTGGAGAGGATGGGGATGTCCGGCGCGCCATAGGCGACGCTCTCCGCCAGAGCGCGGAACGCCGCCATCATGGGCTGCATGAGGGGGGAGTGGAACGCGTGGGACGTGGTGAGCGCCCGCGCCTTCACGCCCTTGGCCTCGAAGCCGGCGGCGATGGCTTCCACCGCGCCCCGGCGGCCGGAAATCACCGTGCTGCGCGGGGCGTTGACGGCGGCGATGGAGACCTCGGAGGCATAAGGCGCCACCGCCGCCGCCACCTCGGCCTCGGCGGCGAAGAGGGTCATCATCACCCCGTCGCGGGGCAGCGCCTGCATCAGGCGGCCGCGCGCGGTGATGAGCTTCAGCCCCTCGTCCAGCGTGAACACGCCGGCGAGCGTCGCGGCGGCATATTCGCCGACGCTGTGGCCCAGCATCACCGAAGGCTTCACGCCCCATGCGCGCCACAGGTCCCCCAGCGCATAGCCCAGGCTGAACAGGGCCGGCTGGGTATAGATGGTCTCGTCGATGAGCCCTTCATCGCCGGTTGCCGGGAACAGCACGCTGAGCAGCGGCCGGTCCATGAGCGGGCGAAGGATGGCGTCGCATCGATCCAGCGTGCGGCGGAAGCGCGGCGAGGCCTCATACAGCGCGCGGCCCATGCCGGCATATTGGGAGCCCTGTCCGGAGAACAGGAACGCCACCTCGGGCGCCGCCCCCGCCGCCTCGCCGGAGATGTCCGGCGCGCCGCCATCGGCGAAGGCAGCGAGTTGCGCGGCCAGTTCCTCCGCCGCGCGCGCCGTCACCGCCAGACGATGCGGAAAATGCCGCCGTGCGGTGGCGGCGGTGAAAGCGATATCGCCCAATTGCCCGTCGCCTGCCTCCGCCACGGCCCCGGCATAGGATCGCGCCAGATCGCGCAGGGCGGCCGCGCTGCGGGCGGAGAGGACGAGGAGATGCTCCGGCCGCTCCACCTGCCGCTCCACCGCCGGCGATGACGGAGCCTGCTCCAGCACCATGTGCACATTGGTGCCGCCCATGCCGAAGGAATTCACCCCGGCGCGGCGGGGATGACTTTCCACCGGCCATGGCGTCAGCTGGTCCACCACCCGGAACGGGGTGGCGGGGAAGTCGATCTCGGGATTGGGAGTCTCGAAATTCAGGCTCGGCGGGATCACCCCGTGCTTCACCGCCAGCGCCGCCTTGATGAGGCCGGTGATGCCCGCCGCCGATTCCAGATGCCCCACATTGGTCTTCACCGAGCCGATGCCGCACTTGTCGGCGCGCCTCGCCCCGGAGCCATAGGCGCGGGTGAGCGCCCGCACCTCGATGGGGTCGCCGAGCGGCGTGCCGGTGCCGTGGGCCTCCACATAGGAGATGGTGTCCGGCGAAACGCCGGCCTGCGCCAGCGCGGTGGCGATGACGCGGGCCTGCCCGTCCACGCTGGGGGCGGAGAAGCCCACCTTGTGGTCGCCGTCATTGTTGACGCCCCAGCCGCGGATCACGGCGTGGATGGGATCGCCATCGGCCACCGCATCCTCCAGCCGCTTCAGCGCCACCACGCCCACGCCGCTGCCGAAGATGGTGCCCCGCGCCCTGGCGTCGAACGCCCGGCAATGGCCGTCCGGCGACAGGATGCTGCCGTCCTCGAACAGATAGCCGCTTTTCAGCGGCAGCTTCACCGTGACCCCGCCCGCCAGCGCCACGTCCGCCTGCAGGTTGAGCAGGCTGTCGCAGGCCATGGCGACGGCGGTCAGCGACGTGGAGCAGGCGGTCTGCACGCTTACGCTCGGGCCCCTGAGGCCCAGCTTGTAGGAGACGCGGGTGGCGAGATAGTCCTTGTCGTTGCCCAGCACGGTCTCCAGGCTGCCCACGGAGCCGATCTCGGCGCGCAGGTGCAGCAGGCCGTAGGTGGAGAAGCTGGCGCCGCCGAACACCGCGATCTCGCCGGCAAAGCGCTCGGGCACGATGCCGGCGTCTTCCAGCGCCAGCCACGCATGCTCCAGAAACAGGCGCTGCTGCGGATCCATCAGCTCCGCCTCGCGCGGGCTGATGCCAAAGAAGGCGGCGTCGAACTGGTCGATGGCGTCGAGATAGGAGCCGGCCTTCACATAATTGGGCTGGCGCAACACGGCGGCGGGAATGCCGGCTTCCAGAAGCTCGTCATCGGTGAAGCGGGTGATGCACTCGCGGCCTTCCACCAGCGCGCGCCAGAAGGCGGCGATGTCGCCGCTGCCGGGAAACCGCCCGCTCATGCCGATGATGGCGATGCCGTCCAGAGCTGGGGTGACGGGCGCGTTGCTCATGATGCCGCTTCCGCTTCTGTCGATGTGCCGCCGGTGCGCCGGCGGGCGAGCCGTCTCGCCCGGTCCTGCTTCGCGCGTTCCACACGCGCGACGATATCGTCGGTCTCCAGCTCCGCCGCGCCGCCGTCGAGAAACAGGGCGAGGCGGCGGATGGAGGGGTTCTGGAACAGGTCCACCAGCGGGAAGGTGCGCTCCAGCTGCTCCTGCAGCCGGCGGTGGATCTGCACCAGATGCACCGAATTGGCGCCGAGGTCGAAGAAGTTGCTGTCGAGCCCCAGCGCCGGCAGTTGCAAAACCGCCTCCACCACTTGCGCGATGGTCTTCTCCACGTCGGTGGAGGGCGCCGCGCCCGCATCCGCCACGGGCAGGAGGGCGTCGGGGGATGGGAGGGCGTCGCGGTCCACCTTGCCGTTGGCGCTGAGCGGCAGGGCATCCAGCAGGACGAAGCTCGTCGGCAGCATGTAGTCGGGCAGCTTGCGGCGCAGGTAGGCGCGCAACTCGTCCACGGGGCTCGCCTGCTGCGGCACCTCCTCGGGGGACCAGCGCGCCAGCTGGGCCTCGGTGATGGCCCCGCCGGCGAAGCTGTGCAGCACCACGTCCGCCTCATCGAGCCCCAGCAGCGCGCGCGCTGGCCCCTCGGCAAGGAAGCCCAGCGGGCACAGGCCAAGCTTCTGCTCAGGCGCGGCGGACGAAAGCAGCTGGCCCATGTAGCCCGCCTCCAGCAGGCAGAAGTCGCGCCACAGCGGGCCATACATGGGCTCCACCGCCGCCCGCCGCCCCACCAGCACGATGGAGAAGGCTGAGGCCTCCACCAAGGGCCGGTTGGGGCCGGGATAAAGGGGCGTCATCTCCGCCCCCGGCCCCACCGCGACGAGGCGATGGCTGCTCGGGTCATAATAATAGGCCCCGGACGAAAGGCCGGCGACGCGGCCGGGCTTTACCACCACATAGGCCTGCACCGGATAGAGGCTGCCGGCCGAGGGATAGCGGAACTTGGGCAGGGGGGCGCCCTCCATGGGCAGCTCCTGCAGCGCGCCCAAGAGCGCGCCGAGGCGCTCCATGGTGACGGTCTCGCCCTCGAAATGGCGGAAGCTCTGGCGCGCCAGCCACGCCGCGCGGCGCGCCGCATCGAAGGTGCCTCCGGGTAGCGCCACGGTCTGCGCATCCGCCTCCGCCGGGCGCAGGCCGTGGCGGTCGAGCTTGAAGGCCACCCGCGCCATGGGATCGGCAAGCACGTTGTCCGTGCTCAGGTCCCCGCCCGGCTCCTCTTCGGCCTCTGGCCGGGGCTTGAGCACCACATAGGCCACCAGCCGGCGATGACCGAGGGTATCCGCCGGCGCCGCCGCCACCGCATGCTCCACGCGCGGATGCTGCGCCAGAACGGCCTCGATCTCGCCCAGCTCGATGCGGTGGCCGTTGACCTTGATCTGGGTGTCGCGCCGACCGAGGAACTCGATGTTTCCATCGGGCAGGACGCGCCCGTAGTCGCCGGTGCGGTACAGCCGCTCGCCGGTGCGGGGATGGCGGATGAAGGCGGCGCGCGTCTTCTCCTCGTCCTTCCAGTAGCCGTCCGCAAGGCCGGTGCCGCCGATGTAGAGCTCGCCGGGCACGAAGTCCGGGGTGGGCTCCAGCTGGGCGTTCAGGATGTGAGCGGTCTGGTTGGCGAACGGCTTGCCGTAGGGAATGGAGCGCCACGCCGGGTCCACCGCGCCGATGGGATAGACCACCGCATTGATGGAGGTTTCCGTCGCCCCGCCCTGGCCGTGGAGCGCGATGGCGGGATTAAAGGTGCGGATGCGATCGGGCAGGGACACCGGGATCCAGTCGCCGCTCATGACCACGCAGCGCAGGGACGCCGGCCACAGGTCGGGGCGCGGCTCCAGCGCCTCCACCATCATCTGCATCAGCACCGGCACCGACTGCCACACCGTGACATTGTGGCGGCGGGCAAGGTCGGCCCAGTGCTCGGGATCGCGCAGCCGGTCCGCGTCCGGCAGCACGATGGCACCGCCGGCGGAGAGCGGGCAGAAGATGTCGAACACCGAGAGGTCGAAGCCCAGCGCCGAGAGGCCCAGCGTGCGGTCGCGCGGGGTGAAGCCGTAGCGGCGGGTGAAATCGGCGATGGAATTGGCGATGGCCTGCTGGCTGATCATCACCCCCTTCGGCACCCCGGTGGAGCCGGAGGTGAAGAGCACATAGGCCAGATCATCGAGGGAGGATGGGGCCGGATCAGCGCCGTCGCCGGGGGCGCCATCCAAAAGGTCCACGGCGATGCGCGCGATGCCGTCGGGCCAGTCCAGCGCCCCGTCCACGACGGACTGGGTGAGGGCGGTGGTGACCTCGCAATGGGTCAAGAGATAGGCCCGGCGCTCGCCCGGCAGGTCGGGATCCACCGGCAGATAGGCCGCCCCCGCCATGAGGATGCCGAGCACGGCGGCGACCTGCTCCCAGTCCTTGCGCATCACCACGGCGACAAGCGCGCCCGGCCCGTTACCCCGCGCCCGCAGCAGGCGGGCGATCTCGGCGGCGCGCCGGTGCAATTCGCCATAGGTCACGGCGCGGCGGCTGGTGAGGATGGCCACGGCTTCGGGATGGGCGGCGGCATGGTCGCGGAAGGCGTCTTCCAGCCGGCGCGGCGGGAACTCCTCATGGGTCCGGTTGACGGCGGCGCGGCGGGCGATCTGGGCGGCGGGGGCAAGGCTGCCCTGCCCTTCGCTCCAGGCGCTGTCGCAGGTGGCGAGGCGTTCCACCAGATCGCAGTGGGCGGTGGCGAAATCGTCCAGCAGGCCGGGCGGGAAGATGGCCTCCACCGCATCCCAGTTCAGCACCAGCGCGCCGTTCCACTCCATCACCTGATGGTCGAGCCAGACCTGCGGGGTCTGCGACACGCTCTCCACCACCTCGCCGAAACGCTGGGCCTTCTGGCCGGCGGGATCGATGTCGAGGGCGCTGGTGAACACCACCGGCATCAGCGCCGAGACTCCGCTGCGGCGGCGCTGCGCCAGCGCGCGCAGCACGTCGATGCCGCTGATGGTGCGATGCTCCAGGTCGTCCCACAGCCGGGCCTGCAGCGCCCGCGCCCGCTCGATGAACGAGGCCGGCTCGCTGTGGTCCGCCTCCAGCAAAGTGAGGGTGGTGAAGTCGCCCATAAGGCCGGTCACGTCGGGGTGCAGCGGCAGGCGGTTGAAGGTGGTGAGGTTCAAGGTGAAGCGCGGGCTGGCGCTCCAATTGCCCAGCGCCTGCGCATAGGCGGCGATCAGCACCAGCGAGGGAGTCAATCCCGCCGTCGCGGCGCGCTCCTTCAGCGCCTGCCACAGGGCGGGGGAGAGCCGGCGGGTGCGGCGCACGAAATGGGGCTTGTCCAGCGCGGCCGCCGCCGCCCGGTCCACCGGCAGCTCCGGCGCCGGCGGCAGGGTGTCCAGCCGGTCGAACCAGTAGCGCTGCGCGGCCTGGTAGAGGGCGCCCTGGTGCAGGCCGCGCTCGGCCAGCACATAGTCGCGGAAGCCGATGGAAAGCGGCGGGCGGGTGTCACCGTCCGCCTCGTAACTCCGGCGCCATTCGTCGAACAGCAGGAACAGGCTGGCGGCGTCCGCAATCAGCGCATCCACGCCCACATGCAGGCGCACCTTGCCGCCGTCCATGAGGGTGGCGCGGATCTGGAACAGGGGCCAGCGATCGGCAGGCAGGGTCTGCCCGCTCATGGCCGCGCGCACCGCTTCGAGATGATGCTCCACCGCGTCGGCGGGGCGGCCGCGCAGGTCCTCGAAGGCGATGGGATAATAAGGCACCTGCGCCAGCACCTGCTGGCGGTCCTCGCTGAGGATGACAGCGCGCAGCATGTCGTGGCGCTTCACCAGCCGGTTCCACGCCGCCTCGATCCGCGGCAGCTCCCAGCCAACCTGCTCCAGCTCCAGATAGATCTGGGTCGCCGCCTGCCCCAGCTCGAAGGTGGCGGTGCGCCCCATCCAATAGGCTTCCTGGATGGGGGTGAGCGGGAACGGCTCATGCCATGCCGCCGGGTCGGGCGTCAGCTGCGGCAGGCCGGTGACGGCGTCCGCGCCGCCCTCCGCTTGCGGCTCGGCGTCGATGCGCGCGGCAAGCCGCGCCACCGTGGGCGCCTCGAACAAGGCGCGTAGGGGCAGGGCCACGTCGAAGCGGGTGCGCAGCTGCGCCATCAGCAGGGTCGCCAGCAGCGAATGCCCGCCGATGCGGAAGAAATCATCGTTTATGCCCACGGCCTCGCGCTGCAGCACCTCGGCCCACAGGTTGGCGAGGCGCCGCTCGGTCTCGGTGCGCGGAGCGGCGGCTTCCGGCGCGGCGGGGGCGACGGGCGCGGGCAGCGCGCGCGTGTCAAGCTTGCCGTTGGGGGTGAGCGGCAGCGCATCGAGGAACACGATGTCGGCCGGCACCATGTAGTCCGGCAGGCGGCCGGCGAGGGCAGCGCGCATCCCTTCGGCATCCAGCACGGGACGAATGGCGGCGCGGGGCGGGCGGGAGCCGGGGCGCGAGCCGCGATGGGCGTAGAGATAGTAATTGGTCTTGGCGCTCTCCTCCAGCCGCCAGTCCTGCTCCACGCTCACGGTGAAGCCCTGCGCCTTGAGCAGGGCCAGCACCGCCTCGAGCCGCCCGTCCATGTCGTGCAGTTCCAGCGCCACCTGGCGGATCTTCGGCCAGTCTTCGGCGCGGATGCCGGCGAGGACCTCAGCCTCGCTCTTCTCCACATTTATCTTCAGGAGGTCGATCTGCTCCACCCCCTCCCGCGCCATGACATCGGAGAGGGTGTCCAGCGCCACCTCGAGGGTGCGGCTAGAGAGGCGATCCTCCAGCAATTCCTCCAGCAAAGCGGGGGCGAAGCCCGCCCCGCCCTCGCCCTCGTGCTTGCGCACGAAGGAGCGCACCACGTCCGCATCCGCCGCCCTGTCGGCATGCAGCCCGGAGAGGAAGGAGAAGCCGGGATAGAAGGTGAAGGCGGCGCGGCCCGGCGCGGCGGCGAGCCCCGTGTTGTGGAGGGTGGCGGCGACGCCATAAAGCGCCGCATTGGCCCGCGCCAGCGCGCAGACGGTGGGGTTGGGCTCGAAGGCATGCACCCGCACATCCGGCGCGGCGAGATGGGCGGCGAGGGTGAACAGGCCGATATTGGCCCCCACGTCGAATACCGTGTCGCCGGCGCGCAGTTCCACCCCGTGGCGGAAATAGGCTTCCAGCTCAAACATTTCCTCATAGAGGAAGTCGGTCTCGTTGCGGTTGAGATGCGCCACCGCAAGGCCGTTGGGCAGCACATGGCGCGGCGCGCCGTTCACCAGCGGCGCGCGGGCGGGATCGGCCACCACATAGGCCACGAGCCGCTGCGTCGCGCCCGCCCCGTGGAGCACCACGGCGGCATCGCGCACGCCCTCCACCGCCTTCAGCGCGGCGGCGATCTCCCCCGGCTCGATGCGATAGCCGCGCAGCTTCACCTGCGCGTCGGCCCGCCCGAGGAAGGCGAGGCTGCCATCGGCCCGGCGACGCACGAGGTCGCCGGTGCGATAGACCGGCCCGTCGTCGAACGGCAGCGCAACAAAGCGCCGGGCGGTCAGCTCCGGATCGCCCAGATAGCCCCGCGCCACCCCGGCGCCGCCGATGTACAGCTCCCCCGCCACGCCCTGCGGCACGGGCCGGCCGGCATCGTCCAGCACATAGGTGCGCACGTTCGCCAACGCCCGGCCCATGTGGGGCGCCGGGCCGGCGATCTCGGTGGCGGTGGCATCGACGGTGCATTCCGTCGGTCCGTAGAGGTTGAAGAAGCGCACGCCGGACGGCGCCGCAAGCTGCGCCCACAAGGCCCCGTCGATGGGCTCGCCGCCCACCAGCACCGCCCTGGGCCGCGGGTGGCCGGGCGCCAGCAGGCCCTCGGCCAGCAGCATGGAGAGATGGCTGGGCGTCACGTCCAGCACGTTGATGGCATGGGCGCGCAGATAGGCGACCAGCGCCACCGGGTCCTCCCGCGCGGCATCGGGGATCACGTCCAGCGTGTGGCCGGCGAGCAGCTGGATGATCTGCTTGACCGAGGTGTCGAACACCACCGGCCCGTTCATCGCCACCCGCAGCGGCCCGTCGCCGAGGCCGGCATGGACGCTGGCCTTGAGCGCGTGGAACAGGTTCACCACCGCGCCGTGGGGCACCACCACCCCGCGCGGGCGCCCGGTGGAGCCGGACGTGTAGAGGATATAGGCCGGGTCATCCGGCCCCACCGCCACGTCCGGCGCCACGTCCGGCGCCATAGAAGGCTCATCGGCAATGGCGGGGTCGCACAGGGTTATCCCCGCCAACTCCCCCTCCGCCGCCGCACGCGCCACCGCGATGCGGGCGCCGCTCTGGGCGAGGATCTCCGCCTGACGCGCCAGAGGCCAACGGGGATCCAGCGGCACATAGGCCGCACCGGCCTTCAGGATGCCGAGCAGGCCGACGATCAGTTCAACCGAGCGCTCCAGCCGCAGCGCCACCGCCAGCCCCGGCCCGGCGCCGAGCCTCACGAGGCGATGGGCCAGCCGGTTGGCGGCGGCATCCAGCGCGCCATAGGTGAGGCTGTCCGCCCCGCAGGTCACGGCGATGGCCTCCGGCTGGCGCGCGGCCACGGCGGCGAAGAGGGGATGCAGCCGCCGCTCTGCGCCGATCTCCAGCGCAGGCCCGAGGCCGGCGGCCAGCGCCGCCCGCGCTTCCTCATCCGACATGAGGGCGAGGTCGGCCACCGCCGCGTCGGGACGGGCGACGATATCGGAGAGCAGCGCCTGGAACTGCCGCGCCATGGCCGCAACGCTCGCGCGGTCGAACAGGTCGGCTGAATATTCGAAGGTCCCCACCAGCTCGGCGCCGTCATCCTTGATGGAGAGGCCGAGATCGAACTTGCTGGTGCCGGGGTCCACGTCGAGATAGTCGACCGCGAGCCCCTGCGGCGCGATGCCCGCCGGCAGCTTCTGCACGTCGAACATGAGCGCCGTCAGCGGCACCGGGCCGAGATCGCGCTCCCGGCGCAGATGCTCCACCAGCCGCTCGTGGGGATAAAGCTGGTGCGCCCGCGCGCCGGTCGCCACATCGCGCACGGCGCCGAGCGCAGCGCGGAACGTCGCCTGCCCGTCCAGCTTCAGGCGCAGCACCAGCGTGTTGATGAACAAGCCCACCGCGCTTTCCAGCTCCGGCAGGTCGCGGGTGGTGCTGGGCACGGCGAGGAGCACGTCGTCGGTGCCGCCGTGACGCGACAAGAGCACGCCATAGGCCGCCGCCAGCGTCGCGAACACCGTGGTCTCGCAGCTCTGGGCCAGCGCGCGCAGCGCCGCGCTCAAGCCCGCATCGCAGCGAAACACCACGCGCCCACCCGCCGTGCCGCGCAGGGCCGGGCGCGGCCGGTCCAGCGGCAGAGCGGGGGGCGGCGGCGCATCGGCCAGCGTCCGCGTCCAGTAGTCGCGCTCGGTGTCCAGTGCGCCGCTCGCAAAGCGCGAGCGCTCCCACACCGCATAATCGGCATATTGCACCTGCGGCGCGGGGGCCTGCGCCCGCGCGCCGCGCTGGCAGGCGTCGTAGGCGGCGAAGATCTCGCGGAACAGGCCGGCGGCGGACCAGCCATCGAGCACGATGTGGTGGACCACGAACACCAGCACCTGCTCATCCGTCCCCAGTTCCAGCGCACACAGCCGCAGCAGCGGCGGCGCGGCGAGGGCGAACGGGCGGCGGATGGCCTCGCGGATCGCGTCTTCCACCGCATCCGCGCCCATCCCCGCAAGATCGCGCCGCTCCAGCGGCAGCGGCGCGGGCGGGGCGATCACCTGCTCCGCCGTGCCCCCGGCCGGGACGATGCCGGTGCGCAGGATCTCGTGCCGGACGATCAGGTCGTCGAGGGCCTCGCCGATGAAGTCGAGCCGGAGCGGGCCGCGCACGCGCAGCACCACCGCCTCGTTATAAGCCGGGCTCGAAGGGTCGATCTGGTGCTCGAACCACAGCCGCTCCTGCGCGAACGACAGGGGAAAGCCCCGCCCGTCGCGCGGCTGCGGCGGGATGCGTGGCGCGGCCGGGGCCTGCGCCCGCTGCCCGAGCCGGCGCGCCAGCAATTCGCGCTGCTGGGGGGACAATTGGGCGAGGCGCTCTTCGATATTCATGGGTCAGGCCACCTTCTGCCCGGACGCGAGCAGCGCCTCGACTTCCGCTTCCGGCAGGTCCTCGATCTCGTCCAGCAGCGCCTTGAGGCGATCGTCGGCGGCCAGTTCCCCGTCCAGCCAGTCGGCCAGGCGCGCCACCGAGCCGGTGAACAGGTCCACGATGCTGGGCGTCAGGTCGAACTGGCGCTTGATGCGGTTGCGGATTTCCACCGCCATGATGGAATCCATGCCCAGCGTGGTCAGCGCCCGCCGGTGGTCCAGCTTTTCCGCATCGAAGCGCAGCACGGCGGCGACGATGCCGCCGAGGCGCGCGCGCAGTTCCGTCCTGCGCTCGGCCGGCGCCATCAGCAGCAGGTCGGCGATCTCCCCGGCGGTGGAAGAGGTGTCAGAAGCGGCCGCCGCCTGAAGCAGCTCGAGCCGCGCCGAGGCCGGCACCTGCGCCCAGTCGGCATTCAGCACCAGCGCCTGGGTTTCACCACGAGCCATAAGGTGGTCGAGGGCCGCCATGCCCTCTTCCGGCGCGATGGGCTCGACGCCCGACAGCCCGGCCCGCTCCGCAAGGCCGAGGCGCGCGAACAGGCCGATGTCCGCCCACGGCCCCCAGTTGATGGCAGTGGCCGGCAGGCCGGCGGCGCGCCGGTGCCACGCCAGCGCATCCTCGAAGGCGTTGGCGGCGCCATAGCCGGCCTGCCCCACCTGCCCCAGCACCGAGGAGGCGGAGGAGAACAGCACGAAATGATCGAGCGGCAGGTTCGCCGTCTGCCGGTGGAGCGCGAGGGCGCCGGCCACCTTGGGCCGCAGCACGGCGGCGATGTCCTCGCCGGTCATGCGCAGCAGGAGGGCGTCGCGGATCACGCCCGCCGCATGCACCACGCCGCGGATGGGCGGGTGCGCCTCGGCCCCATAGGCAGCGAGGAAGGCGGCGAGGCGCGTCTCGTCCGCCACGTCGAACGCCTCCACCCGCACGGATGCACCCAGCGCCTCCAGCCCCAGCACGGCGGCGACGCGCTGGCCCGCCTCGCTTTCGAGTGGTAGCTCGGCCCAGTCCGCGCGCGGCGGCAGAGGCGTGCGGCCGATGAGGATCAGCCGCCGGGCGCCCCGCGCCACCAGGAAGCGCGCCGTCTCAAGCCCGAGGCCGGTGAGGCCGCCGGTGACGAGATAGCTCGCATCCGGCCGCAGCAGGACCGGCCCGGCCGCAACCGCCGGCTTGGGGAGGCGGGCAAGGCGCCCCACCAGCCGCCGGCCGGCGCGCAGGGCGATCTCCCGGTCGTCGTTAAGGTCCAGCATCTCGTCTGCCGCCGCAGCGCATGACCCTTCGGCATCGAGGTCGATCTGCGCCCCCCAGATTTCCGCATGCTCCATGCCCACCACCCGGCCGAAACCCCACAGCGGCGCCGCCACCAGATCGGGAGCCGGGTCCGCCCCATCGCTGGCGACCGCCCCGCGCGTGACGATGAACAGCCGCGCCCGCGCCGCCCCTTCCGCCAGCGCCTTCACGGCGGGAAGGGCGCGCAGCGCCACCGCCTCGAACACGGCGTCTGGCACATCCGTGGCGCCCGCCCCGGCCTCCAGCAGCACCACGCCGCGCAAGGTGGCGCCGGCGGCTGCGATCCCGGCCGCAAGGTCAGCCCCGGGCGCGAGCAAATGCACCTCCCCGCCGCGCTCACGCAGCGCCGCGGCGAGGCTGTCGGCAACGGCGCCCGGCGCCCCTGAAAGCAGCCACAGGCCGGCGGCATTGCCCGGCGCGGGGCGGGGCGCGCGCGGGCGTTCGTGCCACTCCAGATGATAGAGGCTGTCGCGCAGGGACGCGCTGGCCCGCGGCCGCATCTCGTCCACCCGGCGCAAGGCAAGGCCGGTGACGCGCGCCACCACCGTACCGTCCGCGTCGCTCAGGGTGAGGTCGGCGGCAAGGCGCGGCGCGCCGGGCACCGCATCGGCCGCGAGCCGCGCATGGACGAAGACCCGCGCCGGCACGGCCGCAAGCTGCGCCAGCGTGCCCACCCCCTGCGGCAGGTAGACCGGCCGCGCGCCGGCCCCGTCGGTCCCGATGGCAGCCACCACCTGGAACGCCCCGTCCAGCAGGGCGGGATGAAGGCCGAAGGCGGTGTCGGACAGGCCCTCCGGCAGCGCCACTTCCGCCCACGCCTGCGTGGCGTCGGCATGCAGCGCCCGCACACCCCGGAAGGCCGGGCCGTAGTCGAGGCCCCCGGCGGCGAACTGGCCGTAGAAGCTGGCGAGATCGACGGCCGCGGCGCCTTCATCCATCGCCGGCGCGGGCCCGGCCGGCGCCTCAGAAGCAGACTTCCGCACGCCGATGCGGGCGTGCAGCGTCCAGTCATCCTCGCCCTGAAGCGGGCGGCTCAGCACCGCCACCTGCGCCCCATCCCCGCCGGTGCGGGTCAGCGTCACCTGCAGGCGGCGCGCCTCGCCCTCGGGCAACAGCAGCATCTTCTCGAAGCGGGCATCCTCCAGCACCAGTCCCTGCCCCGGCATCGCCTCTCGCGCCGCCGCCAGCGCCATCTCCAGATAGGCCGCGCCGGGCAAGACGGGCACGCCGGAGAGGGCATGGTCGCGCAGCCACGGCAGGCTCGAAATGTCGATCTCCCCGTCCCAGAAGTGCGCGCCGCCCTGCGCCGCCGCGAAAGGGGCGCCGAGCAAAGGATGGCTGCCCGCCTTGCGCGCGCCGGCCGAACCGCCGGTGGTGGCGGCGATCTGGTCCACCCAGAAATGCGCGCGCTGCCAGGGATAGGCCGGTAGGGACACGCAGCGCCCCGCGGGCAGCACGCGGCGCCAGTCCACGGCAAAACCGTTGGCCCACAGGTTGCCGAGCGCGGTGGCGAGATCCAGGGCGCCGTCCCCGTCCCGCGTCAGCGTCCCCAGAGCAACGCCGTCGGCGCCCACATGCGGGAGGATCTGGCGCAACGCCCCCACCAGCACCGGATGGGGGCTGATTTCGAGGAACAGATGCGCCCGCTCGCGGGAAAGCTTCGCCACCGCATCGGCCACGCGGAACGGGTCGCGCAGGTTGCGGCTCCAATAGGCGGCATCCAGATTCGGGCCGGGCTCGTCGCTCACCGTCACAGTGGAGAGAAAGCGCAGCTGCGCCGGCCGGGGCGCGATCGCCGCGAGGGCTGATTCCAGCGCCGGGCTCAGGCTGTCCATGGCCGGGCTGTGGGCCGGCACGTCCACATTCTCCAGCAGCCGGGCAAAGATGCCCGCCGCCTCCAGCTCCGCCAGATAGGCCCTGAGCGCATCGCCATCGCCGGCAATGAGGGTGGAGGCGAAGCTGGTGACGCCGGCCACGGCGAGCCTGTCGGCCTGCGGCGCCAGCGCGGCTTCCACCTCCGCCGCCGGCAGGCCCACCACGGCGGTGGCGCCCACCCCGCGCTTGGTGCGCAGCAGCCGGCTGCGGGCAAGGATGACCCGCGCCGCATCCTCCAGCGAGAGGATGCCGGCGGCGAACGCGGCGGGGATCTCGCCCATGCTCTGGCCGAGCACCACGTCCGGCACCACGCCAAGCTCCCGCCACAAAGCGACGAGGCCGGCCTGCATGGCGAAGATGGCCGGCTGCACCACGTCGATGTCGTCGAGGCGCGAGGCGTCCGGTGCCGCGTTCAGCTCCTCAATCAGCGACCAGCCGGCCTCGGCGCGCACCAGCGCATCCAGCCGGTCGATCACCGCGCGGAAGGCGGGCGCGGTGGCATAGAGGTCGCGGCCCATGCCCAGCCAGTGGGAGCCCTGCCCCGAGAAGACGAAGGCCAGCGGCATGCCTGCCTCGCCGTCCAGCGCGGCGCCGGTGGCCACATGGCGCACGTCCTCACCCGCGAGATGGGCCTCCAGCCGGGCGGCCATCTCCTCCCGGCTGGTGCCGGCCACCGCGAGGCGAAAGGCGTGGGGGGTCCGGCGCAGGGCGGCGGTGGCGCAGATGTCGGCAAGCCCCGGCGCATCCGGCGCACGCAGGAAGGCCACATAGGCCCGGGCCAGCGCCGTGAGCGCATCCGGCGATTTCGCCGACAGGGGCAGCACATAAGCCGTCGCGGCTTCGGCGGACGCGGAGACGGCGGGCGGGGCGATGGCGGGCGGGGCCTCCTCCAGCACCACATGCACATTGGCCCCGCCGAACGAGAAGGCGCTCACCCCGGCGACGATGGGTTCCTCCGGCGCGGGAAACAGCCCGGCGGCGGTGCGCACCTCCAGCGCGAAGGGAGCCTCCGACAGGGCCGGATGAGGGGTTTCGAAATGCAGGTTTCCCGGCAGCAGCCGGTGCTTCAGGGCCAGCGCGGTCTTGATGATGCCGGCGATGCCGGCGGCGGATTCGGTGTGGCCGATATTGCTCTTCACCGAGCCCACCACGCAGCCGTGGCCCGGCGCGCGATCGGTGCCCAGCACCTGCGCGAGGGCCTGAAGCTCGATGCGGTCGCCGACGATGGTGCCGGTGCCGTGGGCCTCTACATATTGCACCCGGCCGGGCGCGATGCCGGCCTTGCCATAGGCCTCGCGCAACAGCCTTTCCTGCGCCTGCCCGTTGGGCGCGGCGATGCCGTTGCTGCGCCCGTCATGGTTGACCGCGCTGGCGCGGATCAGGGCATAGATGCGGTCGCCGTCCGCCTCAGCCTGCGACAGCAGCTTCAGCACCACCATGCCGGCGCCTTCCGACCGCGCCATGCCGTCGGAAGCGGCGTCGAAGGTGTGGCAGCGCCCGCGCGGGGAGAGCGCGCCCATGCGCGAGAAGCAGATGTCCGGTGCCGGCACCAGATTCACCGCCACCCCGCCGCACAGGGCCGCCGTCGCCTCGCCGGTGCGCAGGGTCTGGCAGGCGAGGTGCAGCGCCAGCAGCGAGCCCGAGCAGGCGGTGTCCACGGTCAGGCTGGGGCCGTGAAGGTCCAGCACATAGGACAGGCGGTTGGCGATGATGGAATTGGAGGTGCCGGTGCCGGTGGCGGCGCTGACCCAGCGGTCGTCCGCCGTGATCAGCTGGTTGTAATCGTTGGTCAGCGTGCCCACCACCACCGAGGTGAGGGAGCCGGCGAGGCGGTCGGCCGGAATGCCGGCATCCTCCAGCGCCTCCCAGGCGGTTTCCAGCACCAGCCGCTGGCGCGGATCGATGAACGGCGCCTCGCGCGGCGTGATGCCGAAGAAGTCGGCATCGAACCTGTCGAGGTTCGGCAGATAGCCGCCCTCGCGGCTCACCGTCTTGCCGCGCGCCTGGGGATCGGGATTGTAGAGGCTGTCGATGTTCCAGCGGTCCTGCGGCACCGGGCCGAGGGGATCTTCACCCCGAACCAGAAGGTCCCAGAAGGCCGCGAGGTCGGCGGCGCCGGGGAAGCGGCATCCCATGCCGACGATGGCCACCGGCTCGCTCTGGCGGCGCTCCAGCAGGTCCACCCTGGCGCGCAGGTCGCGGATCGCGCACAACGCCCGTTCGGTGGTGGTCGCGGAGCTGCCGGCGGTGCGGTCGGGCATGGATGAGGCCTCAATATTTCAACGCGTTGAGCTCGGCGAGGAGCGCGCTTTCGGCATCGTCCTGCGGCTGTGGCAAGCCCGCGGCGGGCGCCTCCTCGCGCCAGCCCAGCACCTCCTCTGCCAGATGGCGTACCAGGGCGTCGATGCTCGGATGATCGTAGGCGAGCGTGGCCTTGAGCAGAACGCCCAGGTCCTGCTCCAGCGCCGCCTTGAGTTCCATGTTCATGAGGGAATCAAAGCCCATGTCCTCCAGCGGCCGCGCCGGGTCCACCGCTTCGGGCGTGGGAAATTCCAGAGCTGTGGCAGCCAGTAGCCGGACATGGGCACGCAGCAGGCGCAGCCGTTCCGCCGCGCCCGCCGCCTCCAGCCGAAGGCGGAACGGGGGGGCAGCCGCGCCCGCCGCGTCCGGCGGCGCAGCGGCGGCGAAGCCCGCCAAAAGGCCCGATGGACCAACGCCCCTCTTCAACCCACCCTGCCAGCCGGTGGGCAGCACCGCCACATGACCGGGGCGGCGCGCCATGAGCTGCCCCAGCACCGCCGCGCCGGCAGCGGGCGAAATCCGGCCCATGCCGTCGGAATCCAGCGTTTGCGCCATTCCCGCCCCCTCCCACGGCCCCCAGTCGATGGCCTGCGCGGGCAGGCCGAGGCTGGCGCGATGCTCGGCGAGGGCGTCCAGTGCGGCGTTGGCGGCGGCGTAATTGGCCTGTCCCGGCAACCCCAGAAGGCCGGACGCCGAGGCGTACAGCACGAACATTTCCAGGGGTTCGTCCAGGGTCGCCCGGTGCAGCAGCCACGCCGCCCGCAGCTTGGGGGCGAGGACACGAGCGAAATGCGCCGGGCTCTGGTTCACCAGCAGCGCGTCGTCGAGCACGCCGGCGGCATGGATGATGCCGCGCAGGGGCGCCATCGTCTGCCGCAGCGCGGCGAGAAGATGCTCCACCGCCGCAGGCTCGCTCACGTCCGCCTCGAAGACCTCCACCCGCGCCCCGGCCCGGCGCAGGGCGGCCACCGCCTCCCGCGCGGCTTCGCCCGGCGCGCTGCGGCCCACCAGGGCAATGCTGCGCGCGCCGTGGCGCACCAGCCAGGAGGCGGCATGAAGGCCCAGCGCACCGAGCCCGCCGGTGACGAGGAAGGTCGCATCGCCGCGGATGGTATCGCCGGCCTCGGCCGCCGCCTGCCACAGCACGATCTTGCCCATGTGCCGGGCCCGGGCCATGTGCTGGAAGGCGGCGCCCGCATCATCAATGCCGAACAGCTCGGAGCGCAGCGGCACCAGCGTGCCATCGGCGAGACGGGCGACCATCTGAGCCATCATCTGCGCGATGAGGCCCTCATCCTGCTTGATGTCCCACAGGTCGAACGGGTGGTAGGCGATGTCGCGGCCCAGCGCCGCCACATCGGCCGCGCTCCAGATCCCCATCTTGCCGATCTCGATGAAGCGGCCGCCATCGGCCAGCGCCGCGAAGCTCTCGGCGATGGCCTCGCCCGAGAGGCTGTTCAGCACCACGTCCACGCCCCGCCCGCCGGTGCGGCGGCGGATCTCCGCGGCGAAGCCGGCGGTGCGCGAGTTGAACAGATGGGTCACGCCGTGGCGCCGCAGATGGCCCCATTTGGCCGGGCTGGCGGTGGCGAAGATTTCCGCCCCGGCGCGCTGCGCCACCTGGATCGCCGCCTGCCCGACGCCGCCCGCCGCCGCATGGATCAGCACCCGCTCGCCGCGTTTCAGCCCGGCCAGGCGGTCGAGGGCGTAATGGGCGGTGAGGAAGGCCAGCGGCAGGGTAGCGGCATCGCGGAACGACAGGCTCTCGGGCTTCGGCACCACGAACGCCGCCGGCACTCGCACCCGCCCGGCAAGGCTGCCCACGGTGAGGCCGGCCATCACCGGCATGTTCACGGCGAGGCCCGCGACGCCCGGCCCCACATCCGCAACGACGCCGGAGCATTCCAGCCCATAGGGCATCTTGTCCGCGCTGTCGGGCAACAGACCCATGCCGTGCAGCACGTCGCGGAAATTGAGGCCGCTCGCCACCACGTCGATGACCACTTCGCCGGGGCCGGGCGGGCGGCCGTCGAACTGCGGCAGCGCGATGGGGTGCTCCGGCGCGGCCGGGCGATCCGCCACCAGCCGCGCCGCGAAGCACACGCCCCGGCGCAAGGCCAGGTCCTCGCCCGCCGGCGCGGCGATCAGGCAGGCGGCGAGATCGGACAGGTCCGCCTCCCCCGCCGCCTCGGGGTCGAGATCGATGCGGGTCTGGCCGAAATCGGGATATTCCGACGCCGCCACCCGCGACAGGCCCCATAATCCGGCCTCCGCCACGCCGGTCACCGGCTCGCCGGCCACGCGCTGGGTGCCGCGCGTCACCACGTCCAGCCGCAGCGTGGCGCGATGGGCCGAGCGGCCCGCCGCCTGGATGAGCCGCAGCAGGCCGAGATGGGAGGCCGGCACGTCCGCCGCGCCGGGATCGGCCGGCGTGGTCGCCAGATAGACCATGTGGCAGCGGCCGTCCGGCGCCTTTGCCCGCGCGGCAGAAAGCCAGTCGCCCGGCACATCCGCGCCGGCGTCCCATGCGGAGGGCACATGCACCACCACTTCTCCGCGCGCCGCCAGCGCATCGGCGAGCCGGCGGACCAGCACCACATCGTCGCCCACAAGGGCGAAGACGCGCGGCGTGGGCGTGCCCGAGAGGTCTGCCCGCTGCCAGCGCAGGCGCAGCAGCTCCGGCTGGGTCGCGATGCCTTCGTCTTCCGCGAAGTCGGCGCCATGGGCGATCCGGACGAAGGCCACGCGGTCGAGCTGCGCCACCACCTGCCCCGTGGCGTCGCGCAGCATGAGATCCACATGGCAGGACCGCGCGGCGGGATCATCCCTGAGGCGCAGGATCGAGGTGACCGCGCTGCCGGCCGGGGCGAACACCGCCACCCGGCCGATGCCCCTCGGCATCCAGGTCACGCCCGGCCCGAGCTGCGGCAGGATCGCGCTCGAAGCAACAAGGCACGCATCCAGAAGCGCGGGGTGGACGAGATAGTCGGCGGCGCTGCCGCTCTCCCGCGGGAGTTCCGCATGGGCGGTGACGCCCTCTTCGACCATCGCAAGGTCCTTCAGACCACGAAAGGCCGGGCGATAGTCGAAGCCGAACTGCGTCAGCCCGCCATAGATGGCCGCGCCGGGCGTGCGGACCGCGGGGGCCGACAGGCCGGCACCCCATGCCGCCACGGGCGCCGGAGCTGAGACAAGACGCGCCGTCGCGTGCAACACCCAGCTGCCGTCCGCGCTGCGGGCGAAAAACTGCCATGCCCCCTCGGCGCCGACCACCGTCTGCGCCTCCACGGCGCCCCGGTCCGGCAGCACCAGCGGGCGCGTGATCGCCAGATCCTCGACCCCGGCGCCGGACCCCAGAGCCGCCCGGCCGTTCTGGAGCGCGACCTCGGCAAAGGCGGCCATGGGGAAGGTGGCCCGGCCGCCGAAGCGGTGGTCGAGCAGGAAACGATGCCGTTCGCCGCCGAGGGTGAGGGTGAAGCGCACCTCGTCGCGCCCGGCGAGGTCCACGCGACTGCCGGCAAGGCCGCGCGGCGCAAGTGCCGACACCCCATCGGGGCGCGGGATGAAATAGCTGCCGTGCTCGAACGGATAGGTGGGCAGCGACAGCCGCCGGCGCGGCGCGTCCACCGCCGCCCAGTCCGGATCAAGCCCCGCCATGTGTGCGGCGGCAAGGCGCGGAGCGATATCCGCCCACACGGCGCCGGTGGGGGCGATGGGGACCACGAATGTGTCCGGCGCCCCCTCCTCTGCCGAGGCCGGTACGCCCGCCAATTGAGCCCACCAGTAGGCCGGGCTGGTGACCTCGGCAGCGACGTCGCGGCCGAGCAGGCCCGACACCAGCGGCACGGCCGGCGGCTTCAGGGCGAGGGCGCGCACGGCGGCGATGAAATCAAGCCGCCCCGCCTCCACATCCGCGTGGCCCAGCGCCGCCTGCCGGGCGCGCAGCAGGGCGCCGGCATCCGCCAGCGAGAGAACGCCCGCAAGGCAGGCGGCGACCACCTCGCCCGCGCCCTGCCCGGCGATGCGATCGGGAACCACGCCCCAGCTGCGCCACAGGTTGGCCAGCGCATAGGCCATCACGAAGGCGGCGGTCGGGCCGCACGGTGCAGGCTTAAGGCCGGCTTCTTCGCAGGCTGCGACCGCGGCGGCGAAGGCTGGATCGCTCGCCATGAGCGCGCGTCCGCCATCGGACGGCAGGCCGTCGCCATCGGCACAGGCGAACAGCACCTGCGGCCGGCGCGCCGGCGCGGTGGCGATATCCGCCAGATGCTCCAGCCTGCCGGCCAGCTCGCCCACATTGGCGAACTCCACGGCGGCCCGCACCGGGAACCGGCCGCGCCCGGCATTGAGGGTCAGCGCCACCGCGCCGGGATCAGCCTGCGGCAGCACCGCGAGGGCCTGCGCCTGCCGGGTCGCCAGCGCCCGCAGCGCCGCCTCGGTCCTGGCGGACAGGGCGGCGATATAGCCGGAACGGCGTGGTGCCGGCGCCTCCGCCAAAGCTGGAGCCGCTTCCAGGATCACATGGGCATTGGTGCCGCTCATGCCGAAGGCGCTTACCGCGCCACGCATCGGCCCATCGGCGGGGAACGCAGCGGGCGCCGTGGGCACCGCGAGGCCCAGCCCCTCCCACGGCACGTAAGGGTTGGGGGCCGAAAAATGTAGGTTCGGCGGCACTTCCCCATGGCGCAGCGCCAGCACCACCTTGAGGAGGCCCGCCACCCCGGCCGCCGCTTCCAGATGGCCGAAATTGGTCTTCGCCGATCCCACCAGCACAGGCGCGGCGCGCTCCGCGCCATAGACGGCGCCCAGCGCGCGCAGTTCGATGGGGTCGCCCAGCATGGTCCCGGTACCGTGGGCCTCCACATAGCCCACCGACCGGGCGGGGATGCCGGCATCGGCGAGCGCGGCGCGGATCACCGCCTGCTGTGCGCTGCCATTGGGCGCGGAAATGCCGTTGCTGCGCCCGTCATGGTTCACCGCCGAGCCGCGGATCACCGCCAGCACCGGATCGCCGTCGCGGATCGCGTCATCCAGGCGGCGCAGGGCCACCACGCCGCAGCCCTCGCCCCGCACGAAGCCATCGGCATCGGCGCTGAAGGTGCGGCATCGCCCGGTGGGCGACAGCGCCTTCATCTGGCACAGGCCCAGCGTGATCTGTGGCGACAGGATGAGGTTGACGCCGCCCGCCAGCGCCCGGTCGCATTCGCCCGCGCGCAGGCTGCGGCAGGCGAGATGGATCGCCAGCAGGGACGAGGCGCAGGCCGCGTCCAGCGCCATGGCCGGGCCATGAAGATCCAGCGCATAGGCGATGCGGCCGGCGGCGAGGCTGCGCATCATGGCAAGGCCGGCATGGCCGTCGATCTGGTCCGCGGCGCGGCGATAAAGCCGCTCCTGGGTGTAATCGTCGGAATAGATGCCCACGAACACGCCGGTGCTCGACCCGGCCAAAGCCTGCGGCGACCATGAGGCGCGCTCCGCCGCCTCCCACGCCACTTCCAGCAGCAGGCGGTGCTGCGGGTCCATGGACGCCGCCTCGCGCGGGGAGATGCCGAAGAAGGCGGCGTCGAAGCCATCGATGTCATCGAGGCTGGCCATCTCCCGCGCATAGGCCCGGGCGGTGCCGGGATCATCCCCATCCCAGCGGTCGGCCGGCACCGGGCGCACCGCGTCGCGCCCCTCGCGCAGCAGGCGCCAATAGGAGTCCAGATCGTCGGCGCCGCCGGGAAAGCGGCAGCCAGCGCCGACAATGGCGATGGGCTCCCCCTGGGCGGAAGCCCGAGCCTGCGAGAGGCCGTCGCGCGATGTCACGGGCTCCGCCATGGCCTGGCTATGTCGCCGCAGGAACGGCGCAGGCCCCGGACGCGGCGGCGCCGGTTTCCCGCAGGCGCGCCAGCAGCCCGGCGAGGGTGGACGCCTCCCACACCACGGTCAGGTCCACCGGACGCCCGAGCGGCGCGGCAAGCTCCCGCGCCAGCGCGACGCCCAGCACCGAATCCAGCCCGTATTCGGCGAAGGCCCGGTCGCGTTCGATGGTATCGGGGGCGAGGTTGAGGTGAGCACCGAGCCATCTGCGGACGAAGGTCTCCAGGCCTGAACCGTCCAGACCCCCGCCATCCCCGCCGTGCTCCCGGCGCGACGGGTCTTGAGCCGCCGGCCGTGCGGCGGCGGCGCGCAGCTCGCGCTTCAGGATCTTGCCCGTGGGGTTGCGCGGCAGGGCGTCGACGAAGGCGAAGGCGGTGGGCACCTTGTAGGCGGCGAGGGTGCGCCGGCAGATCGCCTCCAGTTCCTGCGCGCCGGCGCCGGACCCCGGCTTGAGGACCACGTTGGCCCAGACCTCCTCGCCGAGGAACGGGTCGGCGACGCCGTACACCGCCGCCTCGGCCACGGCGGGGTGGGCGTAAAGCGCGTTCTCCACCTCGGCGGGATAGACGTTGCGGCCGCCGACGATGATGAGGTCCGTCAGCCGGTCCTCCACCGACAGGTAGCCCTCGGCATCCAGCCGGCCGATGTCGCCGGTGTGCAGCCACCCCCGGCGGATGGCCTTTGCGGTGTCATCGGGCCGGTTGAGATAGCCCAGCATGACGTTGGGGCCGCGCAGCACGATCTCCCCCGCCGCGCCGGGCGGCAGATCGCTGCCGTCGGCGGGATCGACGATGCGCAGCTCCACGCCGTCGATGGCGGTGCCGACCTTGCCGGGCCGCAGGCTGTGGGCATGGTTGTAGGTGGCGAAGGGCGAGCACTCGGTCTGGCCGTAGCCCTGGTGGATGGGCAGGCCCATGTGCCGGTGCCAGCGCTCCTCCACCTCCAGCGGCAAAGGCGCGGCGGCGGAAAACCAGTAGCGCACGCGCGGGCCGTCGGCCGGCGTGATCCGGCCTTCCAGCGCGAGGAAGGTGGTGGGGACGCCGAACACCATGGTCACGCCATCCGCGCGCAGCGCTTGAAGCACCGCAGCACGGTCGAACCGCCGCTGCAGCACCACGCAGGCGCCGGCAAAGAGGGCGGGCCAGAGGATGGCGTTCTGGCCGAAGCAATGGTGCAGCGGCAGGAACAGCAGCAGGCGGTCCGCGCCGGTGACGCCCATGTAGCGCACCTTGGAGCGCGCGGTGAACGCCACGTTGCCGTGCGACAGCATCACCCCCTTGGGGCGTCCCGATGTGCCGGAGGAATAGACGATGACGGCGGGATGCTGGTCCGGGACATCCTCCACAGCCCACGCCCCGGGGGACGCCCCGGGGGCCGTGGCCACCACGGCATCGAGCACGCGCAGGCCGCTCAGGGACAGCCATCCGGCAACTTCGCCCTCCGCCAGGGCGAGACGGCACCCGCTGTCGGCGAGGATAAAGGCGGTTTCCGCGGCGGCCAGCATGGGATTGATGCAGACCGCCACCGCCCCCAGGCTCAGCACGCCGAGGTAGCCGGCCACAAAATCCGGCCCGTTGGGCAGCACGAGCGCGACGAAATCCCCGCGCCCGACGCCCTCGGCCTGAAGCCGCGCGCGCACGCCGGCGGCTCGGGCTCGGACGTCCGCATAGGACGACACCCCACCCTCGAACAGCAGGCACGGCCTATCGCCGGGCATGTCGGCAAAAATACTGGCGACGTTCAAGTAATCGCCCCCTGATCTCGACGTTCCGCCCGGGAAAAAGGTGTTTTACCTCAAACCGTTATTATTTTTCGGCAACGCTACAAACCGGCCAAGCCGGCGTCAAGCGACACCCGCGAACCAAAGGCCGCAGGCAGGGCGGCAGGGCATGGGCGCGGCGCGCTTCCATCTCCCCACCGTTCGTTGGTTCCGGCGTGGCGGCGGGGAAGCCGGTGGCGTCCCGCCGTCATTCCGGTCGATCTAGGGAAGCAGCTCACCCTGCGTAAGACCGCACGAGGATTCCAGGGACCGCAGCAAGGGAATGCGATGGTCGTTCAAATAAAAATGATCCCCCCCATACAAGGTGAGGCTGAAACCGGCCGTCGACTGTCGCGACCAGGCCCGCAAATCCTCTTCCGCAATCGAATCACCCGTGCCGCCGAACGCGTGGATGGGAAAGTCGAACGCCTGCGCCTCCCGGAAGCGGTAGGTCTCGACCGCCTTGAGGTCGGCGCGGATCACCGGCAGCAGCAGGTCCAGCAACTCGCGATCCCCCAGCACCACGTCCGGCGTCCCGTTCAGGGCGCGCAGTTCGCCCACCAGCTCGGCGTCGGACAGCACGTGCAGGGGCGGACGGGACGGCGGCAAGTGGGGGGCGCGGCGCGCCGAAACGAACAGCACCGCCGGCATCGACGCCCCCCGCGCCCTCAGCCGCCGCAGGGTTTCAAAGGCGAGGAGCGCGCCCATGCTGTGGCCGAACACGGCATAGGGCAGATCGAGCCGGCGCACCATGGCATCGGCCAGCCCCTCGGCCATCTCGTCCATGGTCTGGAACGGCGCCTCGCGGATCCGCCCGCCATGGCCCGGCAGTTGAACCGGAACCACCTCGATGGCGGGATCGATGGCCGCCTGCCACGGCGCATAGGCGCTGGCATTGCCGCCCGCGAAGGGAAGGCAAAACAGGCGGAGCCGACGCGCGCCCCGCGTCGCGCCCCCCAGAAACCAGGGTGACGGTTCGCAACTCATCGGATGGCAACACGACGGAGGCGGGTGGCGGTATAATATTGCAATGCAACCCCCTGGCGTCCCGGACAGTCATCGCACCTTCTGCGGATCGGACGGCCTTTCGACGCTCCCGATTTTCCCGCCGGGGAACAGATATCCCCGCCGCGGATCACACTGCAATGCAATCTTGGCACGGGCCGACCGATAACGCGTTCTCTCTCGGATTTAGAGGGCGCTTCACCGCGCAAACTGGTTCAATTTGCCCGGATCGCGCTCTAGTCTCGCACCCGAGGCTGAGCTGCATCGAGTGATTCAAGCGCCATGAACGTTCACCGGACCCCTGTGATCCTCGTCGGCGCGCAGCGCCTTTCGCCGGCCGACGTATGGGAGGTGGCCCAGGGCATGAACCGCGTCGCGCTGGATGGCTCGCCGGCATTTCGCCAGCGCATCGAGGCTGGCTCCGACCTGCTCCGGCAGCGCATTGCCGGGGGCGAGCGGATCTATGGCGTCACCACCGGCTTCGGCGAATCAGTGGTCACCGAGGTGCCGGTTCACCTCACCGACGAATTGTCCCTGAACCTCGTGCGCTTCCACGGCTGCGGCACCGGCGCGCTGTTCTCGCAAACCGAGGCGGCGGCGGTGCTGCTGGCGCGCATCGCCTCTCTGTCCGCCGGCTGGTCGGGGGTGCGGTTCGAGGTGGTCGAGCGCCTCGCGAGCCTGCTGGAGCACCGTATCCTCCCGGTCATCCCCAGCGAGGGCTCGGTGGGGGCGAGCGGCGACCTCACCCCCCTGTCCTATGTGGCGGCCATGGTCATGGGTGAGCGCGAGGTCTACAGCGGCGGTGAGATCGTTCCGGCGGCCGAGGCCATGCGCGCGGCGGGCATTACCCCCATCGCGCTGGCGCCCAAGGAAAGCCTCGCCATCATGAACGGCACCAGCGTCTCGGTGGCGCTGACGGCCCTCGCCTTCGAGCGCGCCCGCTGGCTGGCCCGGCTGGCGGCAGCGCTCACCGCGCTCGCCAGCGACGTGACGCGCGGCAACCCGGCCCATTTCGATCCGCGCATCTTCTCAGCCAAGCCCCATCCCGGCCAGATGCTGTGTGCCTCCTGGATCGCCCAGGATATCGAGTACCAGCCCGGCACCGTGCACCAGGGCCGGCTGCAGGATCGCTATTCCATCCGCTGCGCGCCCCATGTGGTGGGGGTGCTGATCGACGCGCTGGACTGGATGAAGCCCTGGATCGAGACCGAGCTGAACGGCGCCTCCGACAACCCGCTGATCGACCCGGAGACCGGCGACCCGCTGTTCGGCGGCAATTTCTATGGCGGCCACGCCTGCTTCGTGGCCGATGGCCTGAAGAATACCACCGCCAACATCGCCGATCTCCTGGACCGCCAGCTCGCGCTCATCTGCTCCGCCGCCACCAGCAACGGGCTGCCGGAAAACCTGGTGGGCGCGGACGGCGATGGGCGCAGCGCGCACCATGGCTTCAAGGCCATGCAGATCGCGGCTTCCGCATTGACCGCGGAAGCTTTGAAGGCAACCATGCCGGCCAGCGTCTTCAGCCGCAGCACCGAGAACCACAACCAGGACAAGGTCAGCATGAGCACGATCGCTGCCCGTGACAGCCTGCGCGTGCTGGACCTGACCGAGACGGTGGCCGCCATCTGCCTGTTGGCGCTGGTGCAGGCGGTGGACCTGCGCCGGGGCGAGGGCTGCCACCAGCGCAGCCGGCTGCTGCGCGACGCGGTGCGGGCCAAGGTGCCCTTCAATGATCGCGACCGGCGCCAGGACGGCGACATCGCCATGGTCAAGGAGATGATCCAGCGGCGCACCCTGCCCCTGGACTTCAACTGATGCCCCAGCCGACGCTGTCCCCGGCCGCGCCCGCCCTGACCAACCAGCAGCGCGCCCGCGCGGTCCGGCGGCTGTTCCTGGGCATCGCGCTCCATATCTTCTTCTGGGACATCGTGATGACGCGGGGCCCGCTGAAGCGGCTCCGCAGTCCGCCGGCCCCGCGCTGGGCCGCCCTCGCCCGCCGGTATCGCCAGGAGGCCGAGCGCCTGGGCGGCGTGCTCATCAAGCTCGGCCAGTATGTGAGCGCCCGCGTGGACCTCCTGCCCGAGGAGGTGACAACCGTCATGGCGGACCTGCGCGACGCGGTGCCCCCCGTGCCCGGCCCGCAGATCATCGCGCAGATCGAGGCGGACTTTCTCCTCCCCATCACCGGCCTCTACCGCAGCTTCGAGCCGGTGCCCATCGGCGCGGCCTCGCTGGGACAGGCCCACCGGGCGGTGCTGCCGGAGGGCCAGCCGGTGGTGGTGAAGGTGCTGCGGCCGGGCATCGACGCCATCGTCGCCAGCGACCTTGAAATCGTCGGCCAGTTCATCCGCCAGCTCAAGCGGCTGGAGAGCATCCGCAAGCGGGTGGACCTCGACCTGCTGGCCAGCGAATTCACCGCGGTGACCTATCGCGAGCTGGATCTCGTAGCGGAAGCCCGCAACTGCGAGCGCTTCGCCAGCGAGTTCGCCCACGATCCCGCCATCCACACCCCAACCATCTACTGGTCCCGCAGCGGCCGGCGCACCCTCACCATGGAGGATGTCTCCTACTTCCCCATCCACGACGTGCTCGGCTTTGAGGCCGCCGGCATCGACCGCCGCCGCGTCGCCAGCAAGCTGATGGATTGCTATCTCGACCAGGTGTTCCGGCACGGCTTCGTCCATGCCGATCCGCATCCGGGCAACCTGTTCGTGCGGCCGCTGGCGGCGGATGGCGAGAGCGCGGCGGGCTGGTCGCCCTCCAGCCTCGCCTCGGGGCGGGTGCACGTTCCGCATGTGCCCAACCGGCCGTTCCAGGTGGTGTTCATCGATTTCGGCATGGCGGTGCAGATCCCCGAGCGGCTGCGCCAGTCGCTCACCACCTATGCCACCGGCATGGTGGCCCGCGACGCCTACACCATCGTCCAGTCCTATGTGGAGGGCGACCTGCTGCTGCCCGACACCGACCTCGACGAATTGGAGCGCATGACCGCCGCGCTCATCAACAAGTTTCCCCACGCGCTGGTGGGGCAGGTGCGCAAGCGCGACCTGACGCCGTTCGCCGAGCTGTCCGAGGAATACCAGACCCTGCTCTACAACTCGCCCATGAAGATGAAGGCGGAGCTGTTGTTCGTCTTCCGCGCCATGGGCATCTGCTCGGGGACGGTGGCGGGCATCGATGCCGCCTTCGATCCCGCCGAGCGCTTCATGCCGCTGGCCCAGCGGCTGGTGGCGGACGAGCTGAAGCCGGATTCCGACCGGCTGAAGCGCCTCGTTTCGGCCACCGTGCGGCTGCCCATGCGGCTCGACAATCTCCTCACCGCGCTGGAGCGCGGCAAGCTGCGCATCCGCACCGACAGCGGGGACCGCCGCCGCGACGACATCCGCCAGCTCACCCGCGCCGCCAACCGGCTCGGCGTCGCGGTGCTGGCCGGCAGCACCATGATCTGCGCGGTGCTGCTGGGACGGCAGGGCGAGATCGTCACCACCCCCACCGGGCTCGCGGTGCTGGCCATCGCCGGGGTGGCGGCCGGGGTGCTGATCAGCCGGCGTTCCTAGAGCGTTTTCCGTTCGTCTCAGCTCACGGAAGCCGCTCTTGAGTCTTGTGTTGACGCGCCTTCTTCACGCGGACCGCTCCCCACGTCTTTCGAAAGCGCCTTGAGGGGCGCCGCCAGGATTTCCCCGACGAAGGCGACGAAATTCGCCTTGGCGTCGTAGCGGGCGAAATCCTGTTTCAGGCGCTGGGCCGCCTCGCGGTATCCCGGCGATGCCAGCAGGCGTGCCACCATCTCGCGCACGCGCTCGGCGGTCACCTCGTCCTCCCGCAGGTTTTCCGCCGCGCCGGTCTTGGCCACCATGGTGCCGTAGGACAATTGATCGGTGTTGCTGGCGATGCCGAGGAACGGCGTTCCCGCCACCAGCGCCTGGCAGCCGCTGGAGGCGCCGCCGTTGCAGATCACCAGCGCCGCGCGCGCGGCCGCCGCATCCCCCGGCAGATAGTCGGCGACGAAGGCGTTGGCCGGCACGTCGAGCACGATGCCGGGATGGGCGGTCGCCGCGATCACCGTCACCGGAAGCTCGGCAAGCCCGGCGAGGATCGCCTCCAGAAGCGCCGGCTCGCCCGAGCTGCCGAGATTGACATAGATGACCGGCTTGTCGTCCGGCACCGCGTCCCACCACAGGGGCGGCGCGATCTGCGGGCTGAAGTCGAGCGGGCCGATATGGCGGTGGT
>NZ_JAIVFO010000459.1 GCF_029991245.1 Xanthobacter autotrophicus
CTTCTGATTTACTCTCTTTTGCTGGCTCCTTAGGTCGTGCTTTTCAGAATGCGTTTTACAACGGTGATGCAACAATAAATCCCAAGGAATTTAATGGCATCAAAAAAATAGTCCCTAACAGCCAGAAGTTAGTTGCTGGGGCGGATGGTCTTGAAGTAAAAATTGGTAGTGGCACAACAGAAAGGAAAACGCAACAACAATTTTTGGAATTGCTTGATACTTTAATCCAAATGGTGGATTGTGGTGCACAAGTTATTGCTATGGATGGAGCTTTGCTCAGCCGTTTAACAACGATTGCAAGAGAAAATATCACGTACAATATTGATGATTTTGGAAGACAAATAGCATATTATAATGGCATACCTATCAAAGTAGCCGGATATGATAACAA
>NZ_JAIVFO010000460.1 GCF_029991245.1 Xanthobacter autotrophicus
CCACGAACTGGTCGTAGATCCGCACCAGACCGGGCTTTTGCTTGCCCACACCGCCGCGGCGCACGGTGAGCCACCAGGCGATCCCGCCGAGCAGGTTCACGGGCTTGACCTCCAGCGGCCGGAGCCCGACCCGCTCGAACGCGTCACGCAGGGTGGCCGGTGTGTAGCGCCGCACGTGGCCCACGGCGCGGTCGAACTCGCCGTACAGCTGCTGGTAGCCCGGCACCCAGATCGCCACCCGGCCGCCCGGCCGGGTCAGGGCCGCCATCCGGCGCAGCGCCTCGGCGTCGTCCTCGATGTGCTCGAGCACGTTGATCGCCAGCACGGTGGCCACCGGCGCACCGACCTGCTCGTCGAGCTTCTTGTCGAGGTCCAGGACCCGCGCCTCGAC
>NZ_JAIVFO010000461.1 GCF_029991245.1 Xanthobacter autotrophicus
CAAGTAAGGTCTGCTGCAAGGAATTTAGGAAGAAAATTTATGAATTATTTGATTAAGGGCGAAGGTGGCGATGCAATTACAGGCTTAAAGAATAACAATCAAGTTTACACAGTTACATTTGACACTGCAAACGGCGGCGAATTATCAATTGGAACAGAAACATCTGCAAAAAAACAACAAGCAAAATTCCTTGAAACACTTGATAATGCTATTTTATCCGTTCCAAATGGTGCTAATTGCTTGATTATGAATGCAGCTTTAGCATCAAGATTATCCACAGTTTTTAGGGAATACGTAAATTATAATTCTATTATTGCTGCTACTGGCGATGTGTTACAAATACCAAGCTACAAGGGCATTCCTATTGTAATTGCAGGTATTACTGCAGAAG
>NZ_JAIVFO010000462.1 GCF_029991245.1 Xanthobacter autotrophicus
GTATAAAAGCCTCAACATAAACACGATCATCATCAAAGTATTTTTTTCCTTCACTTTTAGCTTCTTTAAATGCCTTTTCTAAATCTTCAGCTTTCTTTACAATACGTATACCTTTACCACCACCGCCACTGGCAGCTTTGATAACAACTGGATAACCGATGTCTTTGGCAAGATTCTCAATTTCAGACACATGATTCACAGCACCATTTGATCCTGGAATCACAGGAACACCTGCATGATGAACTGTTTGTCTTGCTGTTATTTTATCCCCCATCATTTCCATCGTTTTTTTAGTAGGCCCTATAAACGCTATGCCTTGTTCCTCAACGGTTTGAGCAAATTTTGTTGATTCTGATAAAAAGCCATATCCTGGGTGAATTGCATTAGCAC
>NZ_JAIVFO010000463.1 GCF_029991245.1 Xanthobacter autotrophicus
GGCCATATATTAGGTTCTGCGATTGTACATTTAAGATACAAAATAAGTGATAATGAAGAAAGAATAATAGTATTCTCGGGCGATTTAGGGAGAAAATATTTACCTATTCTAAAAGATCCAGAACAAATTAAAGAAGCTGATTATTTAATTATGGAATCCACTTACGGCGGCCGTTTTCACGCTGATTATTCAACTACAGAAGATAGATTAAAAGAAGTTATCAAAGAAGCAATACAAAAAAAATCCAAAATTATTGTACCATCTTTTAGTGTTGGAAGATCTCAAGAACTAGTATATGCTCTAAATGAGCTTTTCAAAAAATATCCAAAGATTAAAATACCAGTTTATGTTGATAGTCCCCTTTCTGTCCACGCAACCGAAGTATTTAAA
>NZ_JAIVFO010000464.1 GCF_029991245.1 Xanthobacter autotrophicus
GTAGATGTTTTTCACACACCAGAAAAATCTTATTTACCTCAAATCGATGTTTATGAAAAAGATGGTTTCTTAAACTTTGATGTTGAGGTACCAGGCTTTAACAAAGAAGATATAAAAGTTACCTTGCAAGATAATGTGTTATCTATCACAGGCGAAAGAAAAGAAGAAAAAGAAGAAAAAGATAAGAAATATTACGTATGCGAAAGATCTTATGGAGCTTTTTCAAGAAGCTTTACATTAGGCGATGATGTTAATAAAGATAATATTGATGCTTCATACGAAAACGGTGTTTTGAAAATTAAACTTGCTAAAATTGAACCTGTTAAACCAGAAGTTAAACAAATAGAAATTAAATAATTAAACTAAAACAAGGGAGGTGTACTATGGCAC
>NZ_JAIVFO010000465.1 GCF_029991245.1 Xanthobacter autotrophicus
ACCTGCAATTGGCCCACGTAGGCGCTCAGCACCCGGCCCCAGCCGGCGGAGCCGTCCACGCGGCGGCCCAGCCAACGGTCCGCGGCGGGCAGCCAGGTGTCCAGCCAGCCGATGGGGATCTGGATGGAGACGGTGTCCACCACGTCCGGGAATTCCAGCAGGTAGCGGCGGCGCGAATCGATCAGGGCCAGGTCGCCGGGCAGCAGGCGCGCGGCGCCGGCATCGTCCTGCGCGACGTGGCAGGGCGCGGTGTCCTTGCAGAGCAGGTAGTAGAAGTTGTCGCTGCCCCCGCGGCGGATGGCCTGCTGCGTGCGGCGCACGCGCTGCCCGCTGCCGCTCACGCGGTTGAGGCGCAGGCCGCCGCAGGGCACGGAGGTGAGCGTGGCCG
>NZ_JAIVFO010000466.1 GCF_029991245.1 Xanthobacter autotrophicus
CAGCCGGCTCGCGGCGCTTCCTATCCGGCGCTGCCTCAGGCCGTCTTCTTCTGGCCGCGGGCCTTCGCCTCGTCGCCTGCGGCGTTCGGCCGACCCAGGCCGATCGCCTTTGCCAGGAGGGACCGTCGTTCTGCGTAATCCGGAGCGACCAGCGGGTAATCCCGCGGCAATCCCCATTTCTCGCGGTATTGCTCCGGCGTCAGGCCGCGACCGGTGAGGTGCCGTTTCAAGGTCTTGTAGGGCTTGCCGTCCTCGAAGCTGATCAGTGCGTCGCGGCCGACCGAGCGTCGGATCTCGGCGGCGGACGGCTTTTCGACCGGCGACGCAACGACCGCCGAGGTATCGCCCTCGGCCGCCGCCTGCACGGCAGCATGGACGCTCGCGAGC
>NZ_JAIVFO010000467.1 GCF_029991245.1 Xanthobacter autotrophicus
GTCCTGGCAGCGCCCGATACCGCATCGTTGCCCCGCCGGGCCACGTCCACGGCGCCGGAAGCCACCTGGGTCGCGTGGGCGGCCTGGTCGGCCGTGGCGCTCACGGTTTCTGACAGCTCGTTCATGGCTGCGGAGGTCTGCTCGATCGACGCGGCCTGCTGTTCGGTGCGGGCCGACAGGTCGTGGTTGCCGGCCGATACCTCGTGCGCCGCCACCTCGAGCTGGCGGCTGTTGTTCATGACGTTGAGCAGCACGCCGTGCAGCTTTTCGACGAACGCGTTGAACTGCACGGCGAGCTGGCCGACCTCGTCGCGGCTCACGACCGGCAGGCGGCGCGTCATGTCGCCATCGCCGGAGGCGATTTCCTGCATTGAATGCGTCAGGCTG
>NZ_JAIVFO010000468.1 GCF_029991245.1 Xanthobacter autotrophicus
CCCATAGCCAAAGCATCGGCTTTTTTGTTTTCATTTCTAGCAAAAACGCTAACCTTTGCACCCATTTTAACAGCATATTTAACCGCCATCATACCAAGTCCGCCAAATCCCGCTACTGCTACGCTTGAGCCTTCTTTGATATTTGAAAATTTAAGCGGAGAATAAGTGGTAATTCCTGCACAAAGCAAAGGCGCGCCTTTTTCCATCGGTGCATCTTTTGGCACACAAACGGCAAATTTTTCATTTACAACTATGTTGTTTGAGTAGCCCCCATAAGTGTTTTCATTGCCATGAAATACATCACAACTATTGTAAGTAAAGATGGTTTTGCCATTTTCGCAAAACTGCTCTTGTGAGCGTTTGCAAGCATCGCACTCACCGCATGAA
>NZ_JAIVFO010000047.1 GCF_029991245.1 Xanthobacter autotrophicus
CGTCGTGGCCGAGCGCCGCGAGCAGCGCGATGGTGATCATGGACCGCTCGCGCCGCGTCAGCCCCGGCCGCGACCACACCGAACCCCAGGCGCCCTCGGTGATGAAGGTCTGGAAGCCGGCATCGAAGGCATCCGTGCGCGCCGCCGCTGCCTCCACATGGTCGTCGCCGAGCACGGCGCGGCGGGTGGCGTCGCCGGCGATCCAGCGGTCGGAGCGTTCTGGTGCGGACGGCAATTGACGTCTCCGTTTCTGGGGCAGTCGATCCGGAAGGCGAGCTTTGGGCGAAGCGGTAGGTCGCGATCGCACCATGCCGGGTTCGCAGGGGAGATTTCCATACGTATTTAGACATGAAAAATGATATTTTCGTATCTATACATATTATTTTTGATATGTGATTGGATCGTGCTCGATGCCCGCATGAAGCTGCGCCATATCGCCTGCGTCCTGGAAGTGGCGGCGCGCGCCGGCTTCGGCCGTGCGGCCGAGGCGCTGCATCTCACCCAACGGGTGGCGGCCGCCGGCGCCGCGACGCGCACGGTTCTCGCCCTTGTTGGGGCTCTCCGGTTTCCGGCGGCCGCCGATCAGAACGGCAACCCCACATAGTTCTCCGCGACGGTGGTGGCCGCGGCCGGCGAGCCGGCGATGGAATCGAACTCGGCGAGTTGCATGCGGGCGCCGAAATCCCCGGCATCGGGGAAGGCGTGCAGCATGGAGGTCATCCACCAGGAGAAGCGCCCGCCTTCCAGATGCGCCGGAGTGCCCGCCCGCGAGCCCTCAGCGTAGTATTCGATGAGGCCGGCAGGCGACGCCTTGTGCGGAATGGAGCGTTCGGGCACAGTCTTGGACAAATCGAACCCGAAAGCGCGATCCGGGCTGACTGAATACATTTGCCCGGCGGATTGCCTTGTCATTTCAGCACGAGAACGCGATGGGCAGCACGGTCCCGGCCTATGCCCTCTATGGCGAGGGCAGCGACGGCTTTCCCGACGAACTGCATGTGGAGACCATCGTCGCGCGCAGTTCCATCCATGAGTGGCGCATCCGCTCCCACCGCCACGGCGACCTTTACCAGTTCTTCTTCATCGCCAGTGGCGGCGGCGTCGCCTCCATCGACGGTGCGACCCATGTGCTGCATCCCGGCTCCGCGGTGGTGCTGCCGCCGCTGGTGGTGCACAGCTTCGATTTCCAGGCGGGGACCGACGGCTATGTGGCCAGCGTGCCGCCCGCCGTCCTCGACCGCGCCTCGCCCACCCACGGGCAATGGCGCAGCGCCTTGGCGCGCCCGGCGGTGATTGCGGCGGCGCCGGAGGCGGCGTCACGGCTGTCGCAGATGCTTGCGCTCGTCCATGCGGAGTTCGCCGATGCGCGTGCGGGGCGGACCGAGGCGCTGACGGCCTTCGCCGGCCTCGTCCTCGTCTGGTTCCGGCGCGCCATCGCCGCGGCGTCACCCGAGGGCATGCCGGGCGGGGCCTCGGTTCACCGCCGCCTGTTCGAGCGTTTCCGGGCGCAGGTGGAGGAGGATTTCCGCCGCCACCCCTCCCTCGCCGACCGGGCCCGGCGGCTCGGGGTGAGCGCGCCCCATCTCAGCCGGGTGTGCCGGCAGATGGTGGGGCGCTCGGCGCTTGGCGTGGTGCAGGAGCGCATGGTGCTGGAGGCGCGGCGCCATCTCCTCTACACCTCCATGACCGTTTCCGAGATCGCCTTCCTGCTCGGCTTCGCCGATCCGGCCTATTTCACCCGCCTGTTCACCCGCCACGTGGGGCAAAGTCCCCGCGGCTACCGCGACGCCTTCTCTGTTCCCTCGGATGCGGCGGCGCTGCGGCAATCGGGGACTGGACCTGCCGGCCCACGGCGCCACAATCGGCGACCGAGCGAGGGGTGACCGACCGTGCCGAAGACGCCGCATCAGGGGGCCGCACGCCCGCCTTCATCCCCCGGGGGCCGCAAGGGCGCGCAGGCTGCGGCGGATCCTGCCGAAGCCGTTGTCCTTGATCTTGAAAGCCTGCCGGGACACCTCATCCGCCGCCTCCAGCAGGTGGCGGTGGCGCTGTTTGCCGAGGAGATGGAGCGGGCGGGGGCGGACCTGACGCCGGTGCAGTTCGCGGCGCTCGCCACCGTGCGCGATCATCCCGGCATCGACCAGGCGTCGCTGGCCGGCGTGATCGGCTACGACCGCGCCACCATCGGCGGCGTGGTGGAGCGGCTGGAAGGCAAGGACCTCATCCGGCGCATCCCGGCGCCGGGGGACCGGCGGCTGCGCCAGCTCTTCCTCGAGGAGGAGGGCGCCCGCCTGCTGGCGGCGCTCAGCGCGCCTGTGCTGCGGGTGCAGGACCGCATCATGGCGCCCCTGTCGCCGGAGGAGCGCGCGACCCTGAAGGCGCTTCTCGCCAAGCTCGTGGACGCCACCAACGAGTTGAGCCGAACCCCCACCCGCCCCGCCGTTGTACGCGAGGAGCCTCGCGGCTAGAGCCTGAGATTTTCAAGCAACAGCAATGGGATAACGCCGGAACGGATGGCTCTCTGGGGGCATCTCGGAGGCCATTCCACGGACCTCTTGCGCGCCTATAATAAGTATGCTTATGATTATTTAAAATAACATATATGAAGGGAGGATGCGCATGAGTACGACGCTCGGCACGCTGGAGGATCTGCCTCTCGATTATCGCGCGGCGCTGGGCCGCCTCAGCCTCGCGCCGCTGTGGCCCATGATGCGCAACGTGCTGCCCCACGGCGCCCCCCAGCCGGTGAGCCGGGCGCATCTGTGGCGGTTCGAGGCGGTGCGCCCGCTGCTGCTGGAGGCCGGAGACCTGACGCCGGTGGAAAAGGCCGAGCGCCGGGTGCTGGTGCTGACCGACCCCGGCCGGGGCGAGGGGGCCATGCAGGCCACCTCCGTGATCTATGTGGGCCTGCAGCTGCTGAAGCCGGGCGAGACCGCGCCCGCCCATCGCCACACCCCCAGCGCCGCACGCATCATCGTGGAAGGGGAGGGGGCCTATACGGTGGTGGACGGCGAGAAATGCCCCATGCACCGCGGCGACCTCGTCCTCACCCCCGGCGGCGCCTGGCACGACCACGGCCATTCGGGCACCGAGCCGGTGATCTGGCTGGACGCCCTCGACCTGCCGCTGTTCGTCTATCTGGAAGGCTCCTATGCGGAGGAAGCGCCGCTGCAGGCGCCGCGCAACCGCCCCGACGCCTCGGAGGCGGAATACCTGTCCGCCGGCCTCGTGCCCGCGCGCCGGCCTGCCGTGTCGAAGCCCAACCGCTATCCCATGCTGCGCTATCCCTGGACGCGCACCGAGGCGGCGCTCGCGCGCCTCGGCGCCTTCGCCGCGCCGGGGGAGGCGGTGGAACTCGACTACGTCAATCCGGAAACCGGGGAGAGCTGCCTGCCCACCCTCGGCTTCACCGCCATGATGCTGCGCCCCGGCGAGACGCTGGCCCCGCCGCTGCGCTCCTCCAGCGCCGTGTTCCACGTGGTGTCCGGCCGCGGCGAGAGCGTGGTGAACGGCGAGCGCTTCGCCTGGGGACCTGCCGACACCTTCTCCGCCCCCGTCTTCTCCGCTGTCACCCACCGGGTGGAGGGCGCGGAGCCGGCTTTTCTCATCCGAATTCACGATCGGCCGCTGCAGGAGCGGCTTGGCTTTTTCGAGGAGCGCCCGCGCCCATGAATATCTCTGCTGCACCTCCCGCGCTGGTCTTCCCGGCGCCGGCCCAGCCGCTCGTCCCCATCGTGGGCGAGACGGGCCAGTATCCGGTCCATCGCATCTTCTGCGTCGGCCGCAATTATGCGGACCACGCCAAGGAAATGGGCCACGAGGTGGACCGCGAGGCCCCCTTCTACTTCACCAAGCCGGGCACGGCCCTGGTGGCATCCGGTGCGACCATCCCCTATCCGCCGGGCACCGACAACTATCACTATGAGATGGAACTGGTGGTCGCCATGGGTGCGCCCGCCTTCCGCGTGGCCAGGGAGAACGCCCTTGACGCGGTGTTCGGCTATGGGGCGGGGCTCGACATGACCCGGCGCGACCTGCAGCTCGACGCTCGCGCCAAGGGACGCCCCTGGGATCTGGGCAAGGCGTTCGAGCAGTCCGCCGTCCTGGCGCCGCTGGCGCGGAAGGCGGCGCTCGGGGAGATCGGACCGCAGCGCATCGCCCTTTCGGTGGATGGCGCGGTGCGGCAGCAGGCGCACCTGTCCGACCTCGTCTGGAGCGTGCCGGAGATCATCGCTCACCTGTCCCATTACTATCACCTCGGCCCCGGCGACCTGATCTATACAGGCACGCCGGCGGGCGTCGGCGCGGTGGTTCCCGGCGCGGTGCTGGACGGCACCATCGACGGGCTCGCGCCGGTGCGGCTCGTGGTCGGCGCGGCGGAGGCATGACCATGCCCGCGCCCGCCATGCTGGAGCCGGCGCAGCCGGAGCTGCGCTTCTTCGGCTATTTCCGCTCGTCAGCCTCCTATCGCTGCCGCATCGCCTTCAACCTGAAGGGGATTGCGCCGGATTTCGTCGCCGTGCACCTGCGGCGCGGCGGCGGCGAGCAGTTCCAGCCGGCCTTCGCCGCGGTCAATCCCCAGCGCCTGGTGCCGGCGCTGGAGGTGGGGGGCGATGTCCTCACCCAGTCCCTCGCCATCATCGAGTGGCTGGAGGAGACGCGGCCCGCGCCCGCCCTGCTGCCCGCCGACCCGCTGGCGCGGGCCCATGTGCGCGCCTTCGCCCTTGCCATCGCGGCGGACATCCATCCGCTCAACAATCTGAGGGTGCTCGGCTATCTGAAGGGCACCCTCGGGCACGATCAGGCCACCGTGGATGCCTGGTACCGCCACTGGGTGGAGGACGGGCTCGCGGCCTGCGAGGCGCTGATCGCGCGCAACGGTCACGGGCGCTACTGCTTCGGCGATACGCCGGGGCTCGCCGATGTCTGCCTTGTGCCCCAGCTCCACAATGCGCGCCGCTTCAACTGCGACCTGTCGGGATTGTCGCGCCTGAACGCCATCGACGCGGCCTTGGCCGAACACCCGGCCTTCATCGCCGCCCTTCCCGACCATCAGCCGGACGCCGAGCCCTGAAGCCGGCGCCACCGCATATCGAGACAACAAGACTGCCACCGGAGGACAACGCCATGACAAGAAACCGCATCCTGATCGCCGGCGGCGGCATCGGCGGGCTCGCCACCGCCCTTGGCCTCGCCCGCCGGGGCGTGCCCTCCCTGGTGATGGAGAAGGCGCCGCAGCTCGGCGAGATCGGCGCGGGCATCCAGCTCGGCCCCAACGCCTTCCATTCCTTCGATGCGCTGGGGGTGGGCGACGCCGCCCGCGCCGTGGCGGTCTATATCGACCGCCTGCGCCTGATGGATGCCATCTCCGGCGAGGAGATCACCCATATCCGGTTGGACGAGCCGTTCCGCCAGCGGTTCGGCAATCCCTATGCGGTGATCCATCGCGGCGACCTCTACGGGGTGTTGCTGCGGGCCTGCGAGGCGAGCCCGCTCATCGCCCTGCGCACCAGCAGCGAGGTCCTGGGCTATGATCAGGATGAATCCGGTGTCACCGCCCGCCTCGCCAACGGCGAGACCGAGCACGGCGCGGCGCTGATCGGTGCCGACGGCCTGTGGTCCAATGTGCGCAAGCAGCTCCTCGGCGACGGGCGCCCGCGCGTGTCGGGCCACACCACCTACCGCTCGGTGATCCCCACCGAGCAGATGCCCGAGGACCTGCGCTGGAACGCGGCAACCCTCTGGGCCGGGCCGAAGTGCCACATCGTCCACTATCCGCTGTCGGGCTGGAAGGTGTTCAACCTCGTGGTCACCTACCACAACGACGCGCCCGAGCCGGTCGCCGGCAAGCCGGTCTCGGCCGAGGAGGTGATGGCCGGCTTCACCCATGTGCATGAGCGGGCGCAGAAGATCATCCGCCATGGCTCGGGCTGGAAGCTTTGGGTGCTGTGCGACCGCGACCCGGTGGAGCGCTGGACCGACGGCCGGGTGGCGCTGCTGGGAGACGCGGCCCATCCGCAGCTGCAATATTTCGCGCAGGGCGCCTGCATGGCCATGGAGGATGCGGTGGCGCTGGCCCATTGCGTGGACGCCCACCCCGGCGACATGGAAGCGGCGCTGAACGCCTATCGCGACCTGAGGGTGCTGCGCACGGCGCGCATCCAGCTCCAGTCGCGGGCCATCGGCGAGCACATCTACCACCCCGCCGGCGCCCACGCGGCCCTGCGCAACACCATCATGCGGTCCTATACATCGCAGGACTGGTACGACGCGGTGGAATGGCTTTATGGCGGCAACGGGCTGAGCGGTGGCGCGGGCGCCGTGGGCGGAAAGGTCCACGAGGCCCATGAGGCCCCCGCCGCGCCCCGCCTGGCAGGGTAGCCGGCGTGGACGGATGTGATCGGGATGAAAAAGATATCTCCGCCACGTCGGGTCGGAGCCTCGGGTCGGAGCGGCCGGCGGGCGGCATCGACGGCCGGGTTGAAACCGGGCTGAAACAATGGTGCCCTAATCACCCGTGCCAAAGCGGGTCCGCTCCCATCCCCATTGCACGGGTCCACGCCTGTGGTGCTGCATGACGAAGGATGCAGGACGACGGCGGGCCGAGGACGGCGCGGGGGCAGGAGGACGCGATGACATCGCCTCTGGACACGCAGGAGAGCGCACCGGACGGCGGCGACAACGCCAGCCTCGTGCGGCTTTCCGACCTCGGCCTGTTCACGGCGCTGTTCCAGTCCATCCCCGGCCGGGCGGTGCTCCTCGACAGCGGCGGCGTCTGCCGTTTTGCCAACCAGGAGTTCATCGACTTCATCGGGCGCGGCCGGGACGAGGTGATCGACCGGCCCGTGCAGGACTTCCTCGAACCCGTCGTGTTCGCGTCCTACGCCCCGCTCATGGAACGCGTCTTCGGCGGCGAACTGGTGCGCCGGGTGGCCTGGGTGGATTACGGCCGCCTCGGCAAGAGATACCTTGAGGAGGTGATCTCGCCCTATCGGGTGGACCTCACCGGCCCGGTGGTCGGCTGTTTCGGCGTCGGCCGCGACCTCACCGACCTGAAGCACCAGGAGATGGAGATCGTCCGGCGCACGCAGGCGCAGATGGAGGCCGAGGCCTATCACGCGGCCATCGTCGGCACCGCCCTCGACGGCATCGTGGTGGTGGACGAAGACGGCACCGTGGTGGATTTCAACCCGGCCGCCGAGCAAATCTTCGGCTACCGGAAGGAGGAGGCCATCGGCCGCTCCATCGCCGAGCTGGTGGTGCCGCCGGAATTCCGCGCCGCCCACGCGGCGGGCATGCGCTCCTACCTCGCCTCCGGCATCACCCGGGTGATCGGCCAGCGGCTGGAACTGCCGGCGCTGCTGGCCGACGGCACGCGCATCCCCATCGAGCTGGCCATCACCGACGTGACCCGCGGCGAGCGCCGGCTTTTTGCCGCGCACATGCGCGACCTGCGCGCCACCAAGCGGGCGGAGGAGGAAATCAAGCGGCAGCGCAACGCGCTCCACCAGAAGGAAAAGCTCGCGGCGCTGGGCTCGCTGCTCGCGGGCGTGGCCCATGAGCTCAACAACCCGCTGTCGGTGGTCACCGGCCAGACCATGCTTTTGCGCGAGCAGGTGCTGAAGGAGGCCAATGTACGATCCGGCGGCCTGCCCAGCCTTGAGAAGGTGATCCAGCGCTGCGACCGCATCGAGACGGCGGCGCACCGCTGCGCCCGGATTGTCCGCAGCTTCCTCGACATGGCGCGCCAGCGCGAGGCGGAGCGGCGGGCCACCAATCTCGCGGACGTGGCGCGCGAGGCCGTCGAACTGCTGGGCTACAACATGCGGGCCTCGGGGGTGAGGGTGTCCCTCGCCATCGAGCCGGGCCTGCCGCGCCTGATGCTGGACGCCGGGCAGATCCACCAGGTGCTGCTCAACCTGCTGGTCAATGCCCAGCAGGCGCTGGAGGAAACGGCGGGGGAACGGCGCGTCACCGTCTCGGTGGCTTCTGACACGGACCGCGGGGCTATCCTGATCAAGGTCGCCGACAACGGCCCGGGCATCGCCGAGAACATCCGCTCGCGCATCTTCGATCCGTTCTTCACCACCAAGCCGCAGGGCGTGGGCACCGGGATCGGGCTTGCCGTCTCGCGCGGGCTGATCGAGGCCCATGGCGGCACGCTGGAGCTGGGCACGGGGCCGGATGGCGGCGCCCTGTTCACCATCCAGCTGCCGCTGGAGGAGGTCGCCGCCGAAGCGCCGCCGCCCGGTCCGCAGGAGGACGCGCAGGGCGCAGGCGTGTATCTGGGATCGGTGCTCATCGTCGATGACGAGCCGGACATTGCCGGGCTGCTGGCCGAGATCGCGGAAGGCATCGGCTACGCGGCCGTGGTGGCGCACAGCGGCCGGGAGGCGCAGGCGCTGCTGGCGCGGGCAGAGCCCGCCGCTCGCCCGGCCGATATCGTCGGCATTCTGTGCGACATCCGCATGCCCGATGGCGATGGGCCCAGCCTCTACAACTGGCTGCTCAGCCACCGGCCAGACCTTTCCACGCGGATCGGGTTCATTTCCGGCGACACCCTAGGGCCGTCGGCCGGGCGCTTCCTGGCCCGCTCCGGCTGCCCGCTCATTGAAAAGCCGTTCACCCCGACCGATGTGCGCGCCTTCCTCGGGGCTCTCATCGGCGATGCGGCCCCGCCGCCTGAAACAACTGAAACACGGCGGACGGAGAGCTGACCGCCTGCAGCAACACATGCCGGTCAAGGTGCGCCCCGTTCACCGCAAGGGATGGCCATGCACGACGACCAGATCGCGCTCCTCGAAACCAGCTTCGCCGAGGTTTCCTTGAGCCGGGATGCGGCGTCGGTGCTCTTCTACGAGCGGCTGTTCGTGCATGATCCGGCGCTGAAGCGGCTGTTCGGGGATACGGACATGACGGGGCAGGGCCAGAAGCTCTTCGCCGCGCTGGATCTCGTCGTCGCCTCGCTGCGGAGCCTGGACAAGGTCGTTCCGATGCTGGAGCAGCTCGCCGTGCGCCATGTCCGTTATGGCGTGCGCGACGCGCATTACGCGACGGTGGGCGCGGCCCTGATCGAGACCCTGTCGCTCTATTTCGGCCCCCGCTTCTCCATGGACCTGCGCCGGGCCTGGTCCGATGCCTATGAGGCCGTGGCCGGCGTGATGATCGCCGCCGCCCATGGCGTCGCCCCGGAAGGCGAGGGGGCCGCCACGATCCTTTCGCGTCCCGCCTCCGCGGGCACGCTCTGAAACGCGAACGGCGGCATCCCCCGCACCGCCGTTCCGTGTGCGATCCTCCGGCCGGAGCCTCCCGTTCAGGGAGCTCCCGCCGGAGGCGTCGTCATGGGCCCCGGGGGCCGGGCACGAACAGGTAGCCGACGCCCCGCACCGTCTTGATGGCCTGGGGCTTGGCCGGGTCGGCTTCGATCTTCTTGCGCAGGCGCGTCACCCGCACGTCGATGCTGCGGTCGAACGGCTCGTTGTCCCGGTCGTGGGCGAGGTCCAGCAGCCGGTCGCGGGTGAGGACGCGGTTGGGGTTCTGCAGGAACACCCGCAACAGGTCGAATTCCATGGCGGTGAGCATCTCCCGCGTGCCATCCCGCTTGACGAGGCAGTGGGCCTGCATGTCCAGGAAGACGACGCCGCACGGCACCAGGTCCGCAGGTGCGGGCGTGGCGCCGTTCGCTGCCGGCGGCTGCGTCGGCGGGGCGGCGGTGTAGCGGCGCAGCACGGCGCGGATGCGGGCCTTCAGTTCGCGCAGGTCGAAGGGCTTGAGCACATAATCGTCGGCGCCGACTTCGAGGCCCGCCACCCGGTCCACGATGTCGTCGGCCGCGGTCAGCATGATGATGGGCGTGGCGCCGGCGGCGCGGATGCGGCGGGCGAGGGTGAGGCCGTCCTCCTCCGGCATGTGCACGTCCAGGAGGATGAGGTCGGCCGGCTCGGCGGCCAGCAGCGTGTCGAGCGCGCGCCCGCTCGCGGCGGAGCGCACGCGAAAGCCCTGGCCGGAAAGATATTCGGCCACGGTCTCGCGCAGCGCTTCCTCGTCGTCCACCACGACGATGCGCCAGCCCGTCTCCCCGCCCGTCGATTGCCCCGCCATGTTCGCGCGCCGGAAGCGCTCCCCTCACCAGATGCCCGCAGGGCGAGCAGTCTAGGGGGGACGCCGCCCGAGCGGAATGGCCAAGGCGCAGGTTGGGCAGCGACCCCTTGCCCCGTCAGACCAACGGCCCATGAGCTTCACTCATGGGCCGTTGGTCAAGCCCGCGCGGCGTTCGAGCGTAACCCCCCTGGCATCGGTCGAAGACCGGGGACGATGGTATCAGCTGCAATTGGTGACCTGGTTGGAGCAGATGCCGCGCCACCAGCCGCGGCGGCCATCGCGGCTCTCGGTCAGCGCCCAGTTCGCCGAACAGGCGAAAAGGCGCACCAATGTTCCGTCGATGGAGAGCGCACCGTCCGGCCCGGCCACGTCGGCGCCGGGCGGTGCGCCCGGTGCATCCACATGGGGATAGGACAAAAGGCGCTGCACCGGCATCTGCGAATTGGCGTAGGCCCCTCCGGCGTCGCTGGCGCGGATCCAGCCGGTGCCGGAATAGGTCCTGGGATAGCGCTTCGGCGGCGGATCACCATATGGCGCGCCGGGCGGGGTGGCGTTGGCGATGCGGAACCAGCCGCGGCTGTAGCCGGTGATGGCGAATTCCACCCGCCACCCCGCTTCCGAGCCCTGTCCGGAGTCGGGGGTGACGCGGACCGGCGCGAGATGGCCCACTACCTTTGCATCCGCCGAGGGTGCGGCGCGCACCGCGAGGCTATGGCGGGTATCGTTGAGCGCCCATCCCTTGATGCGGCACGGTTCCACCTGCGGTTCCGCCTTGCGCTTGGCCGCCAAGGCCGCGCGCAGCTCGGCCTGGTAGGGCTCGGTGTCGTCGTCCGGCGGCTCGTCGGGACGGCGCGGGCGCACCGTCGCGGCGGCCACCGCGAGGGTGCCGTTGTCCGATCGGAGATCCACCTCCAGAACCTCACCGGGCGTGAACACGCTGCCGGGGGTCGCGGGCGAATCCGCTGCGGTGGGGAACACGGCGAGCGTGGCCTTCAGCGCCCCTTCGTCGAGGCGGATGACGCGCCCCGCCACCAAAGTGGGCGGCAATTTCGCCTTCGCCTCCATGAGCCAGGCGGCCTCCTGCGCCTGCGCCGGGAGTGGTGTCGCGAGCCAGAGGGCGACGGCCGCGATGCCGCGCAGCGGCGGCCTACCTTGCCGGCTGCGGGCGCAATTCATTTGGGGGCGATCACCCGCAGCGGGGTGGCATAGGGCTCCACCCTGAGGCTGTCGTTGCCGATGATGCTGATGCGGCGCGCCGGCGCCTGCTCCAGTTCGCCGTCCGGCGCCTTGCGTACCGCATATTGCCAGACGGTCAGTTCGCCGCCGCCCTTGAGGGCGCGCCCGACGGCCGTGACATCGCTGCCGCCGAGGGCTGCGGCGTCCTGCGGTCCCACCCCCACCACGATCTCGTCGCGCACGGTGATGATCTTGAACAGGCTCACGGCCTGCTCCGCGACCGCGCTTGCGATCCCGCAGGCAAGGGCCCCGGCCACGACGAGGGTGCCGACAAGACGGCGTGCGGTCCGCAGCCCGTTGCGCGGTAGGCCGGTCAGCGGCGTGGAAATCGTCATCGGGTGCTCCCAGCTCCTGTGAAGCCGGGACGTTAGCACCTTTGCGTTTCCGGTGTTTTTCGTGCCGTGTGGGTCGCCGGCGGAACCGCAGCAGGCCAAGCCCCCTCCCGGGGGAGGGGGCTGATGGCAGAGCCGAAGGTGGCTCAGTTGCGGCGGGCGGCGGTGTGGACGATGGTGCCCACGTGCTCGCCGCGCAGGGCGGAGGTGAGGCGGCCCGGCACCAGGCCGTTCACCACCTGCACCCGCTCGATGTGGCGGGCGGTGGCCATCACCTCGAGGAGCGCGCGGTCGAAGGGCAGCGTGCCCTCGCCGGTGGCAAGGTCGGCGGCGCTGACCTCGGGCAGGAACTTCGCCGCCGCGCCCTCGGGGCCGTTGGGATCGGACGAATAGACGCCGTCCACGTCCTCCACGATGGTGAGGCCCGCCGCGCCCAGCGCATCGGCGAGCAGGAACGCGCCGGTGTCGGCCCGGTGGGCCGGGATGCGCGAGCCCGGGAACTCGTGGTGGTGGTAGGGCGGGAAGGCGCTGCCCACCACCGCGCGGGCGGCGGACAGATGGATGGCGAGCTGGCTCGCGATGGTCGGGTGCTCCACGTAGGAGACGCCTTCCGGCGCCAGCAGCGAGGCGAGGATGTGGCCGTTCTGGCCGGCCTCGCTGGCGGCGAGCGGGGCCAGCGAGCCCACCGGCAGGCCGAGGTCGAGGCCGACGCCGTAGAGGTGGCGGGCGCGGATGCCGGCGCCGGTGAGGATCAGCAGGCGATGCTCGGGCAGCAGCTTGCGGATCTCGTCCACGATGGGCAGGATCGCCTTGGGCCCGCGATCCATGATGGCGCGGCCGCCGATCTTCACCACCTGCAGCCAGGGCAGCAGCCGGATGGGCTTGACGCCGGCGACGGGGCGGGTGAGCTGGCCGTCGAGGAGGGTCTGGCGCGCGAGCGGCGAGGCGACGTGCTTGATGTCGTTGGTGGTATCAGACATGGCAGTTCTTCTTCAGCTCGCGGTGATGATGGTGCCGACATGCTCGCCGGCGAGCGCGCGGGTCAGGTTGCCGGGGACGAGGCCGTTCACCACCTGCACCTCGCGCACGTGGCGGGCCTTCTTGAGCAGGTCGAGCATGGGGAACTCGATGATCGAGTCGGCAAGGTCCCGCGCCTTCATCTCGTCCACCGAGATCCTGGGGATGAAGGTGGCTTCCTTCGCGGTCTTCGGGTTGGCGGTGTAGAGGCCGTTCTCGTCCTTCACATAGATCATCTGCTTGCAGCCGAACTGTTCGGCCAGCAGGAAGCATCCGGCATCGGTGCGGTAGGGCGGGATGACGCCTTCGGCGGCGGGGCGGGTCCACAGCGAATAGGGCGGCATGCCGGCGAAGACCACCGCGTGCACCTCGGCGAGATAGAGCGGCACGGCCGAGAGCCCGGCGCCGTCCACCTTGGAGATGCCGTGCTTCGCCAGCAGCTGGCCCAGCATCTCGGCATTCTGGTTGGCCACCGAGGCACCGAGCTGCGACAGCACGCCCGCCGGCAGGTTCAGCTCCGCTGCGATGGAGTAGAGGTGGCGGGCGCGGGTGCCGGCGCCGGTGCCGATCAGCAGCTTGTGGGCCTTGCGGGCGGCGACGATCTCGTCCACCAGCGGATAGACCGCCGCGCGGCCGCGGTCGATGACGCTCTGCCCGCCGATCTTGATGACGGTTGCGTCCGGCAGGATGCGGAAGTCCGCCGATGTCTCTGCCGCGGCCAGAAGCTGCGCGTCAGTCAGCGATCGCTGCGAGAGGAGCGCGTCGAGCTCCGCCGTCGTATGGGCCATGGCAATGCCTTTCGTCGTTCTATGTATTGTTTTTTATTCGAAGGCTTCGATACCCCCGGCGGGGCGGCCCGGCAATATGCGATAATCGCGTACCTTTTACGGTGGAGGGAAAAAACGACACAGAATGCACAAATAAAACCAACGCCGATGGATTTGAATCATCGCCCGGTGATATTAAGCCGCGTGCGGCGTATGCGTGAATACTTTCTGGCGAAATCCAAATAAAATTATCACATTCACAAGTAATTTTTATCTGCTTCAGAAGCAAAATTTGAAATTAACAGAAGTGCTGTATGGAACAGCATGGTTGCGCGATCGATGCGTGCGCGATCTTCCAGGCCGGGTCACCTTCACGGACATTTCTCGCTCGGGGACGGGCCATGGAGCGGTGCGTGTTTGCGGCGCCTGTTCGCGCGGCTGGAAGATGCGGGCGAGGGCGGGCGCGCGCCCGCATCCGGTCGCGTCAGCGGGTGGAGAGGGGCAGCGGCGGCGGCGGTGTGGTGGCGCCGGGGCCGAGCGAGCGCTGCACCATCACGCTGTCCGACCAGCGGCCGTAGCGATAGGCGACCCCCGGCAGATGGCCCACGCGCACGAAGCCGAACTTCTCGTGCAGCGCGAGCGAGGCGGTGTTGTCGGCATCGATATAGCCGATCATCTGGCGAAAGCCGGCCGCCGCGCAGGCATCGATCAGCCCGCGCATGAGGTGGCGGCCGATGCCCTCGCCGAGATGCTCGTGGTGCACGTAGATGGAGTGCTTGACGCTGTAGCGGTAGGCCGGCCGCTTGCGGAACAGCACCACATAGGCATAGCCCACCACCACCTCGCCGCAGGTGGCGACGAGGTGGGGGAAGCGCCGGCTCTTCAGGTTCTTGCGGCGCTCGCGCAGGTCGTCCGGTTGCGGCGTCTCGCCGTCGTCCACGCCTTCCTCGACGCCGCGGCGGATATGGCGGCGATAGATCGCCAGCATGGCCTCCACGTCCGCTTCCCGCGACGGGCGGACGACGACAGCTTGCTCCTGCTCCATGGACGACACCGACACTCCCAAGCTGACCAAAGCCTATTCCGCGACCACATAAGTATGGAGCCGCACGCGGCCCGACGCATCCGTCTCGCGATAGACGCCCTGGATCTCCACGTCGAAGCCGGGGAAGGTGTTGAAGCTGGCTTCGAACATCTTGAGATAGTCGATCATGGGTTTCGCCCGCTCGGTCAGCCGCTCGCCCGGCACGATGGTGGCGATGCCCGGCGGATAGACCACGAACGGCGTGGTCGCGATGCGCCCGCCGATGGCGTCGATGGGCAGGTAGTCCACGTCGTTGCGCACCAGGCAGCGGGCCGCGTCGTGGGGCGACAGGGCGATGTCCGGCAGGTGCGCGGCGGAGAATTGCATGGCCTGGAGCGCGCTCACGTTCGCGGCGCGGAAGAAGCGGTGCATCTCCCCGCACAGGTCGCGCAGCCGCACCCCCCCATAGCGCGCCGGCCGGCGGCGGAAGAATTCCGGGATCGCCTCTTCCAGCAGCGCGTTTTCGTCATGCAGCTTCTTGAAGGCGACGAGGCCGGAGATGAGCGTGCCCGCCTTGGACGCCTCGACGCCGGGGGTGAGCAGGAACAGCAGGGAATTGAGGTCGTTCTTCTCGGCGACGATGCGGTTCTCGCGCAGATATTGCGCCACCACCGGCGCGGGAATGCCGTGCTCGGCATAGGCGCCGGTGGCGCGGTCGAAGCCGGGGGTCAAAAGGGTCAGCTTGTTGGGGTCGGTCATGGCGAAGCCTGCCGCCATGCCCTCGAAGCCGTGCCAGGAAGCGCCGGGTGTCAGGTGCCAGAAGGCCGGGTTGCTGGCGAGGAGGTCGGTGGCGACGCTCTCCCACGGCACCTCATGCGCCGCCCCGGGGCTCGACACGTCGGGGATGGCCACCCGGTCGGGCACGAACGGCTCGAAGAACCACCGCCGCTCGGGGCGAAGTTCCTTCTCCTCGAACTCGCGGCGCACGGCGCGGATCTTCTTGCGCAGCTCGATGCCGAGGCGGATCGTGTCGTCCCACAGCACTTCGCCCGAACGGCCCTTCATCATCTGCGCGCCCACGTCGAGGGAGGCGAACAAAGGATAGAAGGGCGAGGTGGAGGCGTGCTGCATGAAGCTCTCGTTGAAGCGCCGGTGCTCCACCCGCCGCTTCTGGCCGGTGATGTGCCGGTCCTTCATGTGGATCTGCGAGGCCTGGGAGAAGCTCGCCAGCTGCTTGTGGGTGGACTGGGTGGCGATAATGCCCGGCGCATCGGGGCCGAGGTCGGCAAGGCCCATGGCGAAGCGGCCGGCATAGAGCGGGTGGAACTTCATGAAGCCCGCCCATGCCTCGTCGAACAGGATGTAGTCGGTGAGATGCCCGATGGCCTTGAGGATCATCTCGGCATTGTGGATGGTGCCGTCATAGGTGCACTGCTCCACCACCGCGACGCGGAACGGGCGGGGCTTCTGCCACGCGTCGGGGTCCTTCACCAGGGGATGGGTGCGGATGCGCTCGCGCAGGGCGGCCTCGTCCAGCGCGGCGAAGTCCATGGGGCCGATGAGGCCGTAGGCGTTGCGCACGGTGGGCACATAGACCGGGATGCCGCCGGAGATCATCAGCGCGCCGTGGTGGGCGGCCTTGTGGTTGTTGCGGTCGAACAGCACCAGGTCGCCGTCGGTGACGAGGGCGGCGAGCGCCACCTTGTTGGAGGTGGAGGTGCCGTTGAGGACGAAATAGGTCTTCTCGGCGCCGAAGATCTTCGCCGCCTCCTTCTGCGCTGCCAGCGCCGGGCCCTCGTGGGTCAAGAGGTCGCCGAGGTCGAGCACGGAATTGTCGAGGTCGTCGCGGAACACCGCCTCGCCCAGATGCTCCATGAACACCCGGCCGATGGGGCTGCGGGAATAGAACACGCCGCCATTGTGCCCGGGGCAGGTCCACAGCTGGTTGCCCTCCTCGGCATAGTCCACCAGCGCGCCGAAGAAGGGCGTCTTCAGCGTCTCGGCATATTGCTTCAGCCGGCTGATGAGGTTCTTGGCGATGAAGGCGGGGGTCTCCTCGGAGAGGAAGACGTAGCCGTCGATGAAGTCCAGCACCTCCACCGGCACATCCTCGAAGCGCTTGCGGCGGATCAGCAGGATGATGGGGAAGTCGAGGCCGCGCCGGCGCATGAGGTTGATGAGGGCGGCGGTCTTGCCCTCCAGCCCCTTCTTGCCCCAGTCCACCAGCATGCAGCCGATGGCGGCGTCGGTCTGCACGGCGATCTCGGCGTCTTCCAGGTTGCGGGCCTTCACCACCTCGAAGCCGGAGCGCTCGATCTCCGCGACGATCTGGTTGTAGCGGGCGCCCTCCAGGTCCTCGGCGTCGAACACCGGGGTCGCGAACAGGAAATTGAAGCGCTTGAAATAGTCCATGCGGGGCACCCGATCTGATCCGGCGCGAGATGTCGACTCCTTCCATGACAAGCCCGCGACAAAACTGTGATCATCCTCCGCGCGGCGCCGCACCGGCCCCCGCGGCAGCCGTGCCGTCCGCTGGGTCAGCCCGCGCGGCGCTTGAGCGCGGCCCTCTCGGCATCGGTCAAAGACAAAAGGCCGTTGGTATAAGGGATCAGCTGCCGAGATAGGCCGCCCGCACGTGGGGATCGTCGATCAGCTGCGCGCCGGTGCCCGACTTCACGATGCGGCCGGCCTCCAGCAGATAGGCGTAGTCGCACAGCTCCAGCGCGGCGAAGGCGTTCTGCTCCACCAGCAGCACGGTAGTGCCGGCATCGCGGATGGAGCCGATGATGGTGAACATCTGCTCCACGATGTTGGGCGCAAGCCCCAGCGAAGGTTCGTCGAACAGCACCAGCCGGGGGCGGGACATGAGCGCCCGGCCGATGGCCAGCATCTGCTGCTCGCCGCCGGAGAGGGTGCCGGCCATCTGCGCCCGCCGCTCGGCGAGGCGCGGGAAGGTGGTGTAGATCCGCGCGTAATCGTCCCTCAGGGCGGCATCGCTGGGGCGCAGATAGGCGCCCATGGCGAGGTTGTCGGCCACGCTCATGTGGGGGAACACCCGCCGGCCTTCCGGGCAATGGGCGACGCCCAGGCGCAGCATGCGCTGCGGGCCGGCGCGGGTCACGTCGTCGCCCTCCAGCCGGATGGCGCCGCCGCGCGCCGGGACGAGGCCCGAGATGGAGCGCAGGGTGGTGGATTTTCCCGCCCCGTTGGCGCCGACCAGAGCGACAAGCTGGCCCTGGCCGACGGTGAGCGAGATGCCCTTCAGCGCCGCCACCTGCCCATAGCCGCAGACGAGATCGCAAATCTCAAGCATGGACCGGCTCCTTGTGCTCCAGCTTGGCTGCGCTCTTGCCGAGATAGGCCTCGATGACTTTGGGATCGGAGCGGATCGCCGCCGGCGGGCCTTCCGCGATGAGCCGGCCGTAGTTGAGGCAGACGATGCGGTCGGAGACTTCCATCACCATGGGCATGTCGTGCTCCACCAGCAGGATGGTGACGCCCTCGTCCCGCACCTTGCGGATGAGGCGCACGAAGCCCTGGGTTTCCGAGGCGTTCATGCCGGACACCGGCTCGTCCAGCAGCAGCATCTTCGGCTCCACCGCCAGCGCCAGTGCGAAGCCCACGAGGCGCTGCTCGCCGTAGGAGAGGGAGCCCGCCTTCTCGCCGGCGCGGGTGGCAAGGCCCACGAGATCGAGGATGGCGTCGGCCCGCTCGCGCACCGCGGCTTCCGCGCGCCGGCCGCGGGGGGTGGGGAACAGGCGGTCGAGGAGCGCCACGTCGCCGTGGCGGTGCAGGCCGATCAGCACATTGTCGCGCACCGTGTCGTCGGCGAACACGCTGGTGCGCTGGAAGGTGCGGGCAAGGCCCAGCCGCGCGATTTCGTTCGGCCGGGTCTGGGAGAGGTCCTGTCCGCGAAACAGCACCCGCCCCTGGGTGGGCTTGAGGAAGCCGGTCATGATGTTGAAGGCGGTGGTCTTGCCGGCGCCGTTGGGGCCGATGAGGCTCACGATCTCGCCTTCATGCACGTCGAAATGCAGGTCGGCGATGGCGGTGAGGCCGCCGAACCGCATGCCCACATGCTCCACGGTGAGGATGGCGGTGCCCGCAGGCTGGCTCATGGGCGTGCTCATATGCGTGCTCATGGGTTCGCTCCCGCTTCGGCGGGCTTTGCCGCGCTCTTGGCCTCGGGCGCGGGCCTGAGGCGGAGGGCGAGGCTCTCCAGCGCCGGCACGATGCCGCGCGGCATCAGGAACAGGATGGCGATGAGGATGGCGCCATAGACGATCCACTGCGCCTCCGGCGCCATCACGGGCCTGAGCGCCACCGGCAGCAGGCCGAACAGGATGCCACCCACCAGCGGGCCGGCCAGCGTGCCCTTGCCGCCCGACACCACCATGATGACCATGGTGACGGTGTAGGAGAACAGGAACACGTCCGGATCGATGATGCGGATGTAATGGGCATAGAGGCTGCCCGCCGCCCCCGCCATGGCGGCGGAGAGGGTGGCGGCCACGGTGAGGGTGCGGGTGGCGTTGATGCCGAGGGAGAGGGCCAGGGACTCATTCTCCTTTAGCCCGCGCATGGCCCGGCCGAAGCGCGAGGCCACCAGCCGGGCGATGACGAGGTAGCTCACCGCCGCCACCGCCAGCACCAGATAATAGTTCTGCATCTTGGAGCGCAGCGCCACATCGCCGAGGCCCGGCACCGGCAGCACCATGTTGGGGATGGCGGTGAGGGCCAGCGGGCCTTGCGTCAGCTCTACCCAGTTCAGCGCCACCAGCCGCACCACCTCGGCGAACGAGATGGTGACGATGACGAAATAGGCGCCCCGCACCCGGAACGACAGCCGGCCGATGAGATAGCCGCACAGCCCCGTGAGCGCGACGGCGAGCACGAAGCCGACCAGCGGCGCTCCGCCCTCGTGGGTGATGCGCAGGCCGAACGGCAGGCTCACGTCGAAGCCCAGCGCCGTGAGCGCGCTCACATAGGCGCCGATGCCGAAGAACGCCACGTGCCCGAGGCTGAGCTGTCCGGTGAAGCCGAGCAGCAGGTTCAGGCTCATGGCGCAGATGGTGAGGATGCCGGTGATGATCAGGGCGTTGAGCAGATAGGGGTCCTTCAGCCCAAGGGGGACCAGGGCGAAGACCACGAGGAAGAGGGGGGCGATGAAGCGCGTCATCCGATCCGCTCCGCGCGGGCGAACAGACCGGTGGGCTTCACCAGCAGCACCGCGATGATGATGAGGAAGCCCATGGCGTCGCGATAGCCGGATGAGATGTAGCCGGCGCCCAGCTCCTCCGCGAAGGCGAGGATGAAGCCGCCGATGGTCGCCCCGGAGATGGAGCCGAGCCCGCCGAGGATGACGATGGCGAAGGCCTTCACCGCCGCCAGCTCGCCCATCTGCGGGGTCACCACATAGACCGGCCCCAAGAGCGCCCCCGCCGCCGCCGCCAGCGCCGAGCCGATGGCGAAGGTGGCGGTGTAGATGAGGGAGACGTTGACCCCCATGAGGGCGGCGGTGTCATGGTCCTGGAAGGTGGCGCGCATGGCGCGGCCGAGCCTGGTGCCGTTGATGGTGAAATAGGTGATGGCGATGAGGGCGATGGCCGAGCCCAGCACGAACAGGTTGACGTAGGACAGCGACACCGGCCCGATGACGAGGGGCTGTGCCGGGAAGGGGGTCGGCACCGCCTTGGCGACGCCGCCGAAGATCCACAGCGTGCCCGACTGCATGATGATGCCGGCGCCGATCATCACCAGCATGGTGGTGTCGATGTCGGAGCGCCGCAGCGGCCGCAGCAGCGTGAATTCAATGAACGCCCCAAGCAGCAGGCCCGCCACGACGGCCACAGGCAGCGCGACGAAGAAGTTGAGGCCCAGCGCCACCGCCGCCAAATACATGGCATAGCCGCCGAACGTATAGAGTGCGCCGTGGGTGAAGTTCACCACGTTCATGATGCCGAAGATCAAGGTGAGGCCGATGCCCAGCAGCGCATAGGTGCCGCCGAGCACCAGCGCATTTAGGATATGTTGCAGCAATTGGTCCATCTGGCCTGTCCGTCTGGCATTCGGGGCGGTGCGGCTTTGCGGGCCGTGGAAGCGCGGAGCTGGGAGCGGGGTGAGGGAAGCGTGCGCAATCAGGCAGTTGAGTGCGTGCGGTCCCTCACCCCGACGCCCCGCGCAAAGGCGGGGGAAACACCGGTAGAGGGCGGGCATCAGCCGCCGAGCTGGACCTGCTTCACCTTCCCGTCGGTAATCTCGATGAGGTAGACGTTGGGCTTCGACTGGCCGCTTTCCTTGCCGGCCGGGCCGCTCTTGGCGAACTTGATGGGGCCGTTGAGGCCCACCATGTCCACCTTCCAGAAGCCCTTCTGGATGGAGGCGGAATCGGTGCCGCCGCCGGCCGCGATGGCGGCCGCCACGGTGCGGATGCCGTCATAGCCGCGGAAGCTCTCGGTGGCGCCGGCGAAGTCGAAGCCGCGCTTCTTCCACTCGCCGAGGAAATAGGCGGTGGCCTCGGGGTTCGGGGTCTTCTCCGGCCACCAGGGCAGGAAGGTGGTGAGGTGCATGGTGTTGTCCGCCGCCGGCCCGGCCTGGGCGATGATCTGGTCCGGGTTCTGCGAGCCGCCGGTGGTGATGACGCGCTTCTTCAGGCCCAGCGCCGCCATCTGCTTGAACAGCAGGGTCAGCTGGTCCACGGCGCTGGTCACCATGATGGTGTCGGCATCGGAGGCCTTCAGCTTGGAGAGCTGGGCGCTCATGTCCTGGGCCGACTGGTCCATGGTCTCGGTGAGGCCGACCTCGACGCCATTGGCCTTCAGCATCTTGGAGAAGTCGGCGGCGGCGCCGCGGCCCCAGTCATTGTTGATGACGAGGAAGTCCACCTTCTTCAGCCCGAGCTTCTTGGCGATGGGCTCGAACGCGTCGGCCTCCACCGAGGACGGCGGCGAAATGCGGAAGATGAAGGGATTGCCCGAGGTGGTGATCTTGCCGGAGGAGGAAGTCTCCACCAGCATGGGCACCTGGTATTCCTCCAGCTTCGGCATGGTGGCCAGCGTCAGGCTGGAGCCCCAGGAGCCCATCAGCACCGGCACCTTGTCGGAGGTGATGAGCTTTTCGGCCACCGATGCGGCCTCGGTGGGGTTGCTCTTGTTGTCCTCGATGACCAGCTCGATCTTCTTGCCGAGCACGCCGCCGTTGGCGTTGATCTCGTCGGCGGCGATCCTGGCGCCGTTCACCACATAGGTGCCGGAGGCCGCGAAGGCGCCGGTGAGGGGCTCGTTGACCCCGATCTTGATGGTGTCGGCGGCCAGCGCCGTGCCGGCGAGGAGGCTGAAGGCGAGGGCCGCGAGTGTCGTCCTGCGCGAAATCATCATGATGGTCTCCAGTCTCAAGGGGCAGTCAGGGTCAGGAAGCGGGGCGGATGCGGCGCCACAGGGCGCCGAGGCGTTGGGAAATCAGGGCTGCGAGGAGCTTGAGCGGGTTGAGGCCGGGGCCTGCCGCCGCCGGGGTCGGCGCGCCGGACAGGCGGGCTGCAAGATTTGCGGCGAAATCGGCGATGAGCCGGCCCGCCACCTCGCGCACCAGGCCCGGCCGGCCGAACTGGGCGAGCGGGCCCTTCAGCGTGTAGCCCACGGTGAGCGCCACGCGGGCCGAGCCGGGTGTCGGGCCCGGCAGGACGCGATAGCGGATCTCGCCTTCCGTGCGCGAGCGCCCGTCCGCTCCGGCGCCGTGGATGATGCCGCTGGACGTGGCCTCGTCCCGGCTGACGCGGGCGGTGCCGCGGAAGGTGGTGCCGATGGGGCCGAGCTTCACCCGCATGCCGCCTTCCACCAGATCGGCGGCCGGCATGGCGTCGATGATCGCACCGGGCAGGCAGGCCGCCACCTCCTCGATCTTGCCGAAGAAGGCGAACACGTCGGCGGGCGGGAACGGCACCTCGAAGCCCTGCTCGAAGCTGTGGGCGGGGGTGAAGGTGTCGGCGAGGATCGACGGTGCCGCCACCGGCGCGGCGAGGGGGGCGACGTTCGCCAGCGGACCGGCGGTCGCGGTCGCCCCGCCGGCCCGCGCGCCCACCGGCCCGAGCCGGCGTTCGGCGGTGATGGGGCCGATGCCCTGCGCCCGCCGCGCGGCGATGACGGAGGCCACCGCCTTGACGATGCCGGCATAGCCCGTGCAGCGGCAGAGGTTGCCGGCAAGGCCGAGGCGGATGCGCGTCTCGTCCGGCTCCGGCAGGCGCAGCACCAGGTCGCGGGCCGACACCAGCATGCCCGGCGTGCAGAAGCCGCATTGCAAGGCGTGCTCGCGGTTGAAGGCGGCGCGCAGCTCTGTGGTCACGGCATCATCGTCGAGGCCCTCGATGGTGACCACATCCGCGCCCTGGCAGGCGGCGGCGTAGGAGAGGCAGGCGCGGGCCGGCTCGCCGTCCACCAGGATGGTGCAGGCGCCGCAGACCCCGTGCTCGCAGCCGAGGTGGGTGCCGGTGAGGTTCAGCGTGTCGCGCACCAGATCGGCGAGGTTGGTGCGCGCCTCCGCCTGCGCCGACACCGGGCGGCCGTTGAGGGTGAGGGTGATCATGGAGGAGGAGCCAAGGGCTGTGCCTTCCGGCCGGGGCAGGGCGTTCATGCGGCGCTCCGCGTCTCGGTGAACAGGCCGGCCGCCTGGACGGCGGCGCGGCGCAGCATCTCCACATGCACATGGCGGTCGACCGCATCGTCCATCCCGGCGGCGGTGAGGGCGGCATCGGCGGCCGGTGCGTCGAAGCGGGTGGCAAAGCCGGCGTCGATGCGGCCGCCGAACAGCATTGCAGCGTTGGGCAAGACGAGGGGCGGGGCGTCGATGGCGCCCATCAGCGCGCGGCAGGTTCCCGCCGCCGGGTCCACCAGCACGGCACCGATGGCGTGGGCGAACTCGCCCACCTTCCGGCAGTGCTTCACATAGCCGAAGCGGGCGGTGGCCGGCACCTTGGGCACCCGCACGGCCACGAGGATCTCCCCCGCCTCCAGCGCCGTCGAAAGGGCTCCGGTGAGAAAGGCGCCCATGGCGAGGCGGCGGGTGCCGGCGGGGCCGGCGATCTCCACCTCGGCGCCGAGGGCGGACAGGGCATTCACCCAGTCGGCGGCGGGGTCGGCATGGGCGAGGCTTCCACCCATGGTGCCGCGATTGCGCACGGCGCGATAGGCGATGCCGGCCGCGACCCGGCGCAGGATGTGCGTGCCCACATCCGGCACGCGCCCGTCTTCCACGTCCGCATGGGTGATGAGGGCGCCATAGACCATGTGGCCCGGCTCCTCGCGCGCCGTGCGCAGGGCGTCGATGCCGGTGAGGTCCACGATCAGCTCGGGCGTGGCGAGGCGCAGGTTCAGCATGGGGCCGAGGGACTGGGCGCCGGCCATGGCCTTCGCCCCTTCGCCGCCCGCGGCGAGGAGCAGGGTGGCGCCGGCGATATCGCGCGGACGCTCCAGGCGGAAGGGCGCGGGCTTCATGCGGCGCTCCTGTCGTTGGCGCGGGCCGCAAGCACGCTCTCGACGATGCGGCGCGGCGTGACGGGCGCGCGCAGCATCTCGGCCCCCAGCGGCCGCAGGGCGTCGTTGATGGCGTTGGCGATGGCGGCGGGGGGCGCGATGGCCCCGCCTTCGCCGATGCCCTTCACGCCAAACGTCGTGTAGGGCGAGGGCGTCGCCATGTGGTCGATGAAGGGCAGCGGCACTTCCGGCGCGCCGGGCAAAAGATAGTCCGCCAGCGTCGAGGCCAAGGGCTGGCCGGAGGTGTCGAACGGCATTTCCTCGTACAGCGCGGTGCCGATGCCCTGGGCGAGGCCGCCGAGGATCTGGCCGTCCACCACCATGGGGTTCACCAGCGTGCCGCCATCTTCCACGATGGCGTAGTCGAGGATCTCAACCTCCCCCAGCTCCGGATCCACTGCCACCACCACCGCATGGGCGGCATAGCTGAAGGTGCCGCTGTCGCGCTGCGGCTTGTAGCCGGCGGTCACCTCCAGCCCGTGGGGGTCCACATCCGCCGGCAGGTCCTGCGGGCGGCGGTACCAGGTATGGGCGACCTGGCTGATGGTGACATCACCGGCGGGGCCGACCACGCGCCCGTTCTCGAGCCGCACCTGATCCACCGGCGCCTGCAGCATGTGGGCGCCGATGCGGCGGATGCGATCGGCAAGTTCCGTGCAGGCGGTGGCCACCGCCCCGCCGGCCATCACCATCACCCGCGAGCCCCAGCTTCCGGTGGAATAGGGCGTCATGGCCGTGTCGCCGTGCACCAGCCGGGTGCGGGCGACGGGCATGCCGAGGATTTCGTGCGCCACCTGGGCCAGCGTCGTCTCCAGCCCCTGGCCGTGGGAATGGGCGCCGATGCGCAGTTCCAGCCCGCCGTCGGGGGTGAGGCGCGCGCCGGCCTGCTCGTGGCCCGGCACCATGGGAATGCCCCAGCCGGAATAGACCGAGGTGCCGTGGGCCGCCTGCTCGCAATAGATGGAGAAGCCAAGGCCGATGCGCCGCCCATCCGCCTCGCCCGCCGTCTGGCGGGTGCGCACCGCATCCGCCTGGATGGCGTCGAGGGCGCGGTGGAGAGCTTGCGGATAATCGCCGCTGTCGAAATGCTTGTTGGTGATGTTGTCGAACGGCATCTGCTCGGGCCGCACGAGGTTCTTCAGCCGCACCACCTCGGGGGCAAGGCCCAGCTCCGCCGCCAGCGCGTCGAGCGCCACTTCCAGCGCGAAGCACACGCCGGTGCGTGCCACGCCGCGATAGGGCAGGATGGGGCACTTGTTGGTGGCCACCGACCAGGTGCGGCAGCGATAGGCGGGAAAATCGTAGGGGCCGGGCAAGATGCTCGCCACCTGCGCTGCCTCAAGGCACGCGGAGAAGGGATAGGCGGAATAGGCGCCGCTATCCACGCTCGCCTCGCAGTCGATGCCGCGCAGCGTGCCGTCGCGCTCGGCATAGAGCGTGATCTCGTAATGATGCTCGCGGCAATTGGCGTTGGCGGTGAGGTGCTCGCGCCGATCCTCCAGCCAGCGCACCGGACGGAGCAGCTTCTGCGCCAGCCAGCCGAGGCAGACCTCTTCCGCCAGCAGGATGGCCTTGTAGCCGAAGCCGCCGCCCACATCCGGGGAGATGATGCGGATCTGCCCCTCTTCCATCTGCAGGCATGCGGAGAGGCCCGAGCGCACGATGTGCGGCATCTGGCTCGCGGTGTGGACCACCAGCTGGTCGCAGCGGTGATCGAAATGGATGACGGTGCCGCGTCCCTCGATGGGCGCCATGCACTGGCGCGCGGTGGAGATGGTGCGCGAGACCTTCACCGGCGCGTCGAACGCCGCCTCGATGTTGATGTTCACCAGGCTTTCGAGGAAGACGTTGTCGCCCCAGTGCTCGTGCACGAGGGTCGCGCCGGGCTTGCGCGCCGCCAGCATGTCGTGGAGGGCGGGCAGTTCCTCGAGGTCCAGCTCCACCCGCGCGGCCATGTCCTCGGCCTCGGCGCGGGTGTCGGCGACGCACATGGCGATCAGCTCGCCCACCTGCCGGACCTTGCCGGTGGCCAGCACCGGCTGTTCCGATACCTTGAAGCCCGGCAGGCCGGAGACGGCGCGGATGGGCTTGACCCCGTCGAGGTCGGCGGCGGTGAAGACGCGGCCCTTCAGGTCGTCCGGCACATGGATGGCGCGGATGCGGGCATGGGCCAGCGGGCTGCGGACGAACGCCACGTCCTGCATGCCGGTCATGCGGATATCGGCGATGAACTGGCCACGCCCGCGCATCAGCCGGTCGTCTTCCTTTCGCGGAAGACGGGCGCCCACGCCTTCGTGTGCCTGGGTCTCGCTCATGCGACGGCTCCCGGCATCAGATCGAGGGCGGTGCGCACCAGCTGGCCGTCGGGGCGGCGCAATTCGTCGAGGATGGAGAAGTGGTTGGCGCCGGCGATGGGCAGCAGCGCGCCCGGCGCGTGGGCGGCCACCCGCTGGGCGGCGAGGGCGCGAGAGTCATGCACCAGCGCCGGCAGTTCGTCCGTGCCGTAGGCGATGGCCAGCGGCTTCGGGGAAGGGTGGAGGCGCAGCGGCGAAAATTCTGTGATTTCCGCGTCGGACAGGTCGAGCGCGCCATTCAGGAAAGTATCGCGGATAGGAGCCAGCTCATAGACGCCGGACACCGCAAGCCCGGCGGCGACCGCCGGATGGTCCAGCTGCATCACCGCCAGCTGCGCGCCGGCGGACCAGCCGGAGACCACCAGCGGGCCGGTGATGCCATGGCGCGCGCCATCGCGGGCGAGAAGGTCGAGCGCGGCGCCGATCTCCGCCACGATCTCGCCGAGGCGGGCCTCGGGTGCCAGCGTGTAGCCGGGCAGGGCCACCGACCAGCCGTGGGCCAGCAGGCCCTGCGCATAATGAACGAAGGCCTCGCGGGTGTTGCGCTGCCAGTAGCCGCCATGGATGAAGACAAGGCACGGTGCGCCCGGCCGGCCGGGATAGAGATCCAGCTTCTGCCGCGCGCCTTCGCCATAGGGAATGTCGAGATGGGCGTTCGCCGCGGCGCGGAACTTGGCCGCCGCAAGGTCGCGCGCCGTCACCCACGCCGCACTGTCCTGCACCGCGGCGTTGTTGTTGTAGGCGGCATCCCGCTCGGCCTGGGACAGGGTTTCCCAGACCTCCTGCGGGGCCGGATCGGAAGCCGCGCTCACGCCGCCACCGCCTGGGGCAGGATGGGCGCGTCGGCGTCGAAGCGCTTGCCGGCGCGCAGGCAGAAGGCGGGGGTCAGCAGGCGCTCGGCGATCACCCGTGTGTCCTCGTTGTCGCGCAGCAGGAAACGGCCGCGATGGTCGTCCAGCACCGAGATGTCGGCCGCAGTGCCCACCTTCAGCGCGCCGAGGCTGTCGGCAAGGCCGAGCATCTGCGCCGGGTTGGTGGTGACCATGGGCACCACGTCCTGGAGCGACAGGCCGAGCGCCATCATGGAGCTCATGGCCTGGGTCAGGCTGAAGCGGGCCTGGCCCTTGAAGGGGTGGTTCTCGTCGTCATGGTGCTCGGCCGGCGTGCCGGCGGGCGCCGGCACATGGGTGTTGTAGCCATGCATGTCGGCGCCCAGCGTGTGCGGCACCACGCCGGCGGCGATCGCCTTCTTCGCGAGGCGATAGGAGAAGTGGCTGCCGTGGCCCACGTCCACCTTCAGGCCGCGGTCGAGGGCGGCGCGGATGACGTGGTGGACCTCGCCCTGCTGGTTCACGAAGCCGCCGGGATGGCGGGTGAAGGGATGGGCCAGCACGTCGCCTTCCTTCAGCAGCGGAATGACGCGCTCCAGGATGGTGTCGGCATCCTCGCCGTTGGCGCCGCTGTCGGGCAGGCCCCAGAGGGTGCCGAAATGCACATAGAGCGGAAGCTCGGCGCGGCGGGCGATCTCCGCCGCCATCTCCATCACGCGGATGCCCCAGCGGGCGAAGCCGCCGATTTCCGCATGGCCCTTGATGCCGCGCACCAGGTCGCGGTTGGCGATCGCCGCGCGCACCGTGGCGTCGATGTCCACGCCGTCGGGGCTGTAGAGGTTCGGGTAGTAATGACCTTCCAGTCCACCCACCAGATAGGCCGAGAGGAAAGCATAGATCCGGGTGTCGGACGGCTCCGCGATGAATTTGCGAAAGCCCGGCAGGGTCATGCAGGAGGGGCCGCCCTGGTCGATGACGGTGGTGACGCCCGAATGCACGCCCACCATGTCCGGGTTCAGGCCGAAGCGTCCGGTGACGTACTGGTAGACGTGGCCGTGGGTGTCGATCATGCCCGGCAGCACCAGCTTGCCGGAGACGTCGATGGTCTCCACCGCGCTCGACGGCAGGATGGTGTCGGCCACCGCCGCGATGAGCCCGTCGCGCACCGCGACGTCACAGGTGCCGTCGATACCGGAGGCGGGGCAGATGACATGTCCGCCCTTGAGGAGGATATCGTAGCCCGCAGGGTCAGCCATCAGGATCTCCGTCCATGTCCACGCGGTGGCGCGGCCGCATCGAAAAAGCGAAGTATGCTTCGTATTTCGGTTATGCATGGCATGTGCCAGAATTTGATCTGGATCAAAATCGGGACCGGCCGAGGCGCTGGAAGGGATCGCGGGCGTGACGAAATCACAAGCAAAGTCAGATGCATCTAGCACCGCACCGGAGAGCCCTGCCGGCGAGGGGTGGCCGTTGTCCGATCGCCCCGGCTTCCTCGCCCGGCGGGTACATCAGATCCACGTCAGCCTGTTTTCTGAGCTGTGCGCCCCGTTCGGCGTGACGCCGGTGCAGTACAGCCTTTTGTCCGCCCTGGCAGGGCGGGAGGCGGCGGACCAGACCACCCTCTCGCGCATCGTGGCGCTGGATCGCACCACCACCACCGGCGCCCTCAAACGCCTTGAAACGCGCGGTCTCGTGCGGCGCGGGACCTCGGCCACCGACCGCCGCTCGCAGAGCTGTGCGCTGACGCCGGAGGGGCGGCGCCTGCTGGACGAGATGGAGGCCATGGCCCGCCAGGCCCACGCCGCGACCGTGGACATGCTCAGCCCCGACGAGCGGATACAATTCATTGAGATCATGAAGAAAATTATTGCGGCGCACGGCGGCCGGCAGAGCACTTTCGATCTGCTCTAATTATGGGCAGGCTGCGGTCCAGGGAACAGGCGCCCAAAGAGGGGGCAGTCGGGGGACCGGATCAGAAGCCCGGCAGGCCGTCAAAGACCAGCTTCGCGCCCACCGCGGCGAGGATGAGGTAGATGATCCCGAAGAAGCGGTCGGCCGGCACGCGGCGGACCAGTTGCACGCCGGCAAAGGTGGCGACCACCGCCACCGGCAGCAGCACCGCCGAGGTGGCAAGGTTCGCCCCCGTGATCTGCCCGAGGGCGAGAAAGAACGGCACCTTCACCCAGTTGACCACCGAGAAGAAGGCGGCCGTGGTCGCCGCGAACTGCTCGGGCGAGAGGCGGGGCCGGCGCAGCAGGTAGATCATCATGGGCGGGCCACCGGCATTGGCGATCATGCTCACGAAGCCCGCCACCGCGCTCCACAGGGCGGCGGACGCCGGCCCGGCCTCTCCCGCCGGGCGCCTGAGCCCCTTCGACAGGGCATGGCGAGCGGCCTCGGCGATGGAGAGAAGCCCGATGCCCAAGGCCACCGCCTGGTCGGAGACGGACGCCGCCAGAAGATAGCCGATGACGATGCCCACCACCGCGCTTGGCAGGGTGCGGCGCAGCTCGGCCACGCTCCAGCGTCGCCAATAGGCATAAAGGCTCACCACGTCCTGCACGATGAGCACGGGCAAAAGGATCGCGGCGGCCTGGATGGGCGACATGGCCAGCGTCAGGATGGGCTGGGCAAGGACCGACAGGCCGGTGAAGCCGCCCTTCGACAGGCCCACCAGGATCGTCGCCGGCACCGCCGCCGCATAGAACACCGGATCGACGATCACGCACCGCTCTCCCGCTGAGGCGGGGAGGGATAGCCCTGTCCGGCCGTTTCCGCCAGAGCGTGGCGGCGGGGGTGCCGGGTCGGGGCGGCAGGGTTTGGGACTGAGAGCGATATGAACCCTCTCCCGCTTGCGGGGGAGGGTAGGGAG
>NZ_JAIVFO010000469.1 GCF_029991245.1 Xanthobacter autotrophicus
GTTCAAAGTGTAGGTAGCGGATTTATTATTTCCAGCAACGGATATATATTAACAAACGACCATGTTGCGGGAAAAGGGAGTAAAATCATTGTAACACTTACCAACGGTGAATCTTATAAAGCGAAATTAGTAGGCACAGATTATGAATCCGATATATGTCTTTTAAAAATTGAAACCAAGTACAAATTGCCATATTTAAAATTTGGACAATATGACGATATATTAATAGGCGAATGGGTAATCGCTTTAGGTAATCCTTTTGGTTTATTCAATTTAAATGATCAACCTACTGTTTCAGTTGGTGTAATTAGTGCCAAAGATTTAATACTTGATCCTAATCAAGGTAGATATTACTCAAATATGATACAAACAGATGCTGCTATAAAT
>NZ_JAIVFO010000470.1 GCF_029991245.1 Xanthobacter autotrophicus
CGCTTGGCGCTCGCCGGCCGGCGCTTACATGATGGGCTCCCCCAGCATTACGCCCGGAAGACATGTTCCTGAATTGGCTTGAGCGCCGGGTCGATCCGTTTGCGCCCTTCGACGAGACGCGGACCCCGCCGCAGACGGTTCTGGGATTTGCCGGCTTCTACCTGCGTCCGCTCCGGGCCGCCCTGGTGGCGCTATTCATCATCGCGGTGGTGGCCGGAACCGTCGAGGCCTCGCTCTACCTGGTCATGCGCTGGTTCATCGACCTGTTGGCCACGGCCGACCGGGCCAGCGTCCTGTCGGACCATGCGGTCGGCCTCGGGCTGGTGTTCCTGCTGATCGCCCTGGTGCGGCCGATCTCGATCTGGCTGCACGAGGTGCTGTCCAACC
>NZ_JAIVFO010000471.1 GCF_029991245.1 Xanthobacter autotrophicus
CTGCTGGACCGCGACGGTGAGGTCGTCGCCTGGGCCTGGGCCGAGTCCGACGACTGGCTGGAGCTGTGCGTCGACCCGACCGCTCTCGACGCCGGGGAAGCGGCGGTCGCCTGGTTCCTGGAGCGGGCCGGCGGCGACATCGCCGTCCGCACCATGGCGCTGGACACCGAGGAGCACGTCTTCGCCATCCTGGGCCGGGCCGGCTTCCTCCCCGAGGACGAGACGCCGTGGTTCACCCACCACCTCCTCGACCTCGCGGAGCTCGGGGACGCGCCGGTGGTCCCGGGCTACACCTTCCGCCACGTGGAGCCGGGGGAGGCCGCCGAGCGGTCGGCCTGCCACCGCGCCGCGTGGAGCCCGCCGGGAGGTACGTCGCAGGTCACCGC
>NZ_JAIVFO010000472.1 GCF_029991245.1 Xanthobacter autotrophicus
CCAATACCTAATTGATTTGTAAATTCTTCAAGAATTCTTGATGCCCCTTTCACAAAGCAAGCGGTACCTAAGCAAATGTTGATTTTATGTTTACCTTTTGGTGTAGTAGAAAAGAAATTATAAAAACTAATTACTCCAGATACTTCCGAGTGATGCAAATTCATTTTTTTTGCAACAAATATCTGTACTTCTTCAGGTAGATATCCAAAGATTTCTTGGGCTTTATGAAGAACTTGAATTAAATGACCTTTTCTTAAAGGATCGTGCTTTGTAAAATTCAATGATTTGATGAAATTATCTAATTCATCAAACATTTTTTGAACTAGCTCATTTTGGCAGTCTAAATGACCATTATGAAATGCAACTGTTGCTGTTAATTCCAATGC
>NZ_JAIVFO010000473.1 GCF_029991245.1 Xanthobacter autotrophicus
ACATGTTGGACATCCTGAGGGCTATACAGCAACAGATATCATTTCAAGATATAAAAGAATGCAAGGATATAATGTATTACATCCGATGGGGTGGGATGCATTCGGATTACCAGCAGAGCAATATGCTTTAGACACTGGCAACGACCCACGTGAATTTACAAAGAAAAATATCCAAACTTTTAAACGACAAATTAAAGAATTAGGGTTCAGTTATGATTGGGATCGTGAAGTTAATACAACAGATCCAGAATACTATAAATGGACACAGTGGATTTTCATACAGTTATATAACAAAGGTTTAGCATACGTTGATGAAGTTGCAGTTAACTGGTGTCCAGCATTAGGCACTGTTTTATCTAACGAAGAAGTGATTGATGGTGTCTCTG
>NZ_JAIVFO010000474.1 GCF_029991245.1 Xanthobacter autotrophicus
TTGAGGCGGGCGGCGTGTACGGGGACTGCCAGTTGTCCGCCTCGGGCTTCGGGCGCAGCTTGCTGTAGACGAACCCGGCCGCCGCGGCGAGGCTGCCTAAGATCAGCACCTTGCGCAGCTTCGAGCTCTTCTTCGGCGGCGGGTCGCCCTTGACCTCGGCCAGCTTGTCCTGAGCCATGTCCCGGCCGGTCGCGGCCAGCACGGCGGTGCGGTCGGCGCCCGCCAGGGCGGCCGCCTTCGCCTTGGGGATGGCGACGTCGCGGGTCGCGTCGGCGAGGTCGCTCGCCAGGTCCGCGGCGCGGCTGCGGCCCTCGGCCACCAGCGGGGCGGCCTTGACGCGCGTGTCCTTGGCCAGGTCGCGCGCGCCCTCCGCGGCGTCCTTGGAC
>NZ_JAIVFO010000475.1 GCF_029991245.1 Xanthobacter autotrophicus
ACCCCCAACAGCGCCGCGGTGCGAGCGAGCCCCTCGGCGACGCCGCCGCCCAGCACGTCCTCGAGCAGCGGTAGCACCTCGCGGCGCAGGCGCACGCGGGTGAACGCGGGGTCCGTGTTGTGCGGGTCGTTCCAGGGCTCCAGTCCGAGGTCGCGACAGGCGGCGCGGGTGTCGGCGGCACGGACGCCGAGCAGCGGGCGCCCCCACGGCGCGTCCCAGGCGGCCATCCCCCGCAGCGACCGGGCGCCGGAGCCGCGACCCAGGCCCAGCAGGACGGTCTCTGCCTGATCGTCGAGGGTGTGGGCGAGCAGGACGGGGCGGCCGCGCCGGGCGGCGTCGAGCGCGGCGTACCTCGCCACGCGGGCGGCGGCCTCGGGGCCGGAAC
>NZ_JAIVFO010000476.1 GCF_029991245.1 Xanthobacter autotrophicus
GTGCAATATTGGTCACCGGAGGAATAATGCCCATGTAGTAAGCTGCGAGGGTGATTGCCGCCAGAATCGGTTGTACCAGTACAAACGGAATAAACATCACCGGGTTCATGATAATTGGCAGACCAAACAGAATCGGTTCGTTAATCTGGAAGATGCCGGACGGCAGCGCCAGTTTTGCCACCTGACGATAATCAGCACGGCGAGAAGCGATAAAGATAGCCAGGATCAGACCCAAAGTCGCACCACTGCCACCGAGGAAAATAAAGGAGTCCAGCATCGGCTTGGCCCAGATATGGAAGGTCTTACCGGCTGCCAGCGCCGCTTCGACGGAACCATATTGCTGATAGGTCGCGATGTTTTCCAGCGCCCACGGCGTCATAATGC
>NZ_JAIVFO010000477.1 GCF_029991245.1 Xanthobacter autotrophicus
GGGTAGGCCCGGATGATCTGGTTGATCCAGCTCGACACGCCGCCGCTCACGTAGGGGAAGGTACCCTCGAGCAGCAGCGCGATGTCGGCCTCCTGGGCCTGGGGATGGACGTCGCTCATCGGGCTTTCCAGTAGTCGAGCACGGGCCGCAGGCGCGGCAGGGCGCGCCACTGGCCGAGCTCCTGCAGCAGCGCGCGGGCCTGCGCGTAGTCGCGCCGCTCGAAGCACAGCTCGGCCTGGTAGGGCAGCACCCGCGTGGCGGGCAGGCCGAGTTCGCGGGCGCGCGCGTAGGCCTCGCCCGCTTCGGCGGCCAGGCCCTGGGCATGCAGCAGGCGGCCCCGCCGCAGGTTGAGCTGCGCGTTGCCGGGCGACTGCGCCAGTACCC
>NZ_JAIVFO010000478.1 GCF_029991245.1 Xanthobacter autotrophicus
CCTTAGTTTTGTTATTGGAATGATATAACAAAACAAGAATCTATTAGAAAAAAGTTCCATTATTTTTATGACAAGCACCAAAAATTTCTGGAACTATAACATAATGCAAATAGGCAAATCAACAAAATATTATAAAATTGGTTGTTTAGATACCTTCAGCAAAAAAAATTGGCTACTAATTTTCAAAAAGAAAATTAAACAGCCAATAGTTATAATTTTAAAAATTTTTTTATAAAAATTTGTGTGACTATTCGGGCAATAATTTTTTTGGGGAACTATTATTGTTCTAAATTCTGAATATAATTTTTTAATTCTTCAATTTTAGCTACTTGTTGAAGGAAATTTGCTTCAGCTTCTTCAACTTGCTTTTTAGCAGCTTCATAG
>NZ_JAIVFO010000048.1 GCF_029991245.1 Xanthobacter autotrophicus
GGGCACTGGCTATCGGCCGCCTCGCCATCGGCCGCGCCCGCATCCGCCGCCTGGAGATCGACGAACTGGTGGTCGGCAAGATCATCCACCGGCGCCGGCGCTAGAGCAATTCCAGCAAATGCGCGAAGCGGTTTTGCGTCCGGAATTGCGACGAAACAAAGGTTTAGAGCATGTTCGGCGAACCGGTGTTTGCCGAACATGCTCTAGGTCATCCCACCGTCTGGAAGGCGAAGGCTCACCCCTTCGTCCGCCGTCCGCCCTTCCGGTAGCCCTTGGTTCCGGGATCGGGGCGCGGGCCGGGGCGGAAGGTGTCTTCCGTGACCGGCACGGCCCGGTCGGAGCCGGGGCCCATGTCGTCGAGGGAGGGCTTGTGGGCACGGGTGACCGGCGCGGCATAGGCCGCCTGTTCCTCGCCCATGCCCTCGCTATCGGGTTCAACGCGCGGCTTGCGCCCCGCCCCGCGACCGCGCGGCAAGAGCTTGCCGGCGTCTTCCTTCGGCGGCAGGTTGGCCGCCTTGCCGTATTTGCGCGGACCGCGGAAACCGCCGGACTTGTCCTCCACCGCCTCCTGGCGGGCGAGGGGATCGTCGGCCACCGCAAGCTCGGTGGCCTCCAGCCGGCGGATCTCGTCGCGCAGGCGGGCGGCGGTCTCGAAGTCGAGGTCGGCGGCGGCGGCGCGCATGCGCTTCTCCAGATCCGCCATCACCGCCTTGAGGTTGTGGCCGAAGGCCGCCCCCTCCTCCGCGAGGCCCGCGTCCACCTGCACGTGGTCGCGCTCGTAGACCGAGTTGAGGATGTCGCCGATGGCCTTCTTCACGCTCTCCGGCGTGATGCCGTGCTCGACATTGTAGGCCATCTGCTTGTCGCGCCGGCGGGAGGTCTCCGCCATGGCCCGCTCCATGGAGCCGGTGACCCGGTCGGCATAGAGGATGACCCGCCCGTCCACGTTGCGGGCGGCGCGGCCGATGGTCTGCACCAGCGAGGTCTCCGAGCGCAGGAAGCCTTCCTTGTCCGCGTCCAGGATGGCCACCAGCCCGCACTCGGGGATGTCGAGGCCCTCGCGCAGCAGGTTGATGCCGATGAGCACGTCGAACGCCCCGAGCCGCAGGTCGCGGATGATCTCGATGCGCTCGATGGTGTCGATATCGGAATGCATGTAGCGCACGCGAATGCCGTGCTCGTGCAGATATTCGGTGAGGTCCTCGGCCATGCGCTTGGTGAGCACGGTGACCAGCGTGCGGTAGCCCTTGGCCGCGAAGGCGCGCACCTCGCCCAGCAGGTCGTCCACCTGGGTGCGGGCGGGGCGCACCTCCACCGGCGGGTCGATGAGGCCGGTGGGGCGGATCACCTGCTCCACGAACACGCCGCCGGTCTTCTCCATCTCCCAGGTGCCGGGGGTGGCGGAGACATGGACGGTCTGCGGCCGCATGGCCTCCCATTCCTCGAAGCGCAGCGGGCGGTTGTCCATGCAGCTGGGCAGGCGGAAGCCGTATTCCGCCAGCGTCGCCTTGCGGCGAAAGTCGCCGCGATACATGGCGCCGATCTGCGGCACGGTCACATGGCTCTCGTCGATGAAGACCAGGGAATTGTCCGGCACATATTCGAACAGGGTGGGCGGCGGCTCGCCGGGCTTGCGGCCGGTGAGCCAGCGCGAATAATTCTCGATGCCGGCGCAGCTGCCGGTGGCTTCCATCATTTCGAGGTCGTAGCGGGTGCGCTGCTCCAGCCGCTGGGCCTCCAGCAGGCGGCCCATCTTGTACAGCTCGTCGAGGCGCATCTTCAGCTCGGCCTTGATGCCGGTGATGGCCTGGATCAGGGTCGGGCGCGGGGTGACGTAGTGGGAAGCGGCGTAGACGCGCACGCTCTTCATGTCGCCGCTCTTGTGGCCGGTGAGCGGGTCGAACTCGGCGATGCTCTCCACCTCGTCGCCGAACAAAGAGACCCGCCAGGCGCGATCCTCATAATGGGCGGGGAAGATCTCCACGCTGTCGCCGCGCACCCGGAAGGTGCCACGGGCGAAATCCGACTGGATGCGCTTGTATTGCAGGGCCACGAGATCGGCGAGCAGGCCGCGCTGGTCGATGCGCTCGCCCACCTTGATGTCGAAGGTCATGGCCGAATAGGTCTCGACCGAGCCGATGCCGTAGATGCACGACACCGAGGCGACGATGATCACGTCGTCGCGTTCCAGCAGCGACCGGGTCGCCGCATGGCGCATGCGGTCGATCTGCTCGTTGATGGAGGATTCCTTCTCGATATAGGTATCGGTCCGGGGCACATAGGCTTCCGGCTGGTAGTAATCGTAGTAGGAGACGAAATATTCCACCGCATTGTCGGGGAAGAAGCTCTTGAACTCGCCATAGAGCTGGGCCGCCAGCGTCTTGTTGGGCGCGAGCACGATGGCGGGGCGCTGCAGTTTCTCGATCACCTTGGCCATGGTGAAGGTCTTGCCCGAGCCGGTGACGCCCAGCAGCACCTGGTCGCGCTCCCCCGCCTGCGCCTGCGCGCACAGCTCGGCGATGGCCGCGGGCTGGTCGCCGGCGGGCTCGAAATCGCTCTTCATGATGAAGCTGACGCCGCCCTCGGACTTCTCCGGGCGCGGCGGGCGATGGGGCACCCAGGTCTGGCCGTTGACCTCCGGCCGCCCGCTCTCGATCAGCTGCGACAGCGCCTGCACCGTGGCGGACGCGCCGGCGGACGCGAAGTCGAGGGCGAGGTCCCCGGGGGCGAGCCCGAGGGACTGTGCAAGTTCAGGATCGAGCGCCTGCTGGGGCGCCGGCTCGAAATGACGCTGGGAGCGCTCTCCGAGCTTACCGGGACGGGATGCTTTGGCCATGGTGGGAATATGGGCCGTCGATCCCGCCCCCGCAACGCGCCGCCACGTCAGCGCGCGACGGTTTCGACCGCGCCGACCAGTTGCCGGCCGCTGAAGGAGACATTGTAGGTCCGCTTCAACTCCGCCTTGGCCTTGGGCTCCAGCGCCTTGAGCTTCAGGGCAAGATCGGCCGAGAAAAGTCCGTCGCGCTTCACGCCAAACTGCACGTCGCCGACGTAGACGGCCAGCACCTGATAGATGGTGCGGGACCCGCGATCCGCCGTATAGGCCCCCTGACATCCACTGCGCGCCATGAAGCGGGCGAACACCGCTCGCCCCTCCTCGTCCGAGATCGAGCGCTTCACCACATTGGTGAGCTTCAGCTCGAAATAGTCGGAGAATGAGCCCTGCAGGTCCGCCGAGAGGACGGAGGCCCGGATACCCGAAACACTTCCGCTGGCGGCGAAGCTCGACATGAGGTCGATGTCGGCCACGGTGCTCTCCGGCTGGAAGGAGATGGTCTGCAGCAGGCTGTCCGGCACGTTGCACATCAGGCGCAGAGACACGGGACCGCTTCGGTTGAAGCCCGGCCGTTCGGGCGCGGTATAGAGCGCGGCAGTCCGAATGCCGGACTCCGGCGGCACCAGCGCACGCGCTCCAAAGGGCAGGCCGCCACAGCCGGCCAAAGCGAAGCAAACACCGAGCGCCAACCCGGATCGCGCAACATACATCCCCATGATTGCCCCCAATCAATAATTCCCTCTAAAGTTGCACATAATTCCAGCGCCCGGTCAATCGCAACCTCAGGTCGCGCGATCGGGTCGGACAGGGCGCGCCGGAGACGGGAGGCAAAGCGGCGATTGGACCCGAGCGCTGCGGTCGGCTAACGGCGTGGGACACAGTCCTGTTCGAATGGATCGCCGCCCCATGCCCTCCTTCACCACCCTCCTGCCGCCTCAAATCCTCCCCATCGTGATGCTCGTCGCCTCCAACGTCTTCATGACGTTCGCGTGGTATGGGCATCTCAAGCACAAGTCGTCGCCGCTGGTGCTCGCGATCCTGGCCAGCTGGGGCATCGCCTTTTTCGAGTATTGCCTCGCCGTTCCGGCCAACCGCTTCGGCTCTGCGGTCTATTCCACGGCCCAGCTGAAGACCATGCAGGAGGTCATCACCCTCCTCGTCTTCGCCGGCTTCTCGGTGCTCTACCTGAAGGAGCCGCTGGGCTGGAACCACCTTGTGGGGTTCGTCTTCATCTCGGCCGGGGCCTTCTTCATCTTCCACAAGTTCTGAGCGGCGGCCCTCCCGCCCTCAGGACGGCGCCAGCGCCACCAGTTCGGCGGCAAACGCATTGTGCCGCCGCACGGTCGACGGCACGTCGATGGTGAGCAGGCGGCCGTCGCGCACCACCACACGGCCGTTGATGACGCTCACGCTCACCTGCTGCGGCGCGCAGAACAGGAGCGCCGCCACCGGATCGTGCAGCGCCCCGGCATAGGCCAGCGCGGACATGTCGAAGGCGACGAAATCCGCCGCCATGTCCGGGGCCAGCGCGCCGATGTCGTCCCGCCCCAGCACCCGCGCGCCGCCCAGCGTCGCCAGCTCCAGCGCCGTGCGCGCGCTCATGGCATCCGGCCCGCAGGCGACGCGCTGGAGCAGCATGGCCTGGCGCGCCTCGGCCAGAAGATGGCCGCCGTCGTTGGAGGCGGAGCCGTCCACCCCGAGGCCCACCGGGATGCCCTCCGCCCGGAACCGCTTCACCGGCGCGATGCCCGAGGCCAGCCGCATGTTTGAGCACGGGCAATGGGCGATTCCGGTGGAGGTCGCGGCGAACAGGGCGATGCCTGCCTCATCCAGCTTCACGCAGTGGGCGTGCCACACGTCCGGCCCCACCCAGCCCAGCTCGCGCACATATTCGGTGGGGCCCATGCCGAAGGTCTTGTGGGAGAAGGCGATGTCCGAATCGTTCTCGGCGAGATGAGTGTGCAGGGTCAGGCCGTTGACGCGGGCGAGGCGGGCCGTGTCCCGCATCAGGTCGTGGCTCACGGTGAAGGGCGAGCACGGCGCCAGCACCACCCGCAGCATGGAGAAGCGGGCGGGGTCGTGATAGGCGCCGATGAGGCGCTCGGCGTCCTTCATCACGAAGCCCTCATCCTCCACCACCCGGTCGGGGGGCAGTCCGCCCTTGCTCTCGCCCACGCTCATGGAGCCGCGGGCGGCGTGGAAGCGCATGCCGATCTGCCGCGCGGCGCGGATGGAATCATCCAGCCGCACCCCGTTGGGATAGATGTAGAGGTGGTCCGACGAGGTGGTGCAGCCGGAGAGGATCAGCTCCGCCATGGCGGTCAGGGTCGCCGTCTCCACCATCTCGCCGGTCAGCCCGGCCCACAGCGGATAGAGCGCGCGCAGCCAGTCGAACAGCTCGCCGTCCTGCGCCGCCGGCACCGCGCGGGTCAGGCTCTGCACCATGTGGTGGTGGGTGTTGACGAGGCCGGGGATCACCACATGGCCGGCCAGGTCGATGATCTCGTCGGCCTGCGCCGGCAGGTCGGCGGCGCGCCCCACCGCGACGATGCGCCCGTCCTCCGCATAGAGCCCGCCGCCCGGGATCTCCCGGCGCTCTCCATCCATGGTGACGAGGACGAGGGCGTTGCGGGCAAGCAGCGTCTGGGCCATGGGATCTCCGCGGAACAGGGCGCCCGGCGTGGGGAGCCAGGCGCCATCGGCGACCCGATGTTAGGGGTGATAACGCCCTAAAGGAATCCCGTCGGCGGCCCTCACTCGGTGACCCTCACTCGGTCCCCTCACTTGGTCCTCTCACTTGGCGGCAGCGGGCACCACGCGCAGGATCTCGCCGGTGTCGTCGGTGGCGAGCCACAGCGCCCCGTCCGGCCCCTGCCGCACGTCGCGGATGCGCTTGCCCAGCGGCAGGCGCTCCTCGCCGGTGACGGCGCCGTCGCGGATCTTCACCTCCACCAGCGCCTGCCCCGCCAGCGCACCGACGAAAAGCTGGCCCTTGAAGGCGGGCAGCAGGTCGGCGGAATAGAAGGCGGCGCCCGAGGGGGCGATGGAGGGATCCCAATAGAACAGGGGCTGTTCCATCCCCTCCTTGCGCGGGCCGACGCCGATCTTCGCGCTGGAATAATGCCGGCCATAGGCGATGACGGGCCAGCCGTAATTCCTGCCCGCGTCCGGCCGATTCACCTCGTCGCCCCCGCGCGGGCCATGCTCCACGGTCCACAGCCGGCCGGTGGATGGCTCGATGACGCCGGCCTGCACGTTGCGATGGCCGTAGCTGAAGATCTCCGGTCGCGCGCCGGGACGGTTCCGGAAGGGATTGTCGGCCGGAATGCCGCCGTCCGGGGCGATGCGCACCACCTTGCCGAGGGTGGTGGACAGGTCCTGCGCCTTGTCCATCAGGTCGAAGCGATCGCCCAGCGTCACGAACAGCATGCCGTCCGGCGCGAACACGAGGCGGGAGCCGAAATGGTTGCCGCCGGAATGGGCCGGCTGCTGGCGGAAGATCACCTGCAGGTCGGTGAGCCGGGTAAGGTCCTCCGACAGGCGCCCGCGCGCCACGGCGGTGGCCGCCCCGTCCGGACGCGGCTCGGCATAGCTCAGATAGATCAGGCGGTTGCTGGAGAAGGCGGGGTCCAGCGCCACGTCCAGCAAGCCGCCCTGCCCCCGCGCCGCCACATCGGGCACGCCGGCGATGGGCGCGCCGAGCTTTCCGGCGGCATCAACCACGCGCAGCCGCCCGTCCCGCTCGGTCACGAGGAGCCGGCCATCGGGGAGGAAGGCGAAGGCCCAAGGGTGTTCCAGCCCTTTGGCAAAGGGCACCACGCGCACCTCTTCGCCGGCGAAGCGCCTGGGCGCGCCAGCCTCATCGGCAGCGAAGGCCATGGCGCCGGCGACAAGGAGACCGAGGACCGCGAGGACGGCAAGGACCGCGCGACGGCCCGGCCGGGGCAAGGAGGCGCGTCGACGCTGATGGCGCCGCACAAGCGCATCCCGCACATTCGGTGGGAGGGCCTGAAACCGTGGGTCGGGTCGAAGCTGCATCGCCGGCTCAGCGCGGCCGGCGGGACGGCTCGACATCACGGGCCACACCTGATCTGGCACGGGAGAGGCGCTGCGCCCCACGGCGGCCGACCAGCAGGACAGCGCCGACCATGGCAAAGCCGAGCAGGATCACGGAATTGTCCATCACCCCGTTGACGATGAGCTGGCTGGCCGCTGCCGCGTGCTCCGCGCTTAGCACGAAGGCGACGGCGCCGATGGCGAGCATGAGCGCGAAGGTCAGGGCGGCCTGGGCCAGCGCGTCGCCCACCTTGTGGTCGCGCACGGCACGGGCAAGCATTTCCGGATCAGCCGACGAAACGCCCGCGCCCAGACGATCAAGCCGCCCCAGGGTGAAGTGCCCAACGTCCATGTCACACCGTCCGGACATGATAATCTCGCTCAAGTAGAACGCACCCGACCAACGTCGACGATTGCGAATCAGTTCCGCCGATACCAATGAGCGTGGACAGGAATCGTGGCGCGACCGCGGCTTGGCTTTTGCACATCGTGGCAGGATGATGTCGAACGCTCACAGAACCGCGATCCATCCCCGCTATGCTGCCGCGACAGACGGCCGCCATTCCATGTCCACATGGTCGGGCTCCGCCGCAACCCGCGCCAGCCAGGCCCGCACGGCGGGGAAGCCCTGCAACGAGAAGTCGCCCTCCTCGGCCACGTGGGTGTGGGCATAAAGCGCCATGTCGGCGATGGTGAGGGTCGCGCCCACGAAGAAGCGACGGCCGGCAAGATGGCGCTCCATCACCTTGAGGGCGGCGTAGCCCTCCTCCATCCAGCGATCCACGTCGTGGGTCCGCAACTCCCGCCCGCCCCGCACCTGCCGGAGCCAGAACCGCGCCGCGGCGATGCCGGGCTCGTGACTGTGCTGCTCGAAGAACATCCAGCGCAGCACCTCCGCCCGGTCGAAGGCATCAGTGGGCAGAAAGCGGGTGCCCTCCGCCAGGTAGAACAGGATGGCATTGGACTCGGCGAGGAACCGCCCGTCCACCTCCAGCAGCGGCACCCGCCCTTCCGGATTGCGGGCGAGGAATTCCGGGGTGCGATTCTCGCCGGCGAAGATATCCACCTCCACCAGACGGAACGGCCGGCCGAGCTGCGCCAGCATCAGGCGCGCCTTGTAGGAATTGCCCGAGGCCTGGGTGGAATAGAGCGTCAACACCCGTCCCCTCCCCGAAATCCAAGGCATTTCAAAGCGATCAGCGCATGGCGCGCGCCGATCGAGCTTGGCTTTCGCGACTTCATGTGGCCCGCCCGTTGGGCTGCCGCAAGGGCCGCGCGCGATCCATGGCGATTCATCACGCGCGCGTGCCGCAATATTCAAGATCCTTGCTTGTTTGCGGGCGGCGGCTGAACTAGTGTCCGCGCCGCGTCGGCAGGAGCCGGCCGCGATCCTGCCACATGCCCAGCCCGCGCCGCCTGTGCCTCGTGCGGCCGGGCGCGTCCGGAGCCCAAAGGCCATGAGCCTCATCTCGTCCGCACTGAAGCGCATCAAGCCCTCCCAGACCATCGCCATCTCCAACAAGGCGCGGGAGCTCAAGGCGGCCGGGCGGGACATCATCGCGCTCTCCGCCGGCGAGCCGGACTTCGACACCCCCGAGAACATCAAGGAAGCGGCCATCGCCGCCATCCGCCGGGGCGAGACCAAGTACACGGCGGTGGACGGCATCCCCGAGCTGAAGGCCGCCATCTGCCGCAAGTTCAAGCGCGAGAACGACCTCGACTACAAGCCCGCGCAGGTCACGGTGGGCACCGGCGGCAAGCAGGTGCTGTTCAACGCCCTGGTCGCGACGGTGGATGCCGGCGACGAGGTGCTGATTCCCGCGCCCTACTGGGTGAGCTATCCGGACATCGTGGAATTCTGCGGCGGCAAGCCGGTGCCGGTGATGACCACCATCGAGGACAACTTCAAGCTGCGTCCCGACGTGCTGGAAGCCGCCATCACCCCCAAGACCAAGTGGCTCATCTTCAATTCGCCGTCCAATCCCTCGGGCGCGGCCTATTCCTTCGACGAGCTGAAGGCGATCACCGATGTGCTGGTGAAGTATCCCCAGGTGTGGATCCTCACCGACGACATGTACGAGCACCTGGTCTACGACGACTTCAAGTTCGTGACCCCCGCCCAGGTGGAGCCCAGGCTCTACAACCGCACGCTGACCATGAACGGCGTGTCGAAGGCCTATTGCATGACGGGCTGGCGCATCGGCTACGCGGCCGGTCCCGAGGCCCTCATCAAGGCCATGGGCACGCTGCAGTCCCAGTCCACCTCCAACCCCTCCTCCATCGCCCAGTGGGCGGCCCTGGAGGCGCTGGACGGGCCGCAGGATTTCATCGCCGCCAACAACGCGGTGTTCAAGGAGCGCCGCGACCTGGTGGTGTCCATGCTGAACCAGGCGAAGGGCCTTCACTGCCCCAAGCCCGAGGGCGCCTTCTACGTCTTCCCGTCCTGCGCCGGCACCATCGGCAAGACCACGCCCGGCGGCGTCACCATCGCCAACGACGAGGACTTCACCACCCAGTTGCTGGAGGCGGAAGGCGTTGCCGTGGTGCATGGTTCGGCCTTCGGCCTCGGCCCGGCATTCCGCATTTCCTATGCCACCGCCACGTCGGACCTTGAGGAAGCCTGCCGGCGCATCCAGCGCTTCTGCGGCTCCCTGAGCTGAAAGCCGGCACAGGGCTTGAAAAAAGGAACTTGTGCCCGTTTGAAGCGTTGGCGCAGCAGTGAAGTCTGGGCTAAGGCTTCGCCGTCGTCGGGTGCAGGGATCAACCCGCCCGCTTCCCACAGGAGGAACGACATCATGAAGACTGTTTTCAAGGCCGGCCTTGCGGCTGCCGCCCTTCTCGCCGTCGGCGCCGTGCCTGCTTCCGCCCAGTCCCGCGTCCAGGTGGGCACGCTGAGCTGCAACCTCGCGCCGAACGTGAGCTTCGTCCTCGGCTCCGTGCGTGAGATGAGCTGCAGCTTCCTGCCGTCCTCGCGCAGCGCCAAGGCCGGCACCTATCAGGGCGTGACCCGTCGCTTCGGCCTCGACCTCGGCTTCAGCTCCTCCGGCCGCATGGTGTGGGCCGTGTTCGCCCCCACCGCCGTGGTCGGCCGCGGTGCCCTCAGCGGCACCTATGTGGGCGCCTCCACCAACGCCTCGTTCGGCGTCGGCCTCGGCGCCAACGTGCTGGTGGGCGGTTCGTCCAACACCATCGCCCTGCAGCCGCTCTCCGTCGAAGGCCAGACCGGCGTCAACCTCGCCCTCGGCGTCTCCGACCTGACCCTGCGCTGATTCGGCCGCGCCCGCGGCAGAACGGCCCCAAAAGCGCGTTCCGCTGCGATCGCGACGCAGCCCTGGACGGACAATGCGCCCCCGACCGATGGTCGGGGGCGCATTCATTTTCGAACCTTCCCAACACCTTGCGGGCACGCCCGCTGCGCCATCCTCCCGACCGCGCCATGCCCCTGCGCAGGGCCGTTGCACGCCGATCGCGCGCAACGTACCTCTGCACACGCCGCAACCCGGGGGACCTCATGCGCGCTTCCTTCGCCGCCGTTTCCGCCTTCGCCATCGCTCTCGCCGCCGTGCCGGCGACCGCCCAGACGCCGCCCGCCCCGATCACTCCCAAGGTCCAGTCGGGCATGCTGGTGTGCAAGGTGGCGCCGTCCATCGGCTTCATCCTCGGCTCCCTGCGCGAGATGGGCTGCGAGTTCCGCGACACCAGCGTGCAGCCCTATGTGGTGAAGTCCCGCTACAAGGGCACCATCGCGCGCTTCGGCATCGACATCGGCGCGCTCGCCGCCGACACCCTCGCCTGGGCGGTGTTCGCCCCGTCCGCGACCGTGGCCCCCAGCGACATTGCCGGCAGCTATGTGGGTGTCTCCGTGGATGCGGCCTGGACCATCGGCGGCGGCACCAACATCCTGCTCGGCGGCTCCGCCAACCAGATCGCCCTTCAGACCGTCTCGGTGGAAGGCATGGTCGGGGCGGACATCGCCGCCGGCGTTGCCGACCTCACCCTGGTGCTGCTTCCCAACTGAGGTCGGCCCGGACCAAGTGCCGGCAGGGCGCTGGCTTTTTCGCCAGCGCCCTGCCGGCTTCATGAAAAAGTCGGATCTTGGGCGCCAGAATCACCTTTGTCGGATCGCGCAGGCGGTCTGAAGCATCGACCTTGTTGCGGGGGTCCCGAATGTCTCACCTTCTCGCCCGGCGGATGATTCCGGGCGCTGTCGCCGTGTCCTGCATCGCGGCTTCCTGCATCGCGTTTTCCTGCGTCGCTATTCCTCGCGGGGCCCTGGCGGGTGCCGCCATGCCGCAGGTCTCCGCCGGGCTGCTGGAATGCCGGGGCGAGTTCGCCACCGGCTACGGCTTCGGTTCTTCCCGGAAGGTGCGCTGCGAGTTCCGCCCCTCCATGGGGATGAACCATTATTATGCCGGCACCCTCGACCGCGTCGGCCTCGATTTCGGCATCTCCGACCAGGCCAGCATGCTGTGGGCGGTGCTCGCCACCTCGCCGCAGGTGGCGGTGGGGGCGCTGGCCGGCACCTATGTGGGCCTGTCGACCGGCTTCTCCCTGGGTCCGGGCTTCTCGGCCAACATGCTCGCCTCGCAGGATGCCACCCGCCAGGTGACGCTGCAGCCCATCAGCATCTCCTCCGACAGCGGCCTCAGCGTCTCCATCGCCGGTGCCACCCTGACGCTCGCCCCCTCCGCCGCCACCCCCCAGTGACGCCGGGGCGGAGTAATCTGCTTCAAAACCAGATCTTTTCCGTCTCCCGTCCGGCATAGAGACCGGCGACGTACTCGCCATAGCCGTTGAACAATTCGGTGGTCCGGCGGTTGCCGGTGGCGATGTCTTCCTCGCTCGCCTGGCTCCAGCGGGGGTGCGGCACCTTGGGATTCACATTGGCCCAGAAGCCGTATTCGGCGCCCTGCACTTCCTCCCAGAAGCTCAGGGGCTGCTTGTCCGTGAAGGTGAAGCGGACGATGCCCTTGATGGATTTAAACCCATATTTCCAAGGTGTTACCAGCCGCAGCGGCGCACCGAACTGGCCCGGCGCCGGCTTGCCGTAGACGCCGGTGACAAGGAAGGCCAGTTCGTTGGTGGCCTCGGCCAGGGTCAGGCCCTCCACATAGGGCCACGGATAGCGGAAATCCTTTTGATTGGACGCGACTTTCGGGTTCAGGAAGGTTTCCATCCGCACATATTTCGCGCCGGCCTTGGGACCTGCCAGCGCCACCAGATCCTTCATGGGAAAGCCGGTCCACGGCACCGCCATGGACCAGGCCTCCACGCAGCGGTGGCGGTAGAGCCGCTCCTCCAGTTGCACCTTCTTCAACAGGTCGTCGATGCCCATTTCCTGCGGGTTGTCCACCAGCCCGTCGATCTTCACCAGCCACGGCCGGCGCTCGAAGCGGGTCATGGAGGGGGCCACGTTCTTGGCGTAGCTGAATTCGTAATAATTGTTGACGGTGCTGGACTTGGCCTCCGGCGTCACCGGCCGCTCCAGGGTGTAGCGCGGGTTCTGCCGGGCCGGGTAGAGGCTGGCCGAGGGGTCCGGCAGGTCGCCGACGCGCTGGGCCGCCGCCGGGCCCGCAAGGCCCGATGCCACCAGCATCGCACCGGCGCCCATCAGCTCCCGGCGGGAGAGATAGAGGCGTTCCGGCGTCGCCGCTGATTCGGGAATTTCCCAGCCCCGCCTGCGTCGAATAAGCATGCTGTGTCCTCCAATGGCGGCGGAGGATCGCGGCGGCGCCCCCTTGGGGCAATTCAAACGGGCGTGTTCTCGATCACCGTTGCGGGTTCGGACGGTTCGCCGGCATCGGCGACTTCCAGTTCGGATTGAGACCGAGGGGAGACGCTCGCGCGCCGCGCGGGCTTGGCCGGCCACCGCCGGCTCACTCCTCCACGCCCCCGCGGCGCTCGGGCTCGGCGAAGCCCTCCGGCGCGTCGCCGGCCTCGAACGGCGTCTCCACTTCCACGAAGGTGTCCGGATAAAACCCGTTGAAGCGGGTGCGCAGGGACAGGGAATAGGCGCCGATGTGGCCGATCTCGATCCAGTCGCCGGTGTCCACGCTCTCGGGCAGGTAGAAGGGGCGCGACAGCACGTCCACGCTGTCGCAGGTGGCGCCATAGATGCGGAACGGCTCGATGCGGCTGCTCCCCGAGGCGCCCCGCCCCGGACGCCGGCGGCGGGCGGGATCGGGAATGTGCCGCACCGGCAAAAGGATCTTCCCGGTCCACGAATCCGACAGGGACGACCACACCCCGTCATTGATGTAGAGCCGCTGCCCCTTCTTCAAGAGCACCCGCACGATGACCGAGAAGGACCGCGCCACGATCACCCGCCCCGGCTCGGCCACCAGCGGCGTGCCGGCAAAGCCGTGCCGCTCCACCGCGCCCATGAGGCCGGAAATGATGTCGGCGAGCGGCGGCATGGGCGGCGCCGGACGGCGCGGGTTGTGGGCATAGGTGGCGGGAAAGCCGCCGCCCACGTCGAGGGCGACGATGGGCACCCCCGCCGCGGCGCGCACCTCGGCCGCCACCGCCACCGCGCGGGCATAGGTGTCGGGGTCCTCCACCTGGCTGCCCACGTGGAAGCACAGGCCACACGTGATGCCGATGCCGTGGATGCGCTGGAGCAGTTCCGCCGCGTGGCCCGGTGCCGCGCCGAATTTCTTGGACAGCTCGTAGGCGGCATCCCCCTTGGAGGCGATGCGCACGAACAAGGTGAGGTCTTCCGGGTCCAGATCCAGCGCGCGCACGATGCGCACGATCTTGGCCACCTCGTCCTCATGGTCGAGGGCGGTCGAGCGGATGCGGTAGTGCTCCAGGGCAAGGCGGATGTCCGACTGCGCCTTCACCGGATGCATATAAAGCAGCTCCGCCCCGGGCGCGGCGGCGCGGGCGGCGGCGAACTCGGCGGGGCTGGCGACGTCGAAGGCGGAAATGCCGGCCCTGGCCAGCACGTCCAGCACCATGGGCTCGCCATTGGTCTTCACCGCATAGGCGGTCTTGCCGGGAAAGGCGTCGAGGAAGGCCCTGGCATCGGCGGCCAGCACATGGGGACGGAAGCAATAGACCGGCTGGTCCGGCCTCAGCTCCAGCGCCGCCTCCCGCCCGGAGGCAAAGCGCGGCGCGGCGATGGCGGCGGGGGGCGCGGAGGACGGCGCGATGGCAAAGCGGGACTGCGACATGAACCCTCCCGGTCGGCCGGCGGATGATGAGTCGGAGCCTGAGCGCGATCCGGACAAATTGAACCCATTTGCCCGGTGAATCGCCCTCAAAATTCAAGAATGAGCATGCCGCACCATTCCGGCGGGAGCACGACATGTGCCCTGCGTTCATTTTCTCGCAAGGTGTTGCCGCCGTGTCCTTGACCGGGCGAAAACGCCGCCGCATCGTCCCCCGTCAAGTTCGCCCGACACGGGCGGGGAGCCTGAAGTGGAGAGGACCATGGTTTATCGGGCGCGGAGCGCAGCGGCGAAGGCGAAGCGCGCGATCTCCCTCGCGGCGGCATCTGGCGTGGCGAAGGCTGCGGCAGCCGTGGCAGGGCTTGCGCTCCTGACCATGGGCGGCGCCTCCGGCGCCGGTGCGGCGAGTCTCCTGGAAAAGAATTTCTGGCTTTCCGGCCCCAATTATTCCGGTGTCGTGCCCGCCTGCGAGGACCAGCAGGCCCTCGACCTCATCGCCAGCCGATTCGCCGAGACCGAGCGCATGTACTGGGCCTCCGCCCTCACCATCACCGGCTTCGAGAGGGTGCGCGAGATCGCGTTCCGCCCGTGGGGACCGGAATACCAGCCGCGCCGCTTCTGCAAGGGCACCGTATTCACCAACGACGCCCGCAAGCACGCCATCTATTATTCCATCATCGAGGACGGCGGCTTCATCGGCGCCAGCTGGGGCGTGGACTGGTGCGTGGTCGGCCTCGACCGCAGCTATGCCTATGCGCCGTCCTGCAAGATGGCGGGTCCGTGAGGCGGACCCTCGCCGCCCTCGCGCGTGTCGCCAGCGGTCTTGTCGCCACCGGCCTCGTCGCTGGCCTGTTCGTGGCTGCGCTCGTCGCGGGCGCGGTGGTGCCGGCGGCGGCGCAGGGGCATGAGCCCGGCCGATTCGATTTCTACGTGCTGTCCCTGTCCTGGTCCCCCACCTATTGCGAGGACAAGGGCCAGAAGGCGGACAACGAGCCCCAGTGCAGCCGCACCCGCCCCTATGCCTTCGTGGTGCACGGCCTGTGGCCGCAATATGAGCGCGGCTTTCCGCAGAACTGCCAGCGCCCCGCCCCCTACGTACCCAACCCGCTGGTGAATTCCATGCTGGACGTGATGCCGAGCCGGGGGCTCGTCATCTATGAGTGGAAGAAGCACGGCACCTGTTCCGGCCTTCCTCCGCAGGCCTATTTCGACATCGTGCGCGCGGCGCGGGACAAGGTGGCCATCCCCGCCGAGTTCACCCGCCTCGACGACTACCGCATGGTCTCGCCCTCCGAGGTGGAGGGTGCCTTCCGCGCCGCCAATCCCGGCCTGTCGCCGGACATGTTCTCGGTGCAGTGCGACCGGCGGCGGCTGACCGAGGTGCGCATCTGCCTCAGCCAGGACCTCGCCTTCCGCACCTGCCCCGACGTGGACCGCCGCGCCTGCCGCCTGTCGCGCATGGTGATGCCGCCCGTGCGCGGCGGCCGATGAGGCGGGACAGGCCGATAAACCCATGAACTACCGCCATTCGTTCCACGCGGGGAACCCCGCCGACGTGATGAAGCACGCCGCCCTGGCCCGCGTGCTCGCCTATCTCAACAAAAAGGAAAACGCCTACCGCGTGCTCGACACCCACGCGGGCGCGGGCCTCTACGACCTCGACGGCGCCAACGCCCAGCGCACGCTGGAGGCGGATGCCGGCATCGAGGCGGTGCTCGCCGCCGACCTCGCCGGCACCCTGCCGAAGCCCGCCGCAGCCTTGCTTGCGCCCTATCTCGATGCGGTGCGCGCCACCCGCGCCGGCGGCCGGCGGCTTTATCCCGGCTCCCCGGCGCTGGCGCTCGCCCTGTCGCGGCCGCAGGACCGCTTCCTGTTCTGCGAGTTGCACAAGGAAGAGCGGGCCAAGCTGGAAAAGCGCGTGGGCGAGGATCCGCGGGTGAAGATCCTGCCCCAGGACGGCTGGCAGGGCATCGCCGCCCATCTGCCGCCGCGCGAGCGGCGTGGGCTGGTGTTGGTGGATCCGCCGTTCGAGGAGCCGGGCGAGTTCCAGCGCCTGGTGACGGGACTTGAGGCCGCCACCCAGCGCTTCGCCACCGGCATCATCATGTTGTGGTATCCCATCAAGGATCTGAAGGCGGTGGATGCCTTCCGCCGTGACGTGGCCCGCCTCGGCCTGCCCAAGACGCTGCGGGTGGAGCTGGATTTCGCCACCGTCCGCAGCCTCGATGTCCTGTCGGGCTCCGGGCTCATCATCGTCAATCCGCCGTTCACGCTGGCCGACGAGATGCGCACGATCCTGAACGCCCTCGCCCCGCTGCTGGCCCGCGACGGACAAGGCCGCGCCCGCGTTTCCTGGCTCACGCCGGGCGGGTGAAGCGCCCACCAGGCAACCCATTCATGCCGCTGATGGGGCGCCTGCGCGTTTTGACTTCCGGCGGAGCGGACCGCGCGCTATCTGGTGGGTCCCTCCTCGGCACCGGACCCATCCCATGCTGCTGCGTTTCTCCCCCACCTCGCCGTTCGTGCGCAAGGTGCGCGTCGCCGCCGCACTCCTCGGCCAGACCCTTGAGATCGAGCCCGCCGACACGCTGGACCCGAACGATACCCTGCGCCGGCAGAACCCGCTCGGCAAGGTGCCTGCGCTGCTCGCCGACGATGGCCAGGTGCTGTTCGATTCCTCGGTGATCCTCGCCTATCTCGACATGCTCGCCGGGGGCGGCCGCATCCTGCCGTCGGACCCCAAGGCGCGCATCGCCGCCCTGCGCCGGGAAGCGCTGGCGGACGGCATGATGGATGCCGGCATCCTGCTGCTGTACGAGGCCCGCTTCCGGCCGGTGGAGAAGCACGAGGCCAAGTGGCTGGAGCATCAGGAGGGCAAGCGGACCCGTGCCCTCGACGCCTTCGAGGCCGATGCCGCCCCCTTCGACGGCACCATCACCGTGGGCGACATCGCGCTCGCCTGCGCGCTCGGCTGGTTCGATTTCCGCTTCGAGGGCAAGTGGCGGGCGGATCGTCCCGGGCTGGTCGCCTGGTACGAGGCCTTCGCCGCCGCCTGCCCCGGCTTCGCGGACTCCAGGCCGGTGGCGTGAGGTCGTTCACGCCATCGTGCCCCGGAGATACCGGGGCATGATGCGCTTCATGGGTCACTCCACGATGTAGACCACCCTGCGGGTGCGCGGATCCACGATCACCCGGCGTTCGTTGACCACGGAATACTGATACTCGTTGTGGCTGGGGATTTCGTAGAGCACCACGTTGGGCGGCAGCGGCTCGCCCACCACCACCTCGCGCTCCAGGCGCACCGAGGAGCGGCGCTCCTTCATCACATAGGTGCGCACCTCCTGGGGCGGCTCGGCGGCCGCGCCCACGGTGGCGCCGACCGCGCCGCCCACCACCGCGCCCACGGGTCCACCCACCACGGCGCCGACAGCCGCACCGCCGATCGCACCCGTGGCCGTGGACGCCTGTGCGAAGGCGGCGGTGGGGGCGAGAAGGCCGAGCATGATCGATCCGATGATAATCTTGTTGCGCATGTTACCTCTCCTGCTGCGTTCTGGTCGCACCAGGAACAGGACTCCGCGCACTTTCGTTCCAAACCCGTTGGATTTTAACCGCGAATGGTAATTCCATGACCCTGCGGTGGCGGACGAACAACCTTATCTTTGTCGCGCCCGCCGCCGCACAATCCTCACATGACCTTGAGTTATGTCAGGCCAAAGCTTGGATAGGGCGCGCCGGAACCCGCGGAACCGGAACCATCATCCCGCGCTTGTGCAGCTCGGCATAGGTGAGGTCCAGCACCCGCCAGACGATGGCGACCAGTTCGTCCGCTTCCTCATGGGACAAGGTGAAGGGCGGGGCGAGGATCATGCCGTCGCGCACCGCACGCATCACCAGCCCCTCGCGGAACGAGAAATCGCGACAGATGAGGCCCACCGTGCCCTCTTCCGCCGCGAACGCGGCGCGTGTGGCCTTTTCCGGCGTCAGCTCCAGCGCGCCGATGAGGCCCACCATGCGCGCCTCGCCCACCAGCGGATGCTCGGCCAGCTTCAGCCAGCGCTCCTGCAAATACGGCCCGATATCGGTACGCACCCGCTCCACCAGCTTTTCCTCGTGCATGATCTTCAGGTTGGCGAGGGCCGCCGCGCAGCCGCCGGGATGGCCCGAATAGGTGAAGCCGTGGTTGAAGTCGCCACCATGCTCGATGAAGCCTTCCGCCACCTTGTCGCCGACGATGACGCCGCCGAGGGGAAAATAGCCGGAGGTAATGCCCTTGGCGAAGGTCATGAGGTCCGGCTTTACCCCCATATAATCGGAGCCGAACCATCGGCCGGTGCGTCCGAAGCCGCAGATGACCTCGTCGCACACCAGAAGAACATCGCGCTCGCGGCAGATCTTCTCCACTTCCGGCCAGTAATTGGCCGGCGGGATCACCACGCCGCCCGCCCCCTGGATCGGCTCGCCGATGAAGGCGGCCACATTCTGCGGCCCCGCCTCGTCGATGGCGCGGGCCACCTCGCGGGCGGCGAACAGGCCGAACTCCTCGCGCCCCATCTCCCCGCCCTCGGCCCACCAATAGGGCTGCGCCACGTGGATGATGCCGGGAATGGGCAGGCCGCCCTGGGCATGCATGGGCTTCATGCCGCCCAGCGAGGCCCCGCCCAGGGTGGAGCCGTGATAGCCGTTGCGGCGGGAGATGAAGATGGACTTTTCCGGCTTGCCCATCGCCGCCCAGTAATGGCGCACCATGCGCAGCACCGTATCCACCGCCTCCGACCCGCCGGAGGTGAAGAACACGTGGTTCATGTGCGCCGGCGCCACCTCCGAGATGGCGGCCGCCAGCTCGGCGGCCCCGGGATGGGTGGTCTTGAAGAAGGTGTTGTAATAATCGAGCTGGTGAAGCTGGCTGGCGATGGCATCCACGATGGATTTGCGCCCGTGCCCCACCTGCGAGCACCACAGGCCCGACATGCCGTCGAGGATCCTGTTGCCATCGCTGTCATACACATAGACCCCCTCGGCCCGCGTGATGACCCGCACCCCCTCGGCGTTCAGCGCCTTGGTATCGGAGAAGGGGTGGAGGTGGTGCGCCGCATCCAGCGCGCGCCAGTGGGCCGTCGAGTTCGAGAGGGGGGCGGATGTCACGATGGGCTGCTCCGGTGAGGACCACGAAACGCCGAGCCGGATCCGATCAGAGTGATTCAATCTGATCGGTGAGTCCGTCTCGCTACTCGAAAAGAGAACGCGTTATCCGATTGGCTTGCAGTTCAGGCTAATCGGCGCGTGCTCTCTGTGGAAAGTCATATCGCGAAAGCGGGACCGCGCCCATATGTCCCGCACGCTTGCGCAGGCGGCCGGCATGGGCGATCTGGCAGGATGAAGGCAAGGGGAGCCGCGGATGGAACCGGATTTCTGGCACGCGAGGTGGCAAGACAAGCAGATCGGCTTCCATGAGGGCAAGGCCAACGCCTTCCTGGTGAAGCATTTTTCCCGCCTGCCCGTGGCGCCGGGGTCCCGCGTGTTCGTGCCCTTGTGCGGCAAGACGCGGGACATCGCCTGGCTGCTCGGGCAGGGCCTGCGGGTGGCCGGCGCGGAGCTGAGCCGCATCGCGGTGGAAGAGCTGTTCGCCGAGCTGGGCGTCGCGCCGCAGGTGAGCGCGGAGGGCGCGCTGACGCGTTTCAGCGCCCCCGGCCTCGACATCCTGCAGGGCGACATCTTCGCGCTCACCCGCGACGCCCTCGGCCCGGTGGATGCGGTGTGGGACCGCGCCGCCCTCGTCGCCCTGCCGAAAGACATGCGCGCCCGCTACGCCCCGCATCTGGTGGCGCTGACGGAGGCCGCCCCGCAGCTCCTCGTCTGCTTCGAATACGACCAGTCGCTGGTGGCAGGCCCGCCCTTTTCCGTGCCGCCGGAGGAGACCCGCGCGCTCTATGGCGACCACTATATCGTCGCGGAGATCGACACGGCGCCGGTGCCCGGCGGCCTCAAGGGCCAATACGATGCCATCGAGCACGTCTGGCTGCTGGAGCGAGCCTGAGGGGGCGGGGCCACAACCGGCGGGAGGCATGCGCCGCATCCTCGCGCCCCGACCGACTGAAACGTAGCGCAGCGCAGTGGAAGGAGAGCCGGGGCCCAGCGCAAAATTGCGCCGAAGGCGGCTCTTTCCCGCAGCATCCTTGAGTTTGCCTGCTGCGCAGGAGTCTTGCGCTGGGCCCCGGATCGGCGCTCCACCTGCGGTGTCGCTTGTCCGGGGAACGGTGGGCGCGGGTGCAGCCCCTGAAGCCGCCTCCACACCCTGGAGCCAACTCGCGACAAACGCCGCATCCTCGCGCCCCGGCCGACTGAAACGTAGCGCAGCGCAGTGGAAGGAGAGCCGGGGCCCAGCGCAAAAATGCGCCGAAGGCGGCTCTTTCCCGCAGCATCCTTGAGATTAGCCTGCTGCGCAGGACTATTGCGCTGGGTCCCGGATCGGCGCTCCACCTGCGGTGTCGCTGGTCCGGGGAACGGTGGGCGTAAGGACGAGAGACTGGCCCCTAAAGCCGCGTCCACACCGTCTTCAGGTCACAATATTTGTCCAGCGCGTGCAGGGACTTGTCGCGCCCGAAGCCGGATTGCTTCACGCCGCCGAACGGGGTGGTGATGTCGTCGGCGTCGAAACAGTTCACATAGACGATGCCGGCCTTGAAGCGCCGCGCCACCTGGTGGGCGGCGGCCAGGTCGCCGCTCCACACCGCCGCGCCGAGGCCGTAGACGGTGCCGTTGGCGATGGAAACCGCCTCCTCCAGCCCGTCGAAGCCGATCACCGAGAGCACCGGGCCGAAGATCTCCTTCTGCGCCAGCGCGGATGCGGGCGAAACGCCATCGAACACGGTGGGCGCCACGAAGGCGCCGCCGCTCTCCTGCCGCACCGCCGTGCCGCCGGTAACCAGCCGCGCGCCGGAGGCCACGCCCTCCGCGATGGCGGCAAGGATGCGGCCCTGATGCTCGAAGCTCACCACCGCGCCGGCGCGGGCCGCGGGGTCCTGGGGATCGCCCGGCATCCAGCGCGGGGCCAGCGCCGCCACACGGTCGACGAGGGCGTCGCGAATGCGGTTGTCCACCAGCAGCCGGGAGGCCGCCGTGCACATCTCACCCTGGTTGAAGAAGATGCCGGCGGCCACCGCCTGCGCCACCTCGTCGAGGTCGGCCACGTCATGGGCCACCACGAAGGCGGTCTTGCCGCCCAGCTCGAGGAACACGCGCTTCAGATTGCTGTCGGAGGAATAGCGCAGGAAATAGCGTCCCACCTCGGTGGAGCCGGTGAAGGCGATGGCGTCCACGTCCATGTGCAGGCCCAGCGCCTTGCCGGCCTCCACGCCGAGGCCCGGCACCACGTTGAACACCCCCGCCGGCACCCCCGCTTCCAGCGCCAGCTCGCCGAGGTGCAGCGCCGTGAGGGGGCTTTCCTCCGCCGGCTTCAGCACCACGGAATTTCCCATGGCCAGCGCCGGGGCCACCTTCCAGGCGGCCATGATCATGGGGAAGTTCCACGGCGTCACGCAGCCCACCACGCCCAGCGGCTCGCGCAGCACGAGGGCGAGGGTGTCGGCGGTGGTGGGCGCCACCTCGCCATAGACCTTGTCGCAGCACTCCCCGTAATAGGCGAAGCAGTCCGCCGCCGCGCGCACGTCGATGGAGCGCGCGTCGGCGATGGGCTTGCCCATGTTCAGGGTTTCGGTGAGCGCCAGCTCGTCGCGATGGGCGCGGATCAGCTCGGCGAAGCGCTGGAGGATGCGCTTCCTCTCCACCGGCCGCAGCCCGGCCCAGCGGCGATCCTCGAAGGCGGCGCGGGCGGCCTTCACCGCGCGATCCACATCAGCGCTGTCGCACGCCGCCACCTGGGCGAGGACCTTGCCGGTGGCCGGGTTGACGGCATCGAAGGTGCGCCCGCTGGCGGCCGGCGCGAAGGCGCCGTCGATGAGGGCCTGCGTCCGGAAGGAAGGGTAATGGTCCGCCGTCCGTTCCGCCGCCGCCATGTTGCGCTCCTCACCGTCTTGGGCGAGCAACCTCGCGCGGCGCTCGGGGGGCCGTCAAGATGGGGCAAGGGGGAGGCGCCGCCCGCTCCATTCTTGATAATAGTTATTGGCGCACCTAATCTTCCCGGCGAAAGGAGCCTGCCATGCCCATCAGCGCCGATCTCGGCAAGCAGCTCGAAGCCTATGTGGCGAAGCTCGTGGCCACCGGCCGCTACCATTCCAAGAGCGAAGTCCTGCGCGAGGGCGTCCGCCTCATCCAGGAGCGCGAGACCCGGCTCGAAACCCTCGACGCCGCCCTCGCCAGGGGCCTCGCCGATGCCGATGCGGGCCGCACCCGGCCGGCGGAGGATGTGTTCCGGCGCCTTGAAGGCAAGTATCGCCGTCCCGCGCCCGGCGAGGGCGAATGAGGCTCGTTTTCACCGCGGCCGCCGAGGACGACCTTGAGGGGATCGGCGACCACATCGCCGTGGACAGCCCGGAGCGGGCGCTGTCGTTCGTTCAGGAGATTGCGGCCCACGCCGCGCGCCTCCTGAACATGCCGAAGGCGCACCCGCTGATCCCGCGATACGCGGCCGCCGGGATCCGGCGCTGCGTCCACGGGCGCTATCTCATCTTCTACCGGGTGGACGCGGAGGCCGTCGTGATCCTGCGCGTCCTGCATGGGGCCATGGACTACGAGCCGCTGCTGTTTCCGGAGTAAGCCCTCTCCCCTCGTCCTCACCCCTCGTCCTGGGCCTCGCCGTCCTCTTCCTCTTCCGGGCGGCCGGGGATGGCGTAGGAGCCGGAGAGCCAGCGGTGGAGGTCCACGTCGGCGCAGCGCTTGGAGCAGAAGGGGTGGAAGCGCTCCGCCGACGGCTTGGAGCAGATCGGGCACGGCTTGGACGAATAGGTGGAGGCGGACGGCGCGCTGGCGGCCGCGTCGGGTGCGCGTGTGTCCGGGGCGACCACGTCGGCGGTTGCGGCCTTGGGCGGGGCGGCCTTGGGGGCGCTCGCCTTGGCTGCGGTCTTTTGGGCCGGGGTCTTTTGGGCCGGGGCCTTTGGGGCAGGAGTCTTTGAGACGGGGGTCTTTTGAGAGGTGGCCTTTTTGGGCGCGGCGGTTTTGGCCGGCCCGCTCTTGGCCGGCCCGCTTTTGGCCTCACCGCTTTTGGCCTTCCCGGCCTTGGGCTTGTCCGCGCTCGGCTTGTCCGCGCTCATGCGGCGCGCTCCACCCAGCCGGCACGCACGTCGTAGCCCTGGCCCGACAACAGGCCGATGGTTTCCGAGAGGGGCAGGCCCACCACATTGCTGTAGGAGCCCACCAGCTTCACCACGAATGAGCCGGCGATGCCCTGGATGGCGTAGCCGCCGGCCTTGCCCCGCCATTCGCCGCAGGCGAGGTAATCGGCGATCTCCTCCCGCGACAGGCGCTTGAAGCGCACCCGGCTTTCCACCAGCCGGGTGTGGGCGCGGCCCTTCGCGTCCACCAGGCACACGCCGGTATAGACCCGGTGGGTGCGCCCCGAGAGCAGCCGCAGGCAGGCGTCCGCCTCATCCTCCAGGTCGGGCTTGGGCAGGATGCGCCGGCCCACCGCCACCACCGTGTCGGCGGACAGCACCAGCGCGTTCATCTCGGCGTCCTTCGCGCGCTGGGCCACCAGCTTGCCCTTGGCCTCCGACAGGCGCTGGGCGAGGCGGCGCGGCAGCTCGCCGCGCTCGGGGGTCTCGTCCACGTCGGCGGGCATGAGCAGGTCCGGCTCGATGCCCGCCTGATTGAGCAGCGCCAGCCGGCGGGGCGAGCCTGAAGCAAGCACGAGCTTCACCTGATCGGTCACGGAACACACCTTTCGAGCCAGCCAGAGCCGGATCCGCCGGGGCTTCATCAGCCCAGGCGGCATATCCGCCTCGAAACGCAAAGAGGAAGCGCGGGCGGCGCCTCACGCTCATCTACCGGAAAGGCGCTGCCGTGTGAACGGGGACCGGCCGCCGTACCCAAGGTACGCATCTTGCTTCGCCGGGCGCGAACGGGGCGTGCGGCATGAAAACCTTCCTCGACTGGTCGGCTTACGACACATACGGCATCGGCGACGCCTATTCCGGCATTCCCGCCACCGGCGGGAATTACGCGAAGGCGGTGGCCGTGTGCATGCACAGCCGCGATTGTCGCAATACCGGCAAGGGCGTCATGTGCCCGAGCTACCGCATCACCGGCGACAAGGACCATTCCACCGAAGCCCGCGTCGCCGCCTTCAAGGCCGCGCTGAACGACGGCACCGACGCCAACGCCTTCGCCGATCCGAGGCTCGACGCGGCCATGGACCTGTGCGTGTCCTGCAAGGCCTGCAAGAAGGAATGCCCCAGCGCCGTGGACATGACGCTGATCAAGACCGAATACCTCGCCCAGCGCCATGAGATCAAAGGCGTGCCCCGGCGCACCCGGCTGTTCGGCGGGGTGCCGGAATGGACCGGCCGCCACCGCCGCCTGCTGCGCCTCGCCATCATGCTGCGCAACCGCTCGCGGCTTCTGACCAAGGCGGCCGAGCGGCTGCTGGGCATCAGCGCCCGCCGCGCCATCCCCGAGCCGGCGCCACGCCCCTATGCGCCGCCGGCCGCCGCGCCCACGCAGGCAGCGGCCCCGCGCGGCGAGGTGATCCTGTTCGTGGACACCTTCTGCCACCATTTCGAGCCGGAGGTGGCGGAAGCCGCCCATGCGGTGCTGACCCACGCCGGCTATAGCGTTCGCATCGCGCGGCCCGATCCCGCCGACGCCGAGCCCGACCGGCCCCTGTGCTGCGGCCGCACGTACCTGACCACCGGCATGGTGGAGAAGGCTCGCGGCGAGGGCCTGCGCGTGCTCGCGGCCTTCCGCGGCGAGATCGCGGCGCAGACCCCCATCATCGGGCTGGAGCCCTCGTGCCTGCTGTCCCTGCGCGATGAACTCTACAGCCTCGGCCTCGGTCCGGAGGTGGGGGCGCTGGGCAAGCAATTGTTCCTGCTGGAGGAGTTCCTCGCCCGCGAGCACCAGAACAAGGGCCTGCGCATGCGGCTGAAGCCCCTGCCCGGCCCGAAGGCGGTGCTGCACGGCCACTGCCACCAGAAGGCGTTCGGGGTGATGAAGGCGACGCGCAAGGTGCTCGGCTTCATCCCCGGCTTCTCCTACGACGTGGTGGAGACCAGCTGCTGCGGCATGGCCGGCAGCTTCGGGCTGGAGGCGGAGCATTACGACGCCTCCATGCAGATGGCGGAACTCGCCCTTTTGCCCGCCATGCGCGCGGCGCCGGAGGACGCTCCGCTCATCGCCAACGGCTTTTCCTGCCGCCACCAGATCGAGCACGGCTCCGGCCGCAAGGCCCGCCACATCGCCCTGCTGCTGCGGGATGCGCTGGATTTATCGCCCGCCTGAGCCTTCCGTCGTTTCCGTCTCCTGCCGGATGGCGTCGGCGAGGAAGTCCACGAAGGCGCGGATGCGGGCGGCAAGGTGGGCGTGGCCCACATAGACCGCGTGGATGGGCTCGATGTCGCCGGCGTTGAACTCCTCCAGCACGCTCACCAGCGTTCCGGCCGCCATGTCGCCCCGCACGTGATAGCGGCCGAGGCGCGCCAGCCCGGCCCCATCAAGGGCGAGCCGGCGCAGCACCACGCCGCTGTTGCCCAGCGCGCTGCCCGAGACCGCCTGGGTGAAGGCCTTTCCGCTCTGCGGATCACGGAACGGCCAGTCCTCCGGCGAGCGGCGGAAGTTGAAGCACAGGCACAGGTGCCGGGCGAGGTCCTGCGGGTGCTGCGGCACCCCGTGGCGCTCCAGATAGGCGGGCGAGGCCACGATGACCCGGCCGATCTCGAACAGCTTCTTCGCCTTCAGGGTGGAATCGCGCAGCCGCCCGGTGCGGATGGCGATGTCGGTGCGCTCGTCCACCAGGTCGATGACGGCGTCGCTTAAGGAGATATCCAGCTCCACCTGCGGGTAGAGTTCCAGGAAGCGCGGCACGCGCGGCAGCACGCACATCTCCCCGAACGCCACGGACGCGCTGATGCGCAGCCGCCCGCGCGGCACAGTGCCGGCACCGGTGGCGATCAGGCGCTCGGTGTCGTCGATCTCGGCGAGGATGCGCCGCGCCCGCTCCAGATAGAGCGCGCCCTCGGCGGTGATCTGCAATTGCCGGGTGGAGCGCACGAACAGGGGCGTGCCCAGCCGGTCCTCCAGCCGCGTCACCAGCTTGCTCACGGCAGAAGGCGACAGGCCGAGCTTGCGGCCGGCGGCCGAGAAGCCCTGCGTCTCCGCCGCCGCCACGAACACCACCATCTCGCCCGCGCGATTGTCCAAGGGGCCCGCCTCGTCTCGACCTGTGAATGAAATTCAAAGCCGCTTTTACATAATAGGCGGTTCAGCAAAAGCGCAAGGGCGCTCATGTTGCAGTGCAAGCGGTGCCGGCTCCGGCGCCGGATTCCATGCAGCCGCCGCCGGCCCCGAAGGATGTCGCCATGCCCCTTGCGCTCTATGCCCTCACCATCGCCGCCTATGCCATCGGCACCACCGAATTCGTCATCGTCGGGCTTTTGCCCACGGTAGCCAACGATCTCGGCATCACCCTGCCCATCGCCGGGCTGATCGTCAGCGTCTATGCGCTGGGCGTCACCTTCGGCGCGCCGGTGCTCACGGCGCTCACCGGCGGCATGGCGCGCAAGCCCCTGCTGCTTTCCCTCATGGCCCTGTTCATCGCCGGCAATACCGCCGCCGCGCTGAGCCCCTCTTATGAATGGCTGCTGGTGGCGCGGGTGCTCTCCGCCTTCGCCCATGGGGTGTTCTTCTCGGTGGGCGCCACCATCGCCGCGGACCTGGTGCCGGAGAACCGGCGCGCCTCGGCCATCGCCCTCATGTTCATGGGACTGACGGTCGCCATCGTCACCGGCGTGCCCCTCGGCACCTTCATCGGCCAGAGCTTCGGCTGGCGCGCCACCTTCTGGGGCGTGGCACTGCTGGGCATCATCGCGTTTGCCGCCATCGCCCTGCTGCTGCCGGGCAACATCCGCAAGGCGCCCGCAGCCTCCCTGCTGGATCAGGTGCGGGTGCTGGGATCGGGCCGGCTGCTGCTGGTGTTCGGCATGACCGCGCTGGGCTATGGCGGCACCTTCGTGGCCTTCACCTATCTGGCCGCCATCCTTGAGACCGTCACCGGCTTTGCCGCCGGACAGGTGAGCCTCATCCTCATCCTCTACGGCCTTGCCATCGCCGTGGGGAACCTCTCCGGCGGGCGCATCGCCGACCGCGATCCGGTGAAGGCGCTGACCATCCTGTTCACGCTGCAGGCGCTGGTGCTGGTGGCCTTCTTCTTCACGGCGCCATCGCCGGTGCTGACGCTGGTGACGCTGGCCGCTCTCGGCTTCCTGTCGTTCGCCAACGTGCCGGGTTTGCAGATCTATGTGGTGGAGCTGGCGAAGCGCTATCGTCCGGGGGCGGTGGATACCGCGTCCGCCCTCAACATCGCCGCGTTCAACCTGGGCATCGCGCTCGGGGCCTGGATCGGCGGGCTGGTGGTGGCCTCGCCTCTCGGCCTCGGCGCCACGCCGGTGGTGGGCGCGCTCATGGTGGCCGGCGCGCTGGGACTGACGCTGTGGAGCGCCGCACTGGACAACCGCGCCCGCGCCGTCGCCTGCCCGGTCTGAACAAAGGAAATAACATGCATACCGTTACCGCCAATGGGGCGCAGATCCCCGCCCTCGGCTTCGGCACCTTCCGCGTCTCGGCGGCCGACACCCTGCGCATGGTGCCCGCCGCCCTGAAGCTCGGCTTCCGCCATATCGACACCGCGCAGATCTACGGCAACGAAGCCGAGGTGGGCGAAGGCATCGCCGCCTCCGGGGTCAAGCGGGGCGACATCTTCCTCACCACCAAGGTGTGGGTGACCAATTATGCCCACGACGCCTTCCTCGCCTCCGTGGACGAGAGCCTGACGAAGCTGAAGACCGATTATGTGGACCTGCTGCTGCTGCACTGGCCCAACCCGGCGGTGCCTCTGGCCGAGCAGATCGGCGCGCTCAATGCGGTGCGGGCCGCCGGCAAGGTGCGCCACATGGGCGTGTCCAATTTCAACACCGCGCTGATGGCGCAGGCGATCGCCCTGTCCGATGGGCCGCTCGTGACCAACCAGATCGAGCTGCACCCCTTCATCGACCAGTCGAAGGTCGTTGCGGCTGCCCGCGCCGCCGGGCTCTCCATCACCGCCTATTACGCCATGGCGGACGGCAAGGTGTTCGCCGAGCCGGTGCTCAAAGACATTGCCGCCGCCCACGACCGCACGGTGGCGCAGGTGGTGCTGCGCTGGGTGGTGCAGCAGGAGCAGGAGGGGTTCGTCGCCCTCTCCAAGACCGTGAGCGAGGCCCGCGCCGCCGAGAATGCCGCCATCTTCGACTTCGCGCTCACCGACGCCGAGATGGCCGCCATCTCCGCCCTCGCCCGCCCGGACGGGCGCATCGTCAGCCCCGAGGGTCTGGCGCCGGCGTGGGATTGAGCAGCGCATCAAGCCCGCGCGGCGCCTGAGCGAGGGGGCAAAGGCGGAGGCTTCGGCCTCCCCCTCCCCTACGCGGGTAGGTCCCACGCGCGGCGGGATGCGCAATGGCGCTTTATCGGCGCTCGTCTGCCGGCTATCAAGGGTATGGACACGGAACGTCCGGCCGGAATCCGCGAGCCGCCCATGAACGCCATCACCTCGCTCAAGTCCTTCCTCCTCGATCGCGTGGAGCTGCTGGGCGCGCCCTTCTACGCCCACGCGGACCGGCTCAGCGTGCCCCTCGACGACCCGCACGACCCGCTGGCCGCCGAGGCGCCGGAGGATCACGACCCGGCGGACGGGCAGGCCTTCGCCATCGATTATGTGGACCATGCGGGCAATGCCAGCCATCGCCGCATCTCGGTCTGGGCGGTGCAGCGCAATGTGGAGGGCGTGCCCATCCTCATCGCCAAGTGCCATGAGCGGCAGGCGGCGCGGTCGTTCCGGGTGGATCGCATCACCGCCGTCACCGACCTCGATGGGGCCAAGCGCGAGCCGCTGGTACGGTTCTTCTACGAGACCTTCGGTTTCCTCTGGCCCAGGGACGCCGTCCTGGTGCCGGCCGAGGAAGACGCCGACCTGCGCTGGGACCGCATCCGCGCCATCATCCGCAAGGCCGGGGTGACGCTGCTGGCAGCGCTGGCCCGCGCCGACCGGGACGTGGGCGCCGCCGAGGTGGAGGAGATCGTGTTCTTCTGCGAGCGCGCCTGCGCGGCGGAAGACCTCGACCTCACCGGCGCCGAGCGCGAGCGGCTGGCCGCCTATGTGGCCCGCCTGCGCCCCACGGCGGAAGCGGTGGATTTCGCCCTCGACACGCTGTTCGAGAGCGGCACCGAGGCCATCGCCACCCTGCTGCGCGCGGGCATGCGCGTCATCAGTGCCGACGGGGTGCTGAAGGAGCAGGAAGCCGACCTGCTGGACGCCTTCTGCTTCGCCCTCACCGGCCGCCACGTGCGCTGAGGGCTGAAGCCAGAGAAGCTGAAGCTTTATCGTGGCACCAAACCGCCGCGCCAGCGTTGTCTCCCCAAGACGTGTTCCGGAGACAACAGATGCGAAGCGGATCGAGCGCCCTTGTTTTCCTCACGGCCGTGCTGGCGCTTGCGCTCGGCACAGCCTTCGCCATCGACCTTGCCCTGACCACCCCCGCCGCCGCGCAGCAGGCGGCTGACCCGGTGCCGCCCAGACCGGCAGGGCCGGGCCAGGCGGTGCCCCTTCCCGCGCCCGTCCCTGTTC
>NZ_JAIVFO010000479.1 GCF_029991245.1 Xanthobacter autotrophicus
GTCATGGCATCCCGTGCCTTCAGCGACCCATTGCGAGACCGTTTTGTCCTCAGCAAAGGGCATGCCGCCTTGGCCCTCTATTCGGTATTGATCGAATTGGGGTTTTGGAACGAAGACATGTTGCTGAATTACGGCCGTTCGGGAGGATTGCTCGGCGGCCATCCCTCGTCCTCAGTCAGCGGGATCGAAACCTGTACCGGTGCGCTGGGTCATGGATTGCCTTTCGCCGTGGGGGCGGCTGCCGCTGCAGCAGCGAGCAGTGGCAAACAAAAGACGTTCGTGCTTCTCGGAGACGGCGAGTTGCAAGAAGGCAGTAATTGGGAGGCGGCGATGTTTGCGAGTGCACGCTGCCTCGGTAATTTGACGGCCATCATAGATCGCAAC
>NZ_JAIVFO010000480.1 GCF_029991245.1 Xanthobacter autotrophicus
CTGCCCTACTTCGTCGACGACGTCCGGGCGTCGATGCAAGCCCGGATGTCCCGCTCGCGCCTCGTCCTCGTGTTGGTCGTCGCCATCGTCGTGTCGGCTGCCGCCGGGCTTGCGGTCGGGCTGGCCAGCGGCTCGGCGTCCTTCGGGTTCGCGACCGGGGTCTGGTTGCTGCTGGCCGTCGTGGCGGCGTACGCACTGGTCGCCCTGCGCATGCACGACATCGCTGGGTGGGCGCTCAAGCGGGCCTTCGCCAGTCTCGGCCTGCTGTTTCCCCTCGCCACACGAGCGCTGCCGATGCTGCTGCTCTTCGTGACGTTCCTCTTCATCAACACCGAGGTCTGGCAGGTCACCAGCGCCATGGATGCCGGCGTGCTGTGGACCGC
>NZ_JAIVFO010000481.1 GCF_029991245.1 Xanthobacter autotrophicus
GGCAATCGCCTGGTCGGTCAGACTTAAGGCATCTCGCAGGCTGCCTTCAGCGGCGCGTGCCAGCAATTGCAGCGCCCGCGGCTCGTGAGCGATATGTTCTTCGTTGAGGATGTGCTCAAGCTGATGGCGAATTTGCTCGACATCTAGCGCCTTGAGATGAAATTGCAGACAACGTGACAAAATCGTCACCGGCAATTTCTGCGGATCGGTCGTCGCCAGCAGAAACTTAACGTGCTCTGGCGGCTCTTCAAGGGTTTTTAACAGTGCGTTAAAGCTGTGGCGCGACAGCATATGCACTTCGTCGATCAGATAAACTTTGAAACGACCACGCGCCGGAGCGTACTGGACGTTATCCAGCAGGTCGCGAGTGTCTTCAACTTTAG
>NZ_JAIVFO010000482.1 GCF_029991245.1 Xanthobacter autotrophicus
CTCCCGTGGAGTAGCCACCTACCAACTGCTCCCGGACGTTCTCGTCGATGCCGAGCTGCTGCGACGCCTCCGGCTCCGCGCACACGCCAACGGCCCGGACGGCATCGAGGACCTGGTCACGGCGCTGCGGCTCGTCGAAGGAGAGCCTTTCAGCCATCTGCGCCGCAACGGGTATGGCTGGCTCACTGAAGGCGACCGCCTCGACTTCCATCTCGGCGCCGCCATCGCCGACATCGGACACCTCGTCGTCACCCATGCACTCCAGGCACTCGACCTCGACCTCGCCCGCTGGGCCGCCCAGACCACGGTGAAAGGCAACCCCCACGCCGATACCGCCCAACTCGACCTCATCGCGGTCATGTCCGCCAACCACGACCCACACG
>NZ_JAIVFO010000483.1 GCF_029991245.1 Xanthobacter autotrophicus
GTGCGGGCCGGGTCAATGCCGTGACGCGGCTGCCCAACCGCACGCAGCTGTTCGAGGACCTGCGCGGCCGCCCCGCCGGTACGCCGTCGGCGCTGATGATGGTCGAGATCATGGGGCACGAACGCATGCTGGCCGAATCGCGCGCGGTGGGGTCCGAACCGCTGGAGTCCCTCGCCATCGCCTTCGCAGACAGACTCAAGCGGCTGGCAGGGCGGGGCGTCGCCGTCTACCACGTGGGCGAGATGCGTTTCTGCCTGGAGCCCGCCGGCGGCAACCGCGCGCAACGCGAGCAATTCGCCGCGGAGACGGTGGCCGCCCTGAGCGGCCCCATGGCCTTCGACGGGCGTGCGATCGAACTGGCGCCCATGGCCGGGCTCGTGGAG
>NZ_JAIVFO010000484.1 GCF_029991245.1 Xanthobacter autotrophicus
TCGCTTTGAAGCTAGCTCAACGGCCGATACCTCCGACTCGCATCCTCGCATGGTCAAGCTTCCGGCGTGCCCACCAGGCCACAGCCTACCAAGCCCATCTCAAACCGAAAACGCAACTGTAGTGCTAGGCGGTGTGGACGGTTTCGCGCCGGTTGAGCGGGAGGGGATTCCCTTTTTGTCCTTTCGGTGATTCATAGCGGGTCGGCTTTTGGTGAGGTCGACCATGCTGACGCGGATGACGGATGAGGATTGGGCAGTGGCGCTGGAGGTGTTCCGCGCCTGCCGGTCGCGACGGGGCGACAACGGGCGCGATGACCGCAAGTTCCTCGAAGCCATGCACTATTTCACCGTGCACAACATCTCCTGGCGGGCGCTGCCGGCCG
>NZ_JAIVFO010000485.1 GCF_029991245.1 Xanthobacter autotrophicus
GGCCGTCGGATCGTGGAGGTTCTCGGCGGCCGACAGCGACCGACGTGGGTCGGTGGCGATAATGGGTTCCGTGGGTCCCGCGACGTGGACGGCGTCAGCCACGGCGAGTTATCGAGGAGAGGCCGTCTTCCCGTTGGTTTGGTGCTTCGGGTCCCACACGAGCAGGTGGGTCAGGTGCCCCCCTGTCGTCTCTCGTGAAGTTACGGAACCCTGAACCGCGCTTGGGCTCGAACACCCGTTTCGACCGGGCGTGCGTTCTCAAACCTCGCACGTTTCGTGACTCGGCTAGAGGACTTTAATTACGACCGAACATGTGCATCGTATACACGTGTGGATATTGGCTGCCAGTCTGTTGCGTGTGGAAGTTGATTCGAGTCGGTCC
>NZ_JAIVFO010000486.1 GCF_029991245.1 Xanthobacter autotrophicus
AGCGAACAGAATCCAACATCCGCTGTGGCAATTTCTGGCTACCATCCATCGCAATCTGCCAGGTTCGATGACGTAACGCCGGGTTGCTATAGCGTGCAATTAATCGGTTAGCGTAATCTTGCAAATCAACGCCCTGCACTTTCAGCGTCGGCGCTTGTTCCTGCAACATCAAGCCATACGCCGCATAACGATAATGTTCATCTTCCATGCAGTCATTAATGTGCTGATATCCAGCAAGATAACCCAAATACGCCAGGAATGAATGACTGCCGTTGAGCATGCGCAACTTCATCTCTTCATAAGGCAGCACATCACTAACCAGTTCGGCTCCCGCTTTTTCCCATTCTGGACGTCCGGCAACAAAGTTATCTTCTATTACCC
>NZ_JAIVFO010000487.1 GCF_029991245.1 Xanthobacter autotrophicus
GCGAAGCACCAGTTGTAGAAGTAGGCCAGCGAGTGCACCGAGAGCTCGTGCTGGGCCAGGTGCTCGGCTCCGGCGCGGGCCACGTCGAACGGGTAGGTCGTCTGGCGGAACTTGGCCCCGTGCCCCGTGCGGGCGACGGTCTCGGCCGCCACCTCCGGCGTCCCGTCGGTCGAGCCGTTGTCGACGAGCAGCACCTCGTCGCACGCCCGCAGCAGCGGGGGCAGCACCCACGGCAGGGACGGCGCCTCGTTCTTCACGCGCAGCACCGCGGTCGTGCCCGAGCGCAGCCCCTCGGGCCTGGTCCAGGGCCAGACGATGTCGTAGTCGGTGTGGCCCTCGAGGTTCTGCAGTCCCATACCCGTGGCCGGGACGGTCATCGCT
>NZ_JAIVFO010000488.1 GCF_029991245.1 Xanthobacter autotrophicus
GTGCATGGGCGTTCCGGAAGGTTGCATCGACGGGATGTCGACTGAGGTCCTTGCCGGTAACGGCGTGCTCACGGTGAAGTTGAGACGCCGATTCAGAGAGTGTGACGGTGCGCGCAGTAGATCCGCGCCAGGCGTGGATGCGCCTCAGTGCCGACCAACGGTCGGCACCCACCGGGGTGGGCGGTCAGCGGTCGGCACCCACCAGAGCATGCCGGCCAGCGGCCGGCACTACCCTATTCCGGTTTGTCAGGCGCCCACTGCTTGAGGAAGGCACTCACCCGCGCAGGCTGGAACGCCTCGCCCCTGCGCAGCTCGCCGGTGGCCTGCGATACCAGCAGGCCGCCATCTGCATCGAGCACCAGCAGGTACGGGTAGTCGC
>NZ_JAIVFO010000049.1 GCF_029991245.1 Xanthobacter autotrophicus
TCGGCCAAACCACCTAAACCCTCAAAGGAGAAGCCCCGAAACTTGACCGCAACCTGACCCAAGACCACCATCACCCCGGGTCACTTCTCAGTGGAAATCCAGGGTCACTTCTCGCCGGAAATCAACAGTCGAAGCCCTGATCGAGCAGGATGCCTGGTTCGCGATCGGCCTTGCGGTTCGGGTTCTCGCAAAACCGCAGTTTCATTTGGGATAACAGTACCCGCCCCCCTTCCACCAGCGATGATGTAAATCTGATCGCGTTGCCCTTGCAACGCAGGGCGCGCGAGCGCGGCAACAGCGTCTTCATCGACGGGGTGAGATGGGGCCGGTTTTCTGGACAGGGTGTTAAGCTACTCCCGACCTGAAGGACTGGTACGGGAATGAAGACGACGAGGAAGCGCTACAGCGCGGATTTCAAGGCGAAGGTCGCGCTGGAGGCGATCCGGGGTGACCTTACACTGGCGGAGTTGGCGGCCAAGCACGGCGTGCACCACACAATGATCGCGTCCTGGAAGCGGCAGGCCATCGACGGGATGGCGGGCACGTTCTCCGGGGCTGGCGATGCGGCCAAGAGTGCCAGCGAGAGCGAGTTGGAGAAGCTGCACGCCAAGATCGGGCAACTGGTGGTGGAACGGGATTTTTTAGCGAAAGCCTTCGGTCGATGAGCGTCGATCGGAGGTGGGCGGTGGTTGAACCTGCTCACCATCGTCTGTCGATCTCGGCGCAGTGCCGCCTGCTACGGATCAGCCGCTCATCCTATTACTATGCGCCGGTGCCGGAAACGGACGAGACGCTGGCGCTGATGACGGTGATCGACGAGACCTTCATGGAGAGCCCGTGGTACGGTAGCCGCCAGATGGCGCGGCACCTGCAGCGTGCAGGTTATGAGGTTGGTCGGCGCCGGGCGCGGCGACTGATGGCGAAGATGGGCCTGACGCCGATCTATCAACGGCCGCGCACGAGCGATCCGCACCCGCAGCACCGGGTCTATCCGTATTTGCTGCGCAAGCTGGTGATCGAGCGGCCAAACCAAGTGTGGTGTGCCGACGTGACATATATCCCCATGCGCCGGGGCTTCCTCTACTTGGTGGCGATCATGGACTGGGCAACCCGCAAGGTGCTGGCCTGGCGGCTGTCGAATACGATGGACGCTGGCTTCTGCGTCGCGGCGCTGGAGGAGGCGCTGGCCCGTTTCGGCAAGCGGGAGATCTTCAACACCGACCAGGGCAGCCAATTTACGTCCCAAGCCTTCACCAGCGTGCTGCGCGACGCCGAGGTCCGCATCAGCATGGATGGCCGGGGCAGATGGATGGACAACGTCTTCATCGAACGCCTTTGGCGATCCCTGAAGTACGAGTGCGTCTACCTCCACGCCTTCGAGACCGGCTCGGAACTGCGGGCTGGCCTTGGCCGGTGGATCATCTATTACAACACCCAGCGTCCGCACTCGAGCCTGGCCGGGAGAACCCCGGCCGAGGCCTATCGGCGGATCGGACAAGCAGATCATGGGGGGCATGCCCCCCATGATCTGATCATCAAACAGGCGGCATGAACGACAACCGGGATTAGCTTAACTTAGCCGCCAAACTGTCCAAGAAGCCGGGACCACCTCATTCCAAATGCGATCGCCCTGGGCTGGGAGCCGATAGTACTTGGAAAAACCCGAAGAAACCGATATGTGGCATCTTTTGAACCGTATCAGCTGAGTATCGGATGGTCTCCCTGCATTTGCTTTTCGTTGTCCCCTCAGCACCCGAGAAAACACCATGACATCACCTTTATTGACCGGACAGCATGTTCTGCGCCTGACCGGATCGAACTGCAGGCTGGCGGCCGTTTTCCTGTTCGCCTGTTGCGTCACGGCCGGCGCGGGCGCGCTGCCAGCCACGACTGATGGCGACGCTGACGAGATCGACCTGACGGAAATCGTGCGCCGTCCGACCATTGGCAATTACCGCGGATATGCGGAGTTCAAAATGGCCCGTTACGCGCAGGCTCGCCGCATCTGGGAGGCGCTGGATGCCAAGGATTTTGGCGAGGCGGCGTTCAATCTTGGCGTCCTCTACGAAGACGGACTGGGCGTCCGCAAAGACATCCCGCGTGCGCTGGCCTACTATCGCCGCGGTGCTGACAATGGCAGTCCAAAGGCGGTGTTTCGACTCGGCATTGTTTACTGGCTGGGCACAGCCGACATTCCCCGCAATGAAGCGCAGGGACGACACTATTTGGAACTGGCTGCTGCGGCGGGCGACCTTGAGGCGGCGCAATACCTGAACGCGGCTTCGACGGAGACGCTGGTTGGCGTGGATCGCGCGCTGGCCCAAGGTCAAGCGGCCGAGGCGATCGGCTTACTCAAGGCGGCGGCGCAACAAGGCAATCGCCGAGCCCAGACCCGCCTGGGTTGGGCCTATGAAGCCGGACGCGGCGTCGAGCGCGATCTCGCTCAAGCCGCCGTCTGGTTCAGCAAGGCGGCCACGGCGGGCGATGGCGAGGCGATGTATGCGCTGGCCGTGATGTACGCCACCGGGGCCGGTCAAACCAAAGATCCGGCCGCTGCCGATGCCTGGCTGCACAAGAGCGCGGCGACGGGCTATGCACCGGCCATTGAGGACCTGAAAACACGCTGACGGCCGCCGCCATCACGCAGCCGCCAGCCCTGCCCGCTCAGTGAACGTGATCGTCTGGTGACGGCAGCAGGCGTGGCTCGGTGTTGATCAGATCGATCTGGCGCAGCAGAAAATCGATGTCCCGCCAATCCCCACCTTGCGTGGTGACCGCGTTGGTCGACAACCAGCGCGCGCGCATATTCGCCGGCAAGGTCGCGATGATCTATCCGCAGGTCAACAAGGAGACGCGCACCACCCGCGTGCGTGTCGAACTCGCCAATCCCGACGGGATCCTGCGCCCCGACATGTATGTCGATGCCGACATCGCCACCGGGGCCGCTGCCTCGGTCGTCACCGTGCCAGCGAGCGCCGTGATCGACAGCGGCACGCGACAGGTCGTGATCGTCGACAAGGGCGAGGGCCGCTTCGAGTCTCGTCCGGTCAAGCTCGGCCGCCGGGACACGGACTACGTCGAGATCCGGGACGGCGTCGCGGCGGGCGACAAGGTCGTCGTCGCGGCGAACTTCCTCATCGATGCCGAAAGCAACCTCAAGGCGGCACTGAGCGGCCTCAACGGCGGGGATTCCAAATGATCGGTCGCCTCATCGCCTGGTCCGCGCGCAATGTGATGCTTGTCCTGATCGGTGCGGTCTTTGCCGTTGCGGCCGGCGTCTACGCCATCAGGACCTCGCCGCTCGACGCCATCCCAGACCTCTCGGACGTGCAGGTCATCGTCTATACCGAGTATCCTGGCCAAGGGCCGCAGGTCGTGGAGGACCAGGTCACCTATCCGCTGACGACGGCGATGCTGACGGTCCCGAAATCGAAGGTGGTGCGCGGCTTCTCCTTCTTTGGCGTCTCCTTCGTCTATGTGATCTTCCAGGACGGCACCGATCCCTATTGGGCGCGCAGCCGCGTCCTGGAATTCTTGAATGCTGCGGCACAACGCCTGCCGCAGGGCGTGACGCCCAGCCTCGGCCCCGATGCGACAGGCGTCGGCTGGGTCTACCAATACGCCGTCCTCGCCAAGGATCGCACGCTGGCGGAGTTGCGCTCGCTTCAGGACTGGACCATCCGCTACGGCCTCGCCAAGGCGGAAGGTGTCGCCGAGGTCGCCAGCGTCGGCGGCTTCGTCAAGCAATACAATATCGTGGTCGACCCGCAGCGACTGCGCGCCTTCGGCATCCCGCTTCAGAAGATCCGCGAGGCCGTCCGGGCGAGCAACATGGACACAGGCGGCCGTTCCGTGGAGCTCTCCGAGTTCGAGTTCATGGTCCGCGGCCGCGGCTATCTGAGAGGTATCGGCGATCTCGAGCAGATCGTGCTCAAGAGCGATGGCGGGACGCCGGTGCTGCTGCGCGACGTCGCCCATATCGAGCTCGGCCCCGACGAGCGGCGCGGCATCACCGAGCTCAATGGCGAGGGCGAGGTGGCGAGCGGCATCGTCCTGCAGCGCTTCGGCGCGAACGCGCTCGACGTGATCGAGAACGTCAAGGCGCGCCTCGCCGAGATCATGCCGAGCCTGCCCAAAGGCACGGAGATCGTCCCGGTCTATGACCGTTCGCAGCTCATCGACGCCGCGATCGAGACACTGAAGGGAACGCTCATTGAGGAGAGCGTCATCGTCGCGCTGGTGTCGATTGTGTTCCTCCTGCACGTCCGCAGCGCGCTGGTGGCGATCCTGATGTTGCCGGTCGGCGTGCTGATGGCCTTCGTGGCGATGAAGCTGCTCGGCCTCGGCTCCAACATCATGAGCCTTGGCGGCATCGCCATCGCCGTCGGCGCCATGATCGACGCCGCCATCGTGATGATCGAAAACGCTCACAAGCACCTTGAGCGGGCGCTGCCCGACAAGCCCCGCGTCGAGGTTCTGATCGAGGCGGCCAGGGAGGTCGGCCCCGCGCTGTTTTTCAGCCTTTTGATCATCACCGTCTCGTTCCTGCCGATCTTCACGCTGGAATCGCAGGAGGACCGGCTGTTCGGGCCACTGGCCTTCACCAAGACCTTCTCGATGGCGGCGGCCGCGCTGCTCTCATTGACGCTCGTGCCGGCGTTGATGGTGATCTTCGTCCGGGGGCGGATCGTCCCGGAGCACAAGAATCCGATCAACCGCTTCCTGATCTTTGTCTACCGGCCGGTCATCCGCGGCGTGCTCAAGGCCAAGACGCTGACGATCCTCGTCGCGCTCGCGGCGCTCGGCGCCTCCTGGTGGCCCGCCATGCAACTCGGCTCGGAGTTCATGCCCAATCTGAACGAGGGCACGCTGATGTACATGCCCACGACATTGCCGGGCATCTCGGTCACCAAGGCCGCGGACCTTCTTCAGACGCAGGACCGCATCATCAAGTCCTTCCCCGAGGTCGAAACGGTCTATGGCAAGGCCGGACGCGCACTGACGGCGACCGATCCGGCGCCGACCGAGATGTTCGAGGCCATCATCAACCTGAAGCCGAAGGATCAATGGCGGCCGGGCGTCACCATCGACAGCCTGAAGGCCGAGATGGACGCCGCGCTCCAGTTCCCCGGTGTCTCCAATGCCTGGACCATGCCGATCCGGGCCCGCATCGACATGCTCTCCACAGGGATTCGCACCCCCGTCGGCATCAAGGTGTTCGGCACCGACCTGACACAGATGGAAGCTGCGGCCCGCCAGATCGAGACCGTGGTCAAGACCGTTCCCGGCACGTCGAGCGCCTATGCCGAGCGGGTAATCGGCGGCTACTATCTCGATATCGTCCCGGATCGCAGCGCGCTCGCGCGCTACGGGCTCATGATCGGCGACGTACAGGACGTGATCGCGACGGCGCTCGGCGGTGATGCCGTCACCACGGCGGTCGAGGGGCGCGAGCGCTATAGCGTCAACATCCGCTATCCGCGCGACTTCCGCAGCGATCCGTCCTCGATCGCCGGCAACGTGCTGGTGCCGTTGCCGAACGGAGGGACCGTGCCGCTCGGCGAGGTCGCCAAGGTCGAACTCACCCGGGGCGCCACCTCGATCCGCACGGAGAACGGCCAGCTCGCCATCTACATCTATGTCGACATCCTCGGCCGCGATCTTGGCGGATATGTCGCCGAGGCGCAGCGCGCGGTCGCAGGCCAGGTCGCGTTCCCGGCCGGGACCTATGTCTCCTGGAGCGGCCAGTTCGAATATCTGGAGCGGGCGGAGACGCGACTTAAGATCGTCGTGCCGGTCACGCTGCTGATCATCTTCCTGCTGCTCTATCTGAACTTCCGCCGGATCACCGAGACGGTGATCGTGATGCTGTCGCTGCCGTTCGCGCTGGTCGGCGGCCTGTGGCTGATGTGGTGGCTTGGCTTCAACATGTCGGTCGCGGTCGCGGTCGGCTTCATCGCGCTCGCCGGCGTGGCGGCGGAAACCGGTGTGATCATGCTAATCTATCTCGACCACGCCTGGAGCGAGGTCGGCACCAAGGTCGCGGCAACAGGCCGGAGCTTGACGCGCGCCGACCTCCATCACGCGATCATGGAGGGCGCCGTTGAGCGTGTGCGACCCAAGATGATGACCGTGGTGGCCATCATGGCGGGCCTGATCCCGATCCTGTGGAGCACCGGAGCAGGTTCGGAAATCATGCAGCGGATCGCCGTCCCGATGATCGGCGGCATGGTCTCCTCGACCCTGCTGACGCTGATCGTGATTCCGGCCATCTACGGACTGGTCAAGGGATGGGGGCTGACCTCGAACGCTGCAGCGGTCAGGTCGGAGTCTGTTGCCGGCCAACTCGCGGCCGAATGAGACGTGCACCGGAGCAGAATCGGCGGCCCCAGTCCAAGGGCCTCGCGAAGGGACGAGTTCTCGTGACGAGAGAATGCCTCGGAGCTTGTTTGGAAATTCAGAAGGGCGATCTCCGCGATTACTTTCGTCATGCTCGGCCTTGTGCCGGGTATCCACGCCGAATCGCTTAGTATAACGTGGGGAAAAGCTTTTCCGGCCGCCCGAGACCTGCAGAGTGGTTCTCTTTGCGCCCGGCGGGCAGTGCGTGTTCGTGCGCTATCGTGGGGCGTAGCCTGCCGCGGAGCGCAGGGGATCTGATCTCGAACCACCAGTGGAGCGCGGCCCATGACGATTTTGGAGACCACCATCACCTGCCCGCACTGCCGCACGGCATTCAAAGAAACGATGCCGACGGATGCCTGCCAGTATTTCTACACGTGTCGGGCGTGCCGCGCTGTGCTGAAGCCGAAGCCCGGAGATTGCTGCGTCTTCTGCTCCTATGCGGACGTGCCATGCCCGCCGGTTCAGGACGATCGATCCGATTGCTGCAGGTCCAAACCCTGAGATTCATCCAGGCACATGTCGACCGCCATCGACGAATGCACCTCGCTGATCCGACACTTTTGGTCACGCGGTAGCGGCATTGATACAGCGTGCTGCCGATTTTTCAGCGCAAAGGGTCCATGATCGAATTTTCAATGCCGTCCCGGGTTGCTGGCTCACTGTGATGATGAAAACGTCTTCTCATCAGGAAATCGGTCCATTGATCGTGATCAAGGCGAGCTTTTTGGGAAAGAGTATCGTGATATAATTCGCAAAGGACGGACTCGATCTGAGCTATGATCAGAGCGTGGCGCGCGATGAGACAGTCAAGGTTGCTGTCGACCTTCTTGGTCGCAGTAGTGATGCTGTTCGCGCCCTTAACCGCCGCCATACCTTTGCAATGCCACGATGATGACGGTCCCGCGCTCGCGGCGCATGCGACAGTTTCGGATGCCGCGCAGCATGTCGTCGCCTCCGGTCATGTCGCCCACCCCGACGCGTCATCGCAGGGCATCGACCAAGAGAAATGCTGTGACTTCGCCTGCGGCGCCCATGCCATCGCTGTCGACAGCATGGGCGAAAGCGTCCTTGATCTCCCCTTCATCCGGCGGCACTTCGACCGGACCAGTCAAGTCGCCTGCGGGTTGGCGGTTTCCCCCGGCCTTGAGCCCCCTCGTTTCCGTGCCTGATTACATCTGAGCCGCCTTTCCGTCTGGGGAGGCCGCTAGATCATGGCATGCGCCGAGAGGCGCGTTCAGGCCATGTCGGCTTCGCTCCGACAGGAATACGAGCACATCACCATGAATCGTCGGGACTTTCTCGGTCAGCTGATGGCCGGCAGTGCTGCGCTTGGTGGCGCGCAGGCTGCGCGATGACTTCTACGAACGGGAGTTCGAACAGGTCTACGGCGCGAAACCCGTGTTTCCCGCCTTCCATGGACCCCTTCCAGGAACACCCCCGGGAAGCGGCAGGACGGACGCTGGCATGCCATCGTGATGCTCGCGGACGAGTTCGAGACGCAGCGAAGCGGCATGTGCCGCTTCGCGACAACAGGAGAAAGCCGACCATGACGATGTTTCGCAAACTGATGGTGGCAAGTGCGGTGTTGATTTTGGCCGCACCGGCCCTTGCCGAAGACGCGCACCACCCGACCGGCGCGCAGCCGACCACTCCGCCGGCCGCTTCTCCGGCGTCCGACGCGCAGCAGGGCATGATGGGGGCGGGCATGATGGGGATGATGGGAGGAGGCTCCATGGGCATGATGGGCCAGATGATGGCCCCGGGGCGCATCGAGGGCCGGCTCGCGTTCCTGAAGACGGAACTCAAGATCACCGATGCGCAGCAGCCAGTGTGGAACGCGTTCGCCGACGCGCTCCGCGCCAATGCCCGCGCCATGGCGGGCATGATGGGCGATAGGCAGGACATGATGATGTCGGCACAAGGCCCTGCGGCTCTGCCGCAGCGGATCGAGGCCCATGAGCGCCTGCTCACCGAGCGTCTCGAAGCCTTGCGTCGGCTGAAGGGCGCGCTGCTCCCGCTCTATGCCGCGCTCGACGACACACAGAAGCGGACGGCCGACCAGCTGCTCCTGATGGGGCCGATGGGCGCCATGTGAGCGCAGAGCAGATCGGCATGGTGTGATGCCGCAGGCGCGGAACCCCTGCTGCGACGGGGATCAGGAGCAGTCTGGGGCGGGCGCAGCATGCACCCGCCCCAGGGGCCAGGGAGGATGATGTCATGTCGATGCATCGCAATGCCGATTCTGTGCCCGGCACCGGGAACGGGCACCACGCGGACGGGCGGTCGCCGAGCTTCTGGCGCTCACGCGGGAGCCTCGTGGCCATCGGGTTCTTCCTTGCCGTGGCGTTCCTGCTGTTCTCGGAACATCGCGCCCACGTGCTCGGCTACCTGCCATTCCTGCTCCTGCTCGCCTGCCCCTTGATGCACCTCTTCATGCACCACGGGCATGGCCATCATGGAGGGAATGGCGCTGCGCCACGTCCCGGAGCGGATGCGCCTCCCCTACGTCGGGAAGGAGAGGTCCGATGACCGATACTCCCGCCTATGGACTCTTAGGTCTCGTCATCATCAATTCCGCGGTGTTCATCCTGTTCGCGGCGAGCTTCACCCGGCTGCGCACTACGCGCGATTGGCGATCGCTCGGCGCCTTCTCGGCCTTCATCGTCGCGCTTTTCGCCGAGATGTATGGATTTCCGCTTACCATCTATCTTTTGTCCGGCTGGCTCGGGCGGCAGTTTCCCGGTGTGGATTTCTTTTCGCACGATGCCGGACACCTGCTCGAAACCATGTTCGGCTGGCGCGTGAACCCGCATTTCGGGCCGTTTCACATTTTCAGCACCGTTCTGATCTTCGGCGGCTTCTGGCTGCTCGCCGCAAGCTGGCACGTGCTTTACGCCGCCCAGCGCGACCAGAGGCTCGCAACCAGCGGACCCTATGCCTATGTCCGCCATCCGCAATATGTCGCCTTCGTCGTCATCATGTTCGGCTTCCTTCTGCAGTGGCCGACCCTGGTGACGCTCGCCATGTTCCCGATCCTGGTGTGGGTCTACGTACGGCTCGCCTGGCGCGAGGATGCGGCTTCGCACGCCGCGTTCGGCGCCGCATGGGACAATTACGCTCGCACCGTCCCTGCCTTTCTGCCCCGGCTCGGCCTGTCGTCCGGCCCGAAGGTTTCCCGTTCCGGAGAGAATTCCCATGACTGAGCAAGACCCCCACGCGGGTCATCACCCGCATGACCCTGCCGGCCATCGGCACAGGGAAGCGGGCCCCGCATCGGCGCAGATGGACCCGGTCTGCGGCATGCAGGTGAGCCCGACGACGGCACAGCACCGCGCCGATCATCGCGGGAAGACCTATTTCTTCTGCTCCGCCGAATGCCACGCAAAATTCGAGGTTAACCCCTCGGCCTATTTGGTCACCGAGGCGGATGCCCCGGCTCCGGCCAGGGAGCAGCCCCAGGGCGTGATCTATACCTGCCCCATGCATCCGCAGATCCGGCAAATCGGCCCGGGCAACTGCCCGATCTGCGGCATGACGCTCGAACCGGAGATGACGACGGGCGAGACCGGCCCCAGCGCCGAGCTTCTCGATATGACGCGGCGGTTCTGGGTCGGCCTTATCCTCGCCGTGCCGGTCCTGGCTCTGGAGATGGGCGGGCACCTCACCAATCTCCACATGCTGCTCGGCGCACAGGCCTCAAACTGGATCCAGCTCCTGCTGGCAACACCGGTGGTACTCTGGGCGGGATGGCCGTTCTTCACCCGGGCGTGGCAGTCTCTGGTCACGCGGCATCTCAACATGTTCACGCTGATCGCCATGGGTACGGGCGTAGCGTGGGCCTACAGCGTGTTGGCGACCTTCGCGCCGCAGATCTTCCCCGCCACCTTCCGCGCCGCCGACGGCTCGGTGGCCATCTATTTCGAGGCCGCCGCCGTCATCACGGTGCTGGTGCTGCTGGGGCAGGTGCTGGAGCTGCGCGCCCGCGAGCAGACCGGCGGTGCCATCCGCGCCCTGCTCGACCTCGCCCCCAAGAGCGCCCGGCGCGTGCGCAACGACGGCAGCGACGAGGACGTGGCGCTGGAGGCGATCGTGGTGGGCGACCGCCTGCGGGTGCGCCCCGGCGAGAAGGTGCCGGTGGACGGCGAACTGATCGAGGGGCGCTCCTCGGTCGACGAATCCCTGATCACCGGCGAGTCCATGCCGGTCACCAAGGACGTCGGCGCGAAGGTCATCGGCGGCACGCTCAACCAGAGCGGCGGCTTCATCATGCGGGCCGGCAAGATCGGCCGCGACACCATGCTGGCGCAGATCGTCCACATGGTCGCCGAGGCGCAGCGCTCGCGCGCGCCGATCCAGCGTCTCGCCGACGAGGTCTCCGGATGGTTCGTGCCCGTGGTGATCGCCATCGCCGTCCTCGCCTTCGCCGCCTGGGGTATCTGGGGTCCAGAGCCGCGCTTCGCGCACGGCCTGATCGCCGCCGTCGCGGTGCTCATCATCGCCTGCCCGTGCGCTCTGGGCCTCGCAACCCCCATGTCCATCATGGTGGGCGTCGGCCGCGGGGCCTCCCTCGGCGTGCTGATCAAGAATGCCGAGGCGCTGGAGCGGTTCGAGAAGGTCGACACGCTGGTGGTGGACAAGACCGGCACCCTCACCGAGGGCAAGCCGAAGGTCACCGCCCTGAAGGCCGTGAACGGCCTGAGTGAGACCGAGCTGTTGCGGCTCGCCGCGACCCTGGAGCGGGCGAGCGAGCATCCGCTTGCCGCCGCCATCGTCAACGCCGCTGCGGAGCGGGCCGCGCCGCTCGGCGAGGCGCGGGACTTCGACAGCCCGGTGGGCAAGGGCGTCACCGGAACCGTCGACGGGCACAAGCTCGTGATCGGCAGCCACCGCATCATGGCGGAGGAAGGCGTGGACCTCTCCGCCCTCTCGGCGGAGGCCGAAGCGCTGCGCGGGGATGGCGCGACCGTCATCTTCGTCGCCGTCGACGGGCGCCTCGGCGGCCTCATCGCCATCGCCGACCCGATTAAGGCCACAACCCCCGCCGCGGTTCAGGCGCTCAAGGCGGTGGGCGTCCGGGTCGTCATGCTGACCGGCGACAACAAGACCACCGCTCAGGCGGTGGCCCGCCGGCTCGGCATCGACGAGGTGGAGGCCGAGATCCTGCCCCAGGACAAGGCGAAGGTGGTGGCCCGGCTGCGCCAGGAAGGGCGGATCGTCGCCATGGCCGGCGACGGCGTGAACGATGCGCCCGCGCTTGCGGCGGCCGATGTGGGCGTCGCCATGGGAACGGGCACGGACGTCGCGATCGAGAGCGCCGGCGTGACCCTGCTGAAAGGCGATCTCCAGGGGATCGTGCGGGCGCGCCAGCTCAGTCACGCGACCATGAGCAATATCCGCCAGAATCTCTTCTTCGCTTTCATCTACAATGCGGCCGGCGTGCCGATCGCCGCCGGTGTGCTCTATCCGGCGTTCGGCCTCCTGCTGTCGCCGATCATCGCCGCCGCCGCCATGGCGCTCTCCTCGGTGAGCGTCATCGCCAACGCCCTGCGCCTACGCCGCGCATCACTCGGATGAGGAGGACATGATGATGAACTACGATGGCATGATGGACGGCGGCATGTGGGGGATGGGGCTGGTCGGGCTCCTGATCCTCGTCCTTGTCGTGCTCGGGATCGCCGCGCTCATCAAATACCTGTGGCGTTAGCTCTGCGGTTGCATGGCCATCCTGTGAAAGACAGGCTGTTCCCGGCTGGGGGCATCAGCCGTCCTGACGCCCCCAGGCCAAGTCGGTTGGTATCGGTGAGACTGTCGGAATGATGCAAACAGCTATCCTCCTCGCCTTGGCCGCGGCGGGCCTGTTCGGCGCAAGCACGCCGTTCGCCAAACTCCTTCTGGGCTCCGTCGATCCCTGGATGATGGCCGGCCTGCTCTATCTGGGAGCCGGCCTCGGCCTCGCCGCGGTACATCTGTCCCGAACCGCCTTGCGGCTGCCAGCCGTCGAGGCGCCGCTGCGGCGGGCGGACATGCCCTGGCTTGCCTTGGTCATCGTCGCCGGAGGCCTCCTTGCTCCTCTGCTGCTGATGTTCGGCCTGTCCCTCACCGACGCGGCGTCGGCCTCGCTGCTGCTCAATCTGGAAGGCCTCGCCACCATGGGCATCGCCTGGCTGGTGTTCCGCGAGAACGTAGACCGGCGGCTCCTGCTCGGTGCCTTCGCCATCCTCGCAGGTGCTGTCCTCCTGTCGTGGGAGGGGCGCATGTCCTTGCAATGGGGCGCCCTGCTGATCGCCGGCGCCTGCCTGTGCTGGGGGATCGACAACAACCTGACGCGCAAGCTCTCATCCGCCGATCCGGTCCAGATCGCCATGTTGAAGGGGCTGGTCGCGGGCGCCATCAACCTGCTCATCGCTCTCGCCAGCGGCGCCGTCCTTCCCTCGGCCGTCACTCTCCTCGCGGCGGGCGTCATCGGCTTCCTGGGCTACGGAGTCAGCCTTGCTCTGTTCGTCCTCGCCCTGCGCCATCTCGGTGCGGCGCGGACTGGGGCTTATTTCTCACTCGCGCCGTTCGTGGGAGCGGTGCTGGCGGTCGTCATGCTCGGCGAGGCGATTTCGGTGCAGTTGGTGGTCGCCGGGTGCCTGATGGCGGTCGGCCTCTGGCTGCATCTGTCCGAGCGGCACGAGCACCCCCATGCCCATGAGGCGATGGAGCACGAGCATCGGCACGGCCACGACGAACACCACCGCCATGAGCACGAACCGGGTGTGCAGCCCGGTGAGCCGCACACCCACTGGCACCGGCATGCGCCGCTGGCGCATCGGCACCCGCATTATCCCGATCTCCATCATCGCCACGGGCACAGGACCTAAAGCCGTCCGTGCCTTCGCGAGGGCGGTTCACCATCGCGGCGGCTCCCGGGAGAAGGGTCGTCGCGCCCCGCCCGGCGCGTCAGGGCGGACACCGTCACCAGCAGGGCTGCGAGGACCGCGAAACCGGCCCCTGCGGCAAAGGTCGCCGCGGAGCCGATCCGCTCCCACAGCACCCCCGCGACGACGCTCGCCACCAGCATGGCGACGCCAGTGGCGAGATTGAACAGGCCGAAGGCGGAGCCCCGCAGCGTCGCGGGCGCGTGCTGGGCAACCAGCTTGGCGAGCAGGCCCTGCGTGAGCGCCATGTGCGCGCCCCACAAGGCGATGCCGAGAAAGGCGCCCCACAGCCCCGGCGCGAAGGCCAGCATCAGGTCCGCGCCGATGAGGACCGCCAGCCCCACCAGCAGCAGGCGCGTGGGCGAGGCCTGGTCGGACCAGGCGCCTGCGGGATAGGCGCCGAGCGAATAGACGACGTTCATGGCCACGAGAACAAGCGGCGCGAGGGCCAGCGGCAGGCCCTCGTCGTGCGCCTTCAGCACGAGGAAGGCTTCGCTGAACCGCGCAAGGGTGAACACCACGCCGATGGCGACGACGCCCCAGAACGTGCCGTCAAGTTGCCGGAGATCGGCGAGGCGCACCGGCGGCGGACGGCCGGTGGCGCCCTCCTCGCCGATGGCGCGATCCTCGACCCCCAGGATGACGCACGCCACCGCGAGCGCGCCGGGGATGAGGGCGAACCAGAACACCGTTCGCATGTCGTCGGCGAACAGCGCCATCAGCGCGATGGCGAGGAGCGGGCCGAGGAACCCCCCGACCGTATCGAGCGCCTGGCGCACCCCGTAGGCGCGCCCGCGGATGGAAGGCGGCGTGACATCCGCCACCAGCGCGTCCCGCGGCGCGCCGCGGATCCCCTTGCCGATGCGGTCGGCGAAGCGCGCGGCGAACACCATGGCCGGTGCGCCGGCGAGGGCGAAGAACGGCTTCGACGCGGCGCCCAATCCATAGCCGATGAGGATCAGCGGCTTGCGCCGGCCGATGCGGTCGGACAGGTAGCCGGAAAAGACCTTCACGATGGCGGAGGTGGATTCGCCCACCCCCTCGATGAGGCCCACCACGGCCACGCTGGCCCCGAGGGTCGCGGTGAGAAAGAGGGGCAGCAGCGCGTGGATCATCTCCGAGGAGATATCCATGAACAGGCTCACGAACCCGAGCGCCCAGACGGTTCTCGGAATCGACGGGCGCTTATCGGTGTCTTGAGCCGGAGCATGCATCATGGCTCTCAACTTGACGAACCCGACCGGCGCCCACAAGGGCTCATGCGCCCTCGCCCCGTTACGCGGCGCGCACCAGCGTCATATGGCAGAGGTGGCAGTGGAGGAACCACGGCCTTTTCTGGCCCGCGTCGAAGCCGATGGTCATCGGCGCATGGGCGGGGACGATCACCGTATCGCCCACCGGCCCGGAAAAGCGCTGTCCGCCGATGCCCACCACCTAGAAATGATGCCCGTGCAGGTGCATCGGGTGCATCATGGAGTGGGAGTGATCTAAGGTCGTTTCAGACCATCTCGCTCCGTGCCAAAAATCGCGCGATCTCTTTGACTGACAAGGATTATTTTTCCCACACCGTATCGCTGCATGTCACCCCAATCCGGCCACTTTGTTGGTAGCGATGTTGGTATGGCGCAGGATGGTCGAGAAACGGGCTTTCGCTACCAACAACCCTCTTGTTGGTATCCGTTCGTCCCCCGACCGGATGCGGATTTATGGGCGATCTCACTGATAAAGAACTGAAAAATCTGAAGCCGAGGGCCAAGCTCTACAAGGTGACGGACCGCGACGGGATGCACGCGGCCGTCACGCCGACCGGGGTCATATCGTTCCGGTATCAGTACAGGGTGAACGGGCGGCAGGAGGTTTTGACCATCGGCCGGTATAGCGCCGAGGCGGCGCGCAAGCTGACGCGGGCGCCAGACGCGCTGGAATACGGAATGGAGGTGTCGCTTGCGGAGGCCAGGGCGCTGCTGGCGCGCGCCCGGCGTCAGGTCGAGCGGGGCGAGTCGCCGTCGAAAGCCAAGGTGGAGAAGCGCACCGCGTCAGCCGAGGCGTTGACGTTCGGCGGTTGGGCGGAAGCCTACTTCAAGCACAAAGCCGATCCCAAGTCGGGGGCCGAAAAACTGGCTGACAGCACGCTGGCGATGCGCCGATCCGTCTATGATCGCGCCATTGCGGGAGAGTTGTCGAAGCTCAAGCTGGGGGAGGTGACGCCGCAGCGTCTCAAACGTCTGTGCGACGAGGTTAAGGAGAAGCGTGGGCCGGCCGTCGCCGTGCATGTCCGCGAGGTCGTGCTGCTGGTGTTCCGCCATGCCCAGGGAAGCGGGCTGGACGTGAGCAACCCGGCCGAGTCGATCCGCACCAGCGCCATCGCCACCTTCGAGCCGCGCGAGCGCGCCCTGTCGCCGTCCGAGGTCCGCGCAGTCCTGGCGGCCTTGGATCATGTGACGGCGGCGCCCACATTGCGCTCGGCGGTGAAGTTTGTCCTGCTGACCGGCGTCCGTAAGTCGGAGTTCATCGACGCCACGTGGACGGAAATCGACTTCGCCGCCGCGCGCTGGACGATTCCGGCCGAGCGCATGAAGGCCGGCAAGGCGCATGTCGTCCCGCTGAGCGATCAAGCGCTCGACATTCTGACGGCGTTCCGCACCATGTTCGGCGCCAGCCGATACCTGCACCCCGGCCGGTACGACGGCGATACGCCCATCAGCAACGCCACGCTCAACCGCGTGATCGACACGGTCGTGGAGCGTATCCGCGAGGATGATCCGGACTTTCAGAGCTTCGGCGTTCACGACCTGCGCCGCACGTTTTCGACCGGCCTGAACCGCGCGAAGTTCGATGACCGCTGGATCGAGATGAGCTTGGCCCACGCGCCCCGGAACCGGATCGCGGCCGTCTACAACGTGAACCGCTACCTCGCCGAGCGGAAGATTATGCTTCAATGCTGGGCTGACATGCTCGACGCTTGGAGGAAGGGCGAATCCGCCAAGGAGCTGATCGCCGACGCGAAACAGCGCGCCGCCGAGGTCCACGACGACGAACTGGACGACGATCTCTGAACTACATGCGGCTCGTGTCCATTCTGTCAGTCGTCGTCATTGGTGGCCGCCAGCCGGCGGGATCGGCGATCCAGCGGTCGATGTCGGACTCCTTCCATCCTGCGCCGTTGATGCTGATCTTGATCCGAGGCGGGAACGTGCCCTCGGCGATCTTGCGGTAGATGGTGGACCGGGACAGGCCGGTGCGGGCGAGAACGGTTTTCATGCGGACGATACGGTCTGCTACGAGCATGGCTGCGCTGCCTCCTGCCGGGTGTTTCTGACGATTGCAGAGACCAGACAGAGCGATGATTTGCTGTTGTGCAATAGATATTTAGTGGTCGTAGTAGTGTGGCGTGGAGGCGGCGGAAAATAGGATAGTTCTACAGTCCGATACCCCGGCCTCTGCCGAGGTCGATGCCGTGGCTGAACGCGAGTTCCCGACCAAGGCTGCGGCCCGAGTCGATCCCGATGCCGAGGTCTTGCTTGCGGCCTTCGAGGATGGACTCAAGCTGCGGATCGCGTTCGAGGCTTTTCGCCATGTCGCCCATCGCCGATCGCGTGGATTTGTAACCGGACATGTCGCCCGCCTGGTACTGGTGCTGGCTGGCGCGGTCGAGGCTCCGCCAACGCTCCACGAAGCGATCCGCACGAATCTGCGGATCGGTGCGCAGCTCGGTTTCGAGCTGGAGGGCGCGCACGGTGCGATTGACCTGGCCCGTGGCCGTTTCCGAGGCAAGCTCCGGGTTCTTCTTGTAGGCGGCTTCGGCGTCGTGCGGGCCGTAGGGCCGCACCTCCTCGAAGGCTTTGCGGGCGTCCTGCAATTCCGTCACCTGCTCCGGGCTGGCCCTGCCGCCTCGCTCCTGCGCCTCGAAGATCGCATCCACGGCGCGGGCATGGCGAACGAGCGCCTTGGTCCGGGCGCGGCGCAAAGCCTCCTCCGGGTCTGCCGCCTTCTCCCTTTCCGGCGCCGCCCGTTCCTGCGCCTGCCCGCCATCGGCGGGCAGGCGCAGGCCGTCGAACATGCCGCGCACCTTCTCGGGAACCTGCTTGACGATCTCGACCACCCGCTCCACCCGCTCGTGGAAGGTGATGCCGCGCCGCTCGGCGTAGCTCTGTGCCGGCTCGTAATCCGACGCCATGTCCTTGGCGCGGTCGCGCGACAGGGCGCGGACAAGCCTATTCTCGTCAGCGAAGTCATCGCGGCCATAGTGCAGGTCCATGCCATCGCGGTGGCGCGATAGGGCGACATAGCTGCCGTGGGCGTCCAGGCCCGGCGTCGCCAGGACATGGGTGCGGTCCACTGTCATGCCCTGCGCCTTGTGGATGGTCGCGGCATAGCCGTGGTCGATGCGGTCGTAATCCTTAAGGTCAAACGAGATGCTGCGCCCGTCGTCGGTACGCACGGACATGGATCGTTCGTTGACCTGTTCGACGGTCCCGAGCGTGCCGTTCTTCACGCCAAGGCCGCGCTCGTTTTGCAGGAACATGACGCGATCCCCGTTGGCGAAGCTGCGCGCGCCGCGTTCGACCGTCAGGCGCACGTCATCGCCCAAATCGCCGGCTTCCCGCATCCGCTCGCGCGCCGCCTCGTTGAGTTCCCGCACCTGGTCATTGGTATGGGTGAGGATGATGCGGCTCTTGTCGGGCGACGCCTGCCGCTCGCGGTCCCAGCGGTCGATCAGATCGTGGCGCGCCTGTTCCCGTGTCGGGGCGGCATGGACCATGCCGTGACTGTCATAGGCATGGATCGCGTCGCCGGTGCGGCCGGTCGCCAGATCGCGTGTGGCGTCGCGTTGCCAATCCTCCCGCTGGCGGCGCACCTCGCCGATCTCCGCGCCGCCGTGGCGTTCGTGAATCGCGCGGAACGCCGCGCCGGCCTCTATTGCTTGCAACTGTTGCGGATCGCCGACCAGCACGATCTTTGCACCGACATCGGCGGCATGGGAGAGCACGCGCTCCAACTGGCGCGTGCCGACCATGCCCGCCTCGTCGATCACCAGAACATTGCGCGCGGTGAGCCTGTCGCGGCCCTGTCCCCAACTATGTTCCATGCTGGCGATGGTGCGCGACGCGATGCCCGATCCGCTTTCCAGATTCTCGGCCGCGATGCCGGAAAGCGCCACGCCCCGGACCTCGTAGCCCGCCGCTTCCCAGGCTTCGCGCGCCACGCCCAGCATCGCGCTTTTCCCCGTCCCGGCATAACCGACCACGACGCCCAGATCGCGCCCGTCCGTGACATGCGCCAGTGCATCGGCCTGCTCTCCCGAAAGGACAAGACCGCGCGCTTCCGCACGCGCAAGGGAGTCGAGTTTATCCCTGTCATTGACCTCATGGCGTTCCCGTTCGGCCATGAGTTCGGCGGCACGATGGAGGCGCTGTTCGGCCTCGATCATGTCGCGGGTGGTGAAGCGGTCCTCGCCGCGTCCGTCCGCGCCGAGTTCGACCAGCTCGGGCGCGCTCCGCATTGCGCCCATGACTGCGTTGAACTGCTCGATTCCGTCGCTGTGCCGGTGCGCGAACATCGCCATGTCGCACCGCGTGAAGGTCGATTGCTGGTGGGTGATCGCGTCGAACGCCACCGAAGGATCGGCGATGATCCGTGCGCCGTTGTTGCGCGCGATCTCGCGGTGCATGTCTGCGCGGTCGGCGGCCTCGATCCCTTCGCCCTCGATCCGCTGCGCGGTTGCGCCGATCTGGCTTTGTGGCTCCAGCGCGATGCCCTGCGCTTCGAGGCTGCGATGGTCGATGCGCGCGTCGATGTCGAGTTCGGCCAGCCGCTCGTTGACATGCTCGGCCCAGCGTTCCCGCCAGCGTTCGACCATCTCCGTGCGGTTCCAGTCCCGCACCTTCGGGCCGAAGCCGTTTTCGTCCACGGATCGCATGGTCAGCATGACATGGGCGTGGGGCTTGGGCGTCCCGTCCTCGGCCATGTCCCAATGCACATTGAGGTCGGCGATCATGCCCTGATCGACAAACTCCGCCTGCACGAAGTCGCGGGCGAGTTCGATGCCCTGGGCTTGCGTCATCTCGCGCGGAAGGGCGAACTCGACCTCGCGGGCGAGCTGTGCGTCCTTCCTGACCTCGAACGCCTCGACATCGTTCCAGAGCCGTTCGCGGTCGCTCCATTGTTCGGGCGCATCCTCCGGCAGCATAACCTCGGAGTGGAGGACGCCGCGCTTGTTGGAGAAGTCGTGGCTGCGCTCAAGCCGGTCGTCGCGCAGTCGCGAGGCCGAGCGGTAGGCGGCGGAGGCCACCGCGCTGGAGCCGGCCTTGCGGCCGATGACCTTGACGTGAAGATGATAGATCGCCATCGCGATCCGAACATCACCACGGCGAAGCGCACGTCGGAACGACGTATAAGCGCGCCCTCGAAACTAATTTCTCGGGACTGCTCGCGCCGTTTCAGCCCGTCCCGGCAATCTTACAGCATTGCAGCAGGCGCTCAACTATCATCGCTCCATCGACAGCTTATGGAGGATATGGTGAAAGTAGAGATGAAGCGCTCCATCTCCTTGCGGAGACAAGTTTCTCCATCCCTCTTCCCGAACCGGACGTGCAGGTTTCCAAGCATCCGGCTCTCTATGCATGGGCGCTCGCGCGCCTATGGGTGGGCCTCAGATATGTCTGAGACGTTGGAACGCATTCCAGAAGCCGCGCACGCTTTCGCGTTGCTGGTGCTCCCCGTCTGTGGTCCATCCGTTCGGTTTCGCAATACTCTGGTCCGGGTAACGCATGGTCCCTCCGTCACAGAGAAACCGCAGGCGTTTGGTCCCTTCGGTCCATTGCCGTCGTTGTCCCGGGGCGCTGAGATGATAGCGGCGGCGCAGCATCGGCCACGTCGCTTTTCCGTGCTTTCTTCTCAGCCAGCGTCCCACGCGCTGCCATATCCAGCGATCGAGGTGGTTGAACTCCCGATATGCTCTTATGGCGTATCGGTAGTAGTTCCTCCATCCCACGATGACCGGATTGAGGTTGCTGACGACTTCGGCGAGAGAGCATCCGGTGGGGATGCCTTTCACCATGACTTTGATCTTGTGACGCAGGTCGTTCAGCTTGCCCTTCGGTATGAAGAGCTTGCCGACCCAATGCCCCGTGTGGAGCGCTTTTGCCTGCACTACCCGATAGCCAAGGAAGTCGAAGCCTTCCCTGATGTCGGTGACCCGAGTCTTTTCCATCGACAACTCCATGCGAAGTTCCGTTTTCAGGAACTCCGCCAGCGCGAGCTTTTCCGCTTCCGCTTGCTCTCTCGTGCCGTCAACGAGAACAACGAAGTCGTCCGCGTAGCGCACCATGTAGAACGCCGTCTTGCCCTGTTTGCGGTCTCTCGCCCTTCGGGCAGCAGCATTTATACTTGGTTCTCGAGGGCGCATGGACCATCGTCCGTAACGTTCGTCGATAGCTGTCAGGTAGATATTCGACAGCATCGGCGAGATGATCCCGCCTTGCGGCGAGCCTGTTACGGGGTGACGAACGGTCCCCTCGATCATCACGCCTGCCTTCAGGAATGCGAAGATCAGCCTCAACACCTTGCGGTCACTGATGCGTCGTCGCACGCCCTCCATCATGACGTGGTGATCAATGGCGTCGAAGCAGCCCTTGATGTCGCCTTCTATGACGTATCGATAGACCGAGGGTCCGCGCCTTGTCGGATGAAGGACTTTCTGGATTCTCACCAGAGCATCGTGGGTGCTCCGTCCTTTGCGGAACCCGTAAGAGGTCGGATAGAAGTCCGCCTCGAAGATGGGCTCCAGGATCAGCTTCAAAGCCATCTGTACCAGGCGGTCGATCAGCGTGGGAATGCCGAGTGGCCGGAACTGCCCCGGCTTGCCGGGCTTCGGGATGAGCCGTTGCCTGACAGGCTCCGGGCAATATGTTCCGTCGCGGAGCGCCTCTCGGATTTCTTCGAGGAACGCCGCTGCGCCACCGGGACGCCGTTCGACCGTGAGCCGCGTCATCCCATCCGTGCCCGGTGTCCGACTGCCGCTGTTGCGGGAGAGCCTTCGCCAAGCCTCGTTCAGGGTTCTGTGGTCACATACGAGATTGAACAGATCAACAAAGACCTTATCGGGGTCTTCGTTGCTCCACCGATACAGCTTGCGCTGCATGTCGAGGACAAACGAGATATTCACCTCGCCGGACATGCGTCCACCTCCTGCCTGCTTGCTGTATCCACTGCCTCCCTTCGCCATGTGGACGGCTTTCCCGTCCTCGGACTACTACGAAGGCTCCGTCCCTTATCGTCACGATCGCTGGTCACTTCAGCCATCCGGTGTCGGAAACTGCCGGAAGCAACGACAAGGTTCTTAGGTTCCGTAACTGATCTCTCGCCTGCTTTAGGCGCCGACTCTACCCCGTGTGAAATCTGGCCTCGATACCACGCAAACCCATATCGAGGCTGGCGCGCAGCATGCTGCGTGCCCCCGGTCCATGTACGCATAAGACGGACCAACACTTCACCGATCCGTGGTTCGCACCATGGATCGACCCGCCCACTTCCGAGTTGGCGAGTTCGCGGTTCTACCGGGGCGTCCACCATCGGTTCGGTTTCCCTCGCCATGGCAAGCTCGCTGGCCGGACCGGCTACGGGATCGGAAGTCCCCGTCCGTCCGACTTTGATGAGTTCTGCTGATTTATGGCTCCCCGGAAGCACCCGGTTTGCCTCACCCATCTGCTCACCGCCGCATGTTGCGTCATACGGCGTGCGGGGTCTCTCACCCCGCGAGATCAGAAACGACTGTAAAATCAAAGCACTCCTCTCTTTGATAGGGACCTAACGCACATGCGCAAGCCACGGGACTTCGATGCGGAACTGAAGTCGCTCGAAGACAAGGCGCGAGACCTGAAATCCCGCAAGGTGCAGCAGCTTGGCGAGCTGGTCATCTCGACCGGCGCCGACGCCCTCAGCGCCGACGAACTGGCTGGCGCGCTGATCGTGCTGGCCGAAACCAAAGATGCCGGAAAGAGGGAGGCATGGGCGAAACGCGGGGCCGCGTTCTTTCGGGGGCGGTCACGGCGAACTGCATCGGCGTCTGATCGCGACGCTGGCGGCGTTGCGACGCAATCGGGCGACGCGCAATCGGTATCAAGCGGCGCAAGCACGTCATGACATGAGCACTTGGCAGGTCGAACGTCGCAAGCGCACGCGGCATCTGATCGAACTCGGCGGCCTCGTCGTCAAGGCCGGAATCCTGGACCTGACCGGCGACGACCGCGCCACGATCTACGGCGCGCTGCTTTGGATGGCCGACAAGCTTCGAAGTGATCAGGGTGAACATGCACGGGGGCTCTGGGCCGCGAAGGGGAAGCAGGCATTCGACGATGGCTAGACTCCGAACCGTTCCCGCATTTCCTTGGCCTTTGCCCATTCGTCGCCCGGTATCCGGTCGATCAGTTCCTTCATCACCTTGACGAAGGTGGCTTTGAGCGTTTCGTCGCTCAGCGCCCTGGCGCGATCTGTCGAAAGCAGCGGACGCATGTCGATGAAGAAGGCCGGATTGACGAGTTTCTGGAACATGCGCTGCTGCGCCTCGGCCCTCGAAATCGTTAGCTCGGCCTTTTCAAGGTAGAGCAGGAAACATTCGACGATCCGGGCCGTGTTCAGCCTATCGAACACGGTGAGCGCGTGATCAAGGTCGAACAGATCGCGGCCCTTGTTGCGTTGAAGCAAGGCCCGCAGCTTGGTCGCCAGCATTTCCTCCCGCGAGAAAGTCGGGATTTCGGCCTCGCCGGTGAACCACGGATTTTCGACGCCGAACGGTATCTCGATGGGCGGATCGTAGGCTTCCCGCTCGCGCGTGTTGATTTCGATCTTGAGGCTGATCCGCACATCGGCGGACTCGCCTTCCGCATTGACACGAAAGCGAAGTTTGGGAGCGACGGGACTTGCATCGGACTTCGCCTCGCCAAGCCACGGTTCCAGCATGGCGCGAACGCCGTCGAGGACTGGCCCAATCGGGCCGGCGGTCGTCCGCACGAGGTCTATATCTTCCGAATAGCGCAGCGGCGCCGGGAAATGCAGCTTGTTGAGCGCCGTGCCGCCACGGAAGCGCAGTTCGCCGCGCAGGAACGGATCGGAGAAGATGGCCACCAGCGCGCGGCTGATGATGAGGTCTTGCTCGACTTGCCGCTGGCTTGCCCACGGCGCGACGCGGCTCCAGGCGGTGATGTAATCCTGTGGGATCATTCGTCGATCTCCGGCGGTCGGCGAACGATCACGCGCCAGCGTTCATCGCGTTCGGATGGCGACGGCGACAAATCGGGATCGCCCACCTGTTTGGGATCGAGTTCGACCCACGGAAGCGGGCCGCGCGCCGACAACGCCGCGAACATCGCTTCCGCTATCTGCGGGTGCCCCAGCCTTCCGAGCAGATGCCCAAGGCGCTGCACGACTGCTTTCTCGAAAGCGGCCGACAGGGAGGCGAGCTTTTCCGGTTGCAGCCGTTCGGCAAGCTCGGAAAGCACCGTCGCAATGTTGTCCAGGCCCGCGCCGGATTGCGGGTAGCGCACCAGATCGAGCGCCGTGAGTTCCGGCGAGGACAGCTTCATATAGCCCGATTGCGTCTTGCGATCCTCGATCCCCGCCACCGCCGCCGCCATGTCCTTGCGGTAGGAAAAGACGATCCGCGTCCGTCCGGCCTCAATGTCGGGCAGGAGTTTGTCCGTGACGACCTGAAACTCCATGACGGCCTGATGGGAAGCGCCGTGGGCCGCCGCCGCGGCCAGCAGTCCCACATAGTAGGGCCGGTTTTCGTGGCGCATCAGGGCGTCGATGTACCACTCGGGCGGCGGCGCTCCCGTCGTGGCGTGCTGTGGCGGTACGACCACGTAGAAGCCGCGCCGGGGCCGGATGAGCTGGCCGCGTCGCTGCAATCGCTCGGCGGCGTCGAGGAATGCGCCCCGGCTGATGCCGATGTCCTTCTGCGCTTCATCCGCAGAAAAGGCCCCCCGACCCCTGGCGAGCAGGCCGGAAGCGTAGGAGGACAGGGCTGATCGCTCGACTCGTATCATATCTCATTATCCGCTCTTAGCGCGGAATTTTCAATATGACGCTGTAGTCGGATTGTCCTTAAAAATCCGCTTTCAGGGCGGATTTTTCAATATGATACTGCGACGGCTTCGGTTCCAGCCGTAATTTGCCGAGAGGATCGTGACCACCACTATCTTCTCGAATTTTCTCTGATCCTCTATATGCTTCACGGAACGCGACTCACGGCGGGCGCATGGCCGACGAAATACTGACGATCCGGGAGGTGGCCGAGCTTCTCAAGCTCAATGAGAAGACCGCCTACAAGCTCGCCCTCGCGGGCGAGATTCCCGGCTTCAAGGTTGGCGGGTCGTGGCGCTTCGAGCGGGAGGCAATCGCAAGCTGGATCAAGCGCAAGGTCGAGGAGCAACAGAAAGGACGACCGGCATGAAGGCCGGTGCAGGGGACGTATGAACGCCGTCGAGATCGAGGAAGCCATATCGGCGCTTGCCGAGCTGCCGTTCGACGGCGGCGAGTTCCCGTTCGCCTTCCTGCAAGCCTTCGGGAACAAGGACACCACGATCAAGCGGCTGCGCGCCGGATCGACCAACGCATCCGATCTGCCCGGCGGCGTTCTCCAACGGAAAAACATCCACATCGCCGTCGCCGCACCCGGCTCGGTGACGCAGACCCTTGCCGCGCTCCGGGCCAGCCCTGCCACGGCGAAGGCCAAGGCGAGGTTCATCCTCGCCACCGATGGCGACAGCTTCGAGACCGAGGAGTTGGAGTCCGGCGAGACGGTCGCCTGCGCCTATGCCGACTTCCCCAATCATTTCGGCTTCTTCCTGCCCCTGGCCGGCATCACCACGGTCAAGCAAATCCGTGAAAGCTCGTTCGACATTCGGGCGACCGGGCGCCTGAACAGGCTCTACGTGGAATTGTTGAAGGACAACCCTGACTGGGGCACGGCCGGCCGCCGCCCCGACATGAACCACTTCGGCTCGACGAGAAATAACCCTTTTTAAAAATATCTCCGGCCCCTTACGTCTTCATTGAAAATTATCAACGGCGCGGAGCGCGTTGTTTGACCTATTTTTGGGTGTGTCGGAAGGCGTGTGCGCGGCAAGGCGCGCACACGCCCCGCTCGAAGGACCCCGCGTGACGCGACCTCATTCGAGTGGATTTGGATTGGAAGATCTACCGGAGCCGGCTCGGCTCGTCGGCGGCCAGGTAATCCTCCTCGACCTTGGTCAGATCAACCGTGTCGTATCCCGTAATCATCGGCATCACATGCGCACGGAAGGAATGTCCGACGGTCAGCAGGTAAATATGGATCACGATGAAAGCGAGGATGGCGAAGGCTGACAGCACATGCAGCCCCGCCACCACCTCCAGCACGGTCGCCGCGCCGGGCCGCGAGGACCATAGATCGTAGGTGAGGTAGATGATCCCCGAGATCCAGATGGCGGGAAACAGCGCCAGCTTGAGCCCGAAATAGGACAGTGCCTGCAGGGGATTGTGCTTGCGCCAATAGGCTTTGCGATAAGGATGATGCTCACCCTTGAAGATGCCCCAGGCATAAAAGCGCGCGACCTTGAAGAGCCCATCGGTCGTCGGCACGTAATGCACCCAAGTGCCGGTGGTAAGGTGCCAGAAGATGGCGAACACCCACAGCACCACCAGCGCGAGCGCGCCGAAGGTGTGCAGCGTCACCGCCTGCTGGAAGCCGATCAGATGGTGCAGCCCACGGATGGCAAAGCCCGTGAACAAGAGAAGGAAGATCAGAGCGGCCTGTGACCAGTGCCAGAAGCGCTCGAACAGCGGATAGATCCGAACCAGACGCTCACCCATGGCCGTTACCTCCCTGGCTGTGCGGGTTCGAGGCGGTGCCCTGGTCGTCACCGTCACCGTGGCGACCGCTGGCGGCGACGGCGCGCAGGCCCGCATGACCGACGATGCCCAGGAACACCGCGGCGAGCATGGCTGCGCCGAGCCAGTCCACGAGGTTGTTGGGATTCGTGCCGGGCATGTAGACCGTGGAGGCAAGCGCTGCGAGGCGCCCGTTCTCGCGGTGGCAATCGGCGCACCCAAGGGCCTGATCCTTCGGCGCCACCATATGGGTTATCGGCCAGTACATGCGCGTGTCGACGAAGTCGAACTTGCCCGAATACGGCTCGCCCACATAGTCCATGGCCGCCTTGAGCGACTTACCCCAGTCGAAATTGGTCCAGCGCGCCGTCGTCGTGTCGGGTCCATAGACGTGGTTATGCAGCAGCTTCATGAGCTCGGTGTCATAGGCCTGGCGCCCGGTCATGACTTTGAATGGCCAGATGCGCGCATCTGGATCATCGGGCCACCGGACAGGCGGTTGATCTCGACCGGCTTGGTGGGGTCGATCTGATCCCCGCTCTTCGTGTAGCGCACCTGGCCGTCGAACCATGCATATTGCGGCGTAACATTCTCACCCCAGGTGAAGTCGCCTTTGGTGGAAAGATAGGTATGCAGGTGCTTGCCGTCGCTCTGGACGAAGCCGTCCTCATGGAAGGGCTTGCCATCCTTGAGCTTTCCGGCGGTCGACCAATCCCAATTCGTCTTGGTGGCAACGCCCCCTTTGGCGAAGCTTGGAATATGGCAGGTCTGGCAGGCGACGCGGTCCGTATGGTCATTAAGCTTAAGTGCTTCGAGTGTTGCGTCTTTGTGCGGGCGCGTCCCATGGCACGACTGGCAGGTGGCGACGTCGCGGCGTTCGCCGGGCTTGCCTGTTCCGATCGTGTCGGCAGCGGTCACATCGTAGCGGCTGCCATGCCAGTTGTGGGCCTTGGAGAGGTGGCAGTCGGAGCAGGTGAAGTTGAGCCCGTCCTTGGCCATGTGCACGTCCACGGACCGATCCGGCGCAACCAGCGCGGAGGACAGGTCGCCGTGCTTCACATTATCGCCGCCGCCGCCGTAGAAGTGGCATTGCCCGCAATTCTCGCGGCCGGGCATTGCGACGCTCATGGCGGCCTTCGACAGATCGACGGGCGTCGCATTGGCGCCGGTGATGGTCATGGCCTTGGGCGGCAGCGGGGCCAGCGGCGGATGACCTGCCTTGTTGTCGAGTTTGGCGTAGGTTCCAGGCATGGCGTGGCAGGCAAGGCAATCCACGGCCGTTTCCTGCTTGGGCGGACCATCGGATAGCTTTTCCCAGCCATAGCCCGCGTGGCAGCTCGTGCAGCGCGGCTCGTTGGCGGCGACATTCCCGCAGAAGGAGTTGAGCACCTCGCTCTTGCCCAGCGTCTGGCCGGTCTTCGGATTGTCGAAGCGCCAGGTCCAATGGATCGAGCTCATCACCTGCTTGGAAGCTTCGGTGTGGCACGTGAGGCAGGCCGCAGTCACCTCGGGGCCGGACTTGAAATCCTGCTGAAGGATCTTGAACTTGGAATGGTCCGCGGTGCCCCCGGCGCGCGTGCGCGCTTTCGCTCCGACGGCAGCAGCCGTTTCGGCGGTGGCGGCCTTGTCTGCGGCAGGGCCCTGTTCGGCAGCGAGTGCCTGCCCGGTGACCGGGGCCTGAGGTTTTGGATCTGGCGTCTCAGCCCAAACCGGACCGACGGCGATCATGGCGAAACCTGCCGCGAGCGCCATCAGCCGTGACAAGCAGATGCTTGCCTTGCGCATCTTATTCCTCCCTTGCCCGCCTGAAGAGAGCGGTGCTCATTGTGTTTCAAGCCGCCCAGGATCCCGGGCGGGCCTATTCGGGCACGCAGATCTCCCCCGGCCAATGGCGACCAGCGTCCGGACGACAAGAGCAGTCACAACGGTGGTGACGATGCCAAGCAGGACAGCCGAAATGACGAAGAACGCGGTTCCGCTGATCTTCTCGTACATGGTGAGGCTCGCGATGGTGACCGCCGCAAGCGGGAAGGAATAAGCCCACCAGGACAAGAAAAAGGCGGCACGCATCAGGCGCGGCACTTGAGTAATCAGAAACAGCGTCATGAACAGGGCGAAATAATAGAGGATGTGCGCCGCCGCATCGACGTTGCCGGCAAGTCTCACATAGGAGAGGAAGCCGACAGCCGGCGGCGCGATCAGGATGAAAAGCGTCGGCGCCAGGCGCTCGGGCAGAGGATTGTGGAAAAGCACCCGGTTGATGATGATCGTGAACAGCACGATCCAGAACATGATCCCGATCGCGAAGAAGAACCAGGACAGCTCGACATAGCCGAGCGCCAAGCCGGACAATGGCACCAGCACGTTGCCCACCGCAGGGATGAACCATGCGGGGTTCAAATGGACGGTCTGGAAATGGTCGTGATTGAACCAGCTGTTCAGCACCAGCAGCATCAGGACCAAGTGCAAGCTGGCACCCACGGCGAACAGCGGCATCGCCATTGCCGGCCACATGTTGAGCGCGAGAATGCTCAGCAGCAGAAGGCTGATGGAAACCGCCGGGAAGAAGTGCAGCTTGACCGGATGACGGTATTCACCAACCACGTGCGAGGGGTGAAGCGCGACCTTCGCCCCATAAAGGCCGAGCAGGGTGAGGAACACCAGCGCGGCGGCGGCTGCGATTACGAGCGAAACCCACTCGGACGCGATGTAGAGGACATGAACTCCTTTTTGCCAGGCAAGCGCCAGGCCCGACAGCCCCATCACGGAGGCAAAGAACGAGATTGGCAGGTGCTCCAGCCTCGATTCGCGTGTCTCAATTTGCACGACATCGGTGGACATGATCCGGCTCCGCGAAAGATCTTATATAGTTGGGGGCAAGCGGCGAACTGTCGCAATATCGGCTTATTTTTAGCCGCTTCGACCGCCACGCTCATTGCGTATTCGCAATCCACGACTGTCCGATATCTGCGTTCTGAAGTCTCTTCAAGCGCTTGTGAGGGCGTAATCCATCAGATGCGAGATGCCCCCTTTTCGCGAGCAGCTTAGCGACACGGCTAAGCTTGGTTCTAGTTTGTGTTATGCTACCATTTTAGCCATCTGCGGCTAGGGACGCCGTCACCGGGTAGTGGGTCAGTTTGAAAATCTGTTGCGATGACCGGGGGCGGTGGAGAACCCTCTCCCGCTTGCGGGGGAGGGCAG